>NZ_JBHXSY010000035.1:0-44645 GCF_042715295.1 Streptomyces sp. NPDC058701 | reverse complement strand
GGGCGCTGAGCGCGGCGCGCTGAGCGGACGGCCGTCAGGTCCCGGACCGTTCGCCCGGGCGCTGAGCGCGGCGCGCTGAGCGGACGGCCGTCAGGTCCCGGACCGTTCGCCGGAGAGGAAGGCCGCGACGGCCGACACGAACCGGCCGGCGTCGTCCTGCCACGGGTAGTGGCCCGCTCCGCGCTGGACGACGAGCGTGGCGTCGGGGAAGAGCTCCGCGAAGCCGGCCACCGTGCCGGGCGGGCTGTTCAGGTCGTACTCCCCGGCGAGCAGCAGGACGGGCGCCCCGAAGGCGGCGCACGCGGCCCGGGTCGCGGCCGGGTCGAAGGCCCCCTCGGCGGCGAAGCGGGCGACGGCCTCCGCGTTGTCCGGCCGTCCGGCCGCGTGCTGCCGCCGGGCGGCGGCGTCCCACCGGCCGTGGAGGAAGGGGGCGACGGCCTCCCGGTCCCCGCCGGTACCCGCGATCAGGGCCTCCAGCGCGGCGAAGGCCGCCGGGAACCACGGCTCGTCCCCGCGCAGCAGCGCGAGTTCCCGCCGCGCCCGCCCGGTGGCGGCCAGGCCGACCGACCGGGCGCCGGGGGTGATCAGGGCGAGCCGGCCGACGCGCTCCGGGTGCCGGGCCGCGTACAGGGTCGCCAGGTCGGTGCCGCCGGAATGCGCCAGCAGGTCCGTCCGGGGGAGCCCGAGGTGGGCCCGCAGCGCCTCGACGTCGTCGACCATCCGGTCGCAGCGGTAGGAGGCGGGGTCGTCGGGGACCGAGGACCGGCCGGTGCCGCGGAGGTCCGGGGTGATCAGCCGGCGGTGGGCGGACAGGCCGCCGAGGTCGCCGAGGTACCGGGAGTCCGCGGGGCCTCCCGGGAGGCAGAGGAGGGGGTCGCCGGCGCCGGTCACGCGGTAGGCGAGGCGGGTGCCGTCGGGAGCGGTGAAGAGGGGCATGGCGCGGATCATGCCATTCATAACCAGGTTGTACAACCTGGTTATGGTGCGCGGGGCGGTTCGGGGGCCCGGGTGTATAACCGTGCTATGACAGGCGATGAGGGCGCGTACCGGAACCCCGGCGGGCTGACCGAGGATCAGGCCGGGCGGATGCTCGCCGAGATGAACGAGGTCATCCGCGCGGGTGAGGAGATGCGCAGGCTGCGCGGCGAGATGATCCAGCTGTTCGTGGGCTTCGGGTGGACCCAGGAGAAGATCGCCCGGCTCACGGACATGAGCCAGCCCGCCGTTTCCAAGCAGGTCGCGAAGTACCGGGAGGGCGATCCGCCGCCCCCGGCCGGGCTCTGGCTCGACCAGCCCGACGGCCCCTGGCTGGAAGGGCGGCTCTGGGGCCTCGCCGAGGAGATCTCCGAGTCCCTCGGCGGCGGCGCCCGCTGTACGCGTTTCGTCGACGCGGTCGCCCGGGGCAGGCAGCGCTTCACCCCCCGGAACGTCGACGACCTGAGGCGTCTCGTCGAGGAGGACCTGGACCGGCGCCGGGACGAGCTGCCCACGGGCTGCCGGGCCGCCTACGACCGGATCGCCCGCGGCCTCGACGCCCTCGCCGGAGCACCCGCGGGCGGACCGGCCCCGGAGGGACCGCCCCCCGCCGGATCCCCCTCCGTACGGCGCGCCCTCGCCCGCCGGATCCAGCGCGACCGGCTCACGGGCGCCGCGTAGGCGCGGGAGTCAGCGGGCCGGCAGGCGGCGGGTGAACAGGGCGCGCAGGGTGTGGGCGGCCGCGAGCAGCCAGGCGGTCAGCAGGCAGGCGAAGAGGGCGGCGGCCAGCCAGGCGAAGGCGGTCAGGCCGGTGTGGCGGGCCAGTCCGGCGGCGCCGGTGACGCAGGTGCCCACGGGGAACGTCAGCGCCCACCAGGTCATGGAGAAGCCCATTACACGCCGGGCCGCGCGGACCAGCATGGCCGCGGCGAGGGCCAGCCACAGCAGCGCGAACCCCATCACGGGGACCCCGTACATGACCGCGAAGGCGGCGAGGCCCTCCGCGTACGGGGCGCCGATCGCCCCGGGCGCCGCGTCGGCGAGCTGGTTCACGGCGGTGGTGGACTGGCCGAGGGGGCCCAGGACCAGGAACAGGGTCGGGGTGAGCAGCAGGGGCAGCGGGCCGCTGAAGACCAGCCGCGCGAAGATCAGGGGGAGCATCAGCAGGGTGGCCAGCAGGCTGACGCCGAACAGGGCGTGGCAGAACAGCAGCATCGCCTCGCGGGCCTGACCGGCGGGCAGGTGGGGGACGAGCAGGGGCCCGAGCGCTGCCGAGACCATGGGGGCGACGAGGGGGAGCAGCCAGACGGGGGTGGCCTGCGCGGCCTCGACCTGGTGGCGCACCACCATCAGGTACGGGACGGCCACGGCCATCAGTAGGCCGATCGCGGTGCCGGCGCTGAACAGCACGGCGTCCACGGCGACGGCCGCGTCCAGGCCGATGAGGTCCCTGCCGACGATGAGGGTGCCGCCGCCGACGGCCAGCAGCGCCATGGACAGACAGCCGTAGAACGGGGCCACGGAGGGGTCGAGGAGGTGGGCACGGGCTTGGTCGCGGTGGTGGATCCAGTGCCCGGCGCGGGCCGTGAGCAGTACCGCGAGGGCGGCGGCGGACAGCGCCCAGACGAGCTGGCAGGCCACGCGCTGGCCGGGGAGCTGGTACGGGAGCGTCGCGCCGGCGTTGGCGATGATCGCCGTGCCCATGACGGAGGCGTACCAGTTCGGCCCGAGGTTCCGCAGGGCCCCGTGGGCCCGGGGGGCGGTCGCCTCGGAGCGGGTGGTGCGGGGGAGCGCGAGGGTGGTGGCCATGGCTCCAGGGTCCGGCGGGCGCGGACCGGGGGGCAGAGGGCATCTCCCTATGAGGCCATAAACTGATGTTATGGGTAATGAGGAGTGGGTTCCGCTGGCGCACCGGGTGCCGGATCTGGGCGCGCTGGAACTGCTGCTCGAGGTGGCGCGGGTCGGCAGCCTGAGCGGGGCGGCCCGGCGGCTGGGCATCACGCAGCCCGCGGCCAGCAGTCGCATCCGGGCGATGGAGACGCGGCTGGGGGTGGCCCTCGTCGACCGGTCGCCGCGCGGCTCGACGCTGACGGCGGAGGGCGCGCTGGTCACCGACTGGGCCCGGCGGGTCGTGGAGGCGGCGGAGGCCTTCGACGCGGGAGCGCAGGCCCTGCGGGGCCGGCGGGACTCGCGGCTCCGGGTGGCGGCCAGCATGACCATCGCGGAGTACCTGCTGCCCGGGTGGCTGATCGCGCTGCGCGGGCAGCGGCCGGACACGGCGGTGTCCCTGCACGCCGGAAACTCGGCCGTGGTCGCCGAGCGGGTGCTCGCGCACGAGGCGGACCTCGGCTTCGTGGAGGGGCTGACCGTGCCCGACGGACTGGACTCGGCGGTGATCGCGCAGGACCGCCTGGTGGTGGCGGTGGCGCCGGGCCACGCGTGGGCGCGGCGCGCGAAGGGCGTGACGGCGGACGAACTCGCCTCGGCCCCGCTGATCCTGCGGGAGCGGGGGTCGGGGACGCGGCAGGTGCTGGACGCGGCCCTGGCCGGGTGCGGGGGGCTCGCGGAGCCGCTGCTGGAGCTCGCGTCGACCACGGCGGTGAAGGCGGCGGCGCTGAGCGGGGCCGGGCCGTGCGTGCTGTCGGAGCTGGCGGTGGGCGACGAGCTCGCGGCGCGCCGGCTGGTGGAGGTGCCGGTGGCGGGGGCGCCGCTGGACCGCGCGCTGCGGGCCGTGTGGCCCGCGGGCTCCCGACCGGCGGGCCCGGCGCGGGACCTCCTGTCGCTGACCCGCCGACCGGCGCCGTAGCCGCGCCGGGGCCACCTGGCCGGCGTGTGCGCCTCCGGTGGCCGGGGGCGCGGAGGGCCGTCGCCCCGCGGTCGGGGCCCGGTGGCCGGGGCCGGGGGTCCCGGGATCACGGAGCCACGGAGCCACGGGGTCCCGGAGCCATGGAGCTACGGGGTCCCGGAGCCGTGGAGCTACGGGGTCCCGGAGCCATGGAGTCCCGTGGTCCCGGAGTCCCGGGGTCCCGTGGTCCCGGAGTCCCGTGGTCCCGGAGTCCCGGAGTCCCGTGGTCCCGGAGTCCCGTGGTCCCGGAGCCACGGAGCCACGGAGCCACGGAGCCACGGAGCCACGGGGTCCCGGAGTCCCGGAGCCACGAAGCCGCGGTGCCGTCGGATCGGCCGTGGTCCGGGGGGCCGTTACGCCACCGGGACGCGGTCCGGTGCGCGGAGGGCGGCGCGGGTCGCCGCGGCTTCGACCAGGGCGCCCATCACGCGGGTGTCCCGGTCCCGTTCGGGGTGCCACTGCACGCCCAGCACCCAGTGCTCCGTACCGGGGAGCTCGATCGCCTCCACCGTGCCGTCCACCGCGTCGGCCGAGACGACCAGGCCCCGGCCCAGCCGGTCGACGGCCTGGTGGTGGTACGTCGGGACCTGCGCCTCCTCCGGGACCGCGGCCGCGTACCGGGTGCCCGGCACGGGGCGGACCGGGTGCCGGGACATCACCCCCGGGGTGCCGACGTGCCCGTCGATGTGCTGGACGAGCGTGCCGCCCAGTGCCACGTTCAGCGCCTGCATGCCCCGGCAGATCCCCAGCAGCGGCAGGCCCGCCGCCAGCGCGGCGTCCAGCAGGGCCAGCTCCCACCGGTCGCGGACCGTCGCCGGGGGGCCCGTACGGGGGTCGCGGGCGGCGCCGTAACGGACCGGGTCCAGGTCCGGACCGCCCGCGACGACCAGGCCGTCCACCCGGCCCAGCACCTCCGCGGCCCTCCCGGGCTCGTCCGGCGGGAGCAGCACGGCCGCGCCGCCCGCCGCCTGGACGAGTTCGTAGTACCCGGAGGGGACCAGGGACGTCGGGAGGTCCCACACGCCGTAGCGGGTGGACTCCTCCACGTAGGTGCTGATGCCGATGAGCGGCCTGGGCACGTTCTCTACCTCCGGGACGGGAGTGGTGGCGTCGGTCAGGGGCCAGGATTTCAGTCGCGCGCGAGTTCCGCCTCCGCTTCGGCGAGGGCGGCGAACTCCTCCTCGGGAGCCGAGGCCACCAGGTGGTGCCGGCTGTAGAAGGCGAAGTAGGCGAGGGCGACGGCGTACACGGCCAGTGCGATGAACGCGGCGTCCTTGTCCACGAGGAAGGTGGCGACCAGGGCCGAGAGGGCCAGTACGAAGGCCACCGACGAGGTCGCGATCCCGCCCGGGGTGCGGTACGGACGCTCCAGTCCGGGCTCCCGGCGCCGCAGCACGATGTGCGAGAGGGCCATCAGGGCGTAGGAGATGGTCGCGCCGAACACCGCGATGTTGAGCATGCGGGCGCCGTCGCCGGTGGCCGCGGCCAGGGCGAAGCCGATGACGCCCGGGATGACGAGACCCAGGTAGGGGGCCTTGCGCCGCGAGGTGAGCGAGAGGAACCGGGGCAGGTACCCGGCCCGGGAGAGGGCGAAGAGCTGGCGCGAGCCCGCGTAGATCAGCGAGAAGAAGGAGGCCACCAGCCCGGCGAGACCGGCGTAGTTGACGAAGCGGCTCAGCGCGGTGGGGCCGCCGTCCCCCTCCAGGGCCACGACCAGCGGGTTGCCGGCCGTACGGACCGCGTCGGCGCCCTGTGCGCCGGTCGCCGCGAAGAAGGTGATCAGCGCCAGCAGCGCGAGGACGCCCATGGAGATGGACAGCGCCCTCGGCATGGAGCGGACCGGGTCCTTGGCCTCCTCCGCCGCCAGCGGCACGCCCTCCACCCCGAGGAAGAACCACATGCCGAAGGGGAACGCGGCCCAGATGCCCAGGAGGCCCATCGGCAGCCAGGAGTTCGAACCGAAGGCCTCCGCGTCGACGGGGATGTCGTTCAGGCCGGCCGCGTCGAACTCGGTGAAGGCGCCCACCGCGAAGATCAGCAGGGCGGCGACGGCGATGGCGGTGACCACGAGGCTGAAGCGCAGGGCCTCGCCGACCCCCCAGAGGTGGACGCCGATGAAGACCGCGAAGCAGACGAGGTAGACCGGCCAGCCTGACGTGAGGCCGAAGAGTCCGAGGGACTCGACGTAGTCGCCGATGAAGATGACGATCGCCGCCGGGGCCAGGATGTACTCGATCAGGATGGCGGTGCCGGTGAGGAAGCCGCCCCACGGGCCCAGCGCGCGCCGGGCGAAGCCGTAGCCGCCGCCCGCCGTGGGGAGGATGGTGGACAGCTCGGCGAGCGAGAAGACCAGACAGGCGTACATCGCGCCCATCAGGACGGTGGCGATGGCGAGGCCGCCGAAACCGCCCTTGTCCAGGCCGACGTTCCATCCGGAGAAGTCGCCGGACACGACGTAGGCGACGCCGAGACCGGTGAGCAGCAGCCAGCCGGCGCTGCCGCGGCGCAGGGTGCGGCGCCCCAGGTAGTCGTCGCCCCCCTCGGGGGAATCGGTGGGTGCGGGCACGGCTCTCAGCCGTGCCTCGATGTCGTCGGCCATCGTGCGCTCCTGCCTCGGGGCAATGGTTGTGGGGCGTACCTTTGCCGCAGTCGGGGCGAGTGCGCAAGACCTCTGCGTTAAACGGACGTAACGAATGCCTCTCCGATGCGCCTCCGGAGATCCGCCGCCAACGCGCCACCCGGGGGCGGGATCAGGCCAGGAACCCCCGCAGGAGCGCCGCGGTGCCGCAGCAGTGCTCGCGCATCGTCGCGCGGGCCCCGTCGGCGTCCCGCTCCAGGACCGACTCCACCAGCGCGGTGTGCTGCTGCTGCGAGTGCTCCAGGTTGCGCACCAGCAGCGGGATGCAGTCCAGCAGGTCGTTCACGGTCGCCCGGACCGCCGCGTACTGGGCCGTCAGGGTGGCGGACCCGGCCAGTTCGCACAGGGTCAGGTGGAAGAGGGTGTCCTGGCGCCGGTAGTCGGCGAGCGGGGCGTCGTGGGTCGCGGCCAGCGCGCCGAGCAACCGCTCGGTCCCCTCCTCGGTCAGGCCGTGCGCGGCGCACAGTCCGGCCGCCCCCACCTCCAGGACCTCGCGGAACCGCAGCGCGTCCTCGATGTCCACCCCCGCGACGCGCCGGCGCAGTTCCTCCTCGGTGCCGCCCGCCGGGGTGTCGGGACGGGGCAGGACGAAGGTTCCGCCGTACCGTCCCCTGCGGGCCTCCACGAGTCCCTGGTCCTGCAGCACCTTCAGCACCTCGCGCAGCGTGACCCGGCTGATCCCCATCCGCTCGGCCAGTTCGCGTTCCGGCGGCAGCCGTTCGCCGCCCGGCACCAGGCCGAGCCGGACGACCTGGAGGATCTGCTCCAGCGCCTCCTCGAAGCCGTTGCCGGCCCGCACCTGCCGCAGCACGGGATTCAGCCGGGCGACGGCCCCGCCCTCGCTCGCCGTGTCGGTCATCTCGGCCCCTCCCCTTCCCAAGCAATGGTTCTATTCAATACCTTAGGCCTTCTCGGCTCACCGAAGGAGAGATTCCCGTGGTAGACCGCACGCCGCCGCTGACGCCCGAAGAGCTCCGCTCGCTCGTGGCCAGCGGCGAGATCGACACCGTCGTCATGGCCTTCCCCGACATGCAGGGGCGCCTCCAGGGGAAGCGGTTCGCCGCACCGTTCTTCCTCGACGAGGTCCTCGAACACGGTACGGAGGGCTGCAACTACCTCCTCGCCGTCGACACCGACATGAACACCGTCGACGGCTACGAGATGTCCTCCTGGGACCGGGGCTACGGCGACTTCGCGATGCACCCCGACCTCGCCACCCTGCGCCGCCTCCCCTGGAACCCCGGCAGTGCCTTCCTCGTCGCCGACCTGGCCTGGAGCGACGGCTCGCCCGTCGTCGCCGCCCCCCGGCAGATCCTGCGCCGTCAGCTGGAGCGCCTCGCCGAGCACGGGTACACCGCGATGGTCGGCACGGAGCTGGAGTTCATGGTCTTCCAGGACACCTACGAGCAGGCCTGGAACGCCAACTACCGGGAGCTGACCCCCGTCAACCAGTACAACATCGACTACTCCGTCCTCGGAACCGGCCGCGTCGAGCCGCTGCTGCGGCGCATCCGCAACGAGATGCAGGCCGCGGGACTGGTCGTCGAGTCGGCCAAGGGGGAGTGCAACCTCGGGCAGCACGAGATCGCCTTCCGCTACGACGAAGCGCTCACCACCTGCGACCAGCACGCCGTCTACAAGACCGGAGCGAAGGAGATCGCCGCCCAGGAAGGCGTCTCGCTCACCTTCATGGCCAAGTACGACGAGCGCGAGGGCAACTCCTGTCACATCCACCTCTCGCTGGGCGACTCCGACGGACGCAACGCCATGGCCGGGGACGGACCGGACGACCACGGCGGAATGTCACCGGTGATGCGCCACTTCCTGGCCGGCCAGCTGGCCGCGCTGCGCGACTTCTCCCTTCTCTACGCCCCCAACATCAATTCGTACAAGCGCTTCCGGCCGGGATCCTTCGCCCCGACCGCCGTCGCCTGGGGCGTGGACAACCGGACCTGTGCCCTGCGCGTGGTCGGCCACGGCCGTTCCATGCGCTTCGAGAACCGCCTGCCCGGCGGGGACGTCAACCCGTACCTCGCGGTCGCGGGCCTGGTCGCGGCCGGCCTCTACGGCATCGAACACCGGCTGGAACTCCCCGAGGCGTGCGCGGGCAACGCCTACACCGGCGACTACGCCCACGTCCCCACGACCCTGCGCGAAGCCGCCGAGCTCTGGGAGAACAGCGAGATCGCCAAGGCCGCCTTCGGCCCCGAGGTCGTCGCCCACTACCGGAACATGGCCCGGGTCGAACTCGACGCCTTCGACTCCGCCGTGACCGACTGGGAACTGCGCCGCTCCTTCGAGCGCCTGTAGCCCGTCGGTCGCCGCCCCGCCCGCCAGCCCGGCCCGCCGCCCGTCCCGCCGACGGCGCCCCGCCGACGGCGCCCCCCGACGCCGCCCCGTCGACGCCACCGAACCGAAAGTCTGTGAGGCACCACGTGTCCGATGTGCTGGAAGTCCTGAATCCGGCCACCGAGGAAGTCGTCGCCACCGTCCCGGCCGCCACACGGGACGACGTCGACGCCGCCGTCACCCGGGCCGCCGCGGCCCAGCGCCACTGGGCCGCGGCCGCCCCCGCCGACCGGGCCCGGCTGCTGCGCCGCTTCGCCGCGGTCGTCGACGGCCACCTCGGGGAACTGGCCCTGCTGGAGGTCCGCGAGGCCGGCCACACCATCGGCAACGCCCGCTGGGAAGCCGGCAACGTGCGCGACCTCCTCGACTTCGCCGCCGGCGGAGTGGAGCGGCTCTCCGGCCGCCAGATCCCCGTCGCCGGCGGCATCGACGTCACCTTCCTCGAACCCCTCGGCGTCATCGGCGTGATCGCCCCCTGGAACTTCCCGATGCCGATCGCCGCCTGGGGCCTCGCCCCGGCGCTCGCCGCCGGCAACGCCGTCATCCTCAAGCCCGCCGAGACCACCCCGCTCACGGCCCTGCGGCTCGCCGAACTCGCCCTCGAGGCCGGGATCCCCGAGCACCTCTTCCAGGTGCTCCCCGGCCGCGGCGCGGTCGCGGGCGACGCGCTCGTCGAACACCCCGGCGTGGCGAAGATCGTCTTCACCGGCTCCACCCGCGTCGGCAAGCAGATCATGGCCAAGTGCGCCGACCGGGTGAAGCGGGTGACCCTCGAACTAGGCGGCAAGAGCCCCAACATCGTCTTCGCCGACGCCGACCTCGAAGCGGCGGCCGCCGCCGCCCCGATGGCCTTCCTCGACAACACCGGCCAGGACTGCTGCGCCCGTACGCGCATCCTCGTCCAGCGCTCCGCCTACGACCGGTTCCTGGAGCTGCTCGCCCCGGGCATCGAGAGCGTCGTCGTCGGCGACCCGGCCGACGAGAAGACCCAGATGGGACCGCTCATCTCGCGGGCGCAGCTGGAGCGGGTCCGGTCCTACGTCACCGACGACCTCACCACGGTCCGCGGCACGGCTCCCGAGGGCCCCGGCTTCTGGTACCCGCCGACCCTGGTCACCGGCGCCGGCCCCACGGCGCCCGTAGCCACCGACGAGGTCTTCGGCCCGGTCGCCGTCGTCCTCCCCTTCGAGGACGAGGAGGACGCCGTACGCCTGGCGAACGCGACCGAGTACGGCCTCTCCGGTTCCCTGTGGACCCGCGACATCGGCCGCGCGCTGCGCGTCTCGCGCGCCGTCGCCGCGGGCAACCTGTCCGTCAACTCCCACTCCAGCGTCCGCTACTCGACCCCCTTCGGCGGCTACAAGCAGTCCGGCCTCGGCCGCGAGCTCGGCCCCGACGCCCTCACCGCTTTCACCGAGACCAAGAACGTCTTCATCAGCACGGAGGCCTGAACCCCATGACCGACCGCACCGAAGAGATCATCTGCCGCCGCCTCGTCGGCCGCACCGCCGTCATCACCGGAGCCGGCAGCGGCATCGGTCTGGCCGCGGCCCGCCGGCTCGCGTCCGAAGGCGCCAACGTCGTCTGCGCCGACGTCGACCCGGTCGCGGGCAAGGCCGCCGCCGAAGAGGTCGCCGGCCTCTTCGTCCAGGTGGACGTCACCGACAAGGAGCAGGTCGACGCCCTCTTCAAGACGGCCTTCGACACCTACGGCTCCGTCGACATCGCCTTCAACAACGCGGGCATCTCACCCGCCGACGACGACTCGATCCTCCTCACCGAGCTCGACGCCTGGAAGCGCGTCCAGGACGTCAACCTCACGTCCGTCTACCTGTGCTGCAAGGCCGCCCTCCCCTACATGCAGGCCCAGCGGCGCGGATCCATCATCAACACCGCGTCCTTCGTGGCCCTCATGGGCGCCGCCACCTCGCAGATCTCCTACACCGCCTCCAAGGGCGGCGTCCTGGCCATGTCCCGCGAGCTCGGCGTGCAGTTCGCCCGCGAGGGCATCCGCGTCAACGCCCTGTGCCCGGGGCCCGTCAACACCCCGCTCCTGCGCGAGCTGTTCGCCAGCGACCCCGAGCGCGCCGCCCGCCGCCTCGTCCACATCCCCGTCGGACGTTTCGCCGAGGCCGAGGAGATCGCCGCCGCCGTCGCGTTCCTCGCCAGCGACGACTCCTCCTTCGTCAACGCCGCCGACTTCGTCGTCGACGGCGGCATCTCCGGCGCGTACGTCACCCCCCTGTAGCCGGCCCGGCCGGCGGGCCCTCCCCACCGGTCACCTGGACCGCACCCTCCCGGCAGCCGGGCGTCGCGACGACGCCCGGCTGCCGTGCTCCACCACCCGCGACGATCTTCGTAGGAAGAGGAAACAGGAGTGTCCACCCAGTGACCCGACCCAGCAGCACCCGGCGGTTCCGAGCCGTCGCCGCGGCCGTGCTGGCCGCCGGCACCCTCGTCGCCGCGGGCCCGGCCGCCCCGGCGGGCCGCCCCGGCACCCCGTGCCCCACCCCGCAGCTCAAGGCCGGCTGGTACGGCGGCAACCAGGCCCGCCTCCAGCGGCTCATCGACGCGTACGGCCGCTGCGCCCCGCACCGGCCCGGCCGGGCCCAGCCCGTCGCCGTCTTCGACTGGGACAACACCGTCGTCAAGAACGACGTCGGCGACGCCACCATGTTCTGGCTGCTGCGCAACGGGAAGATCCGCCAGCCCGCCCGCGGCGACTGGTCCACGACCAGCCGCTTCCTGACCCCCGCCGCCGCCGGCGCCCTGGCCGACGCCTGCGGCGGCCTCGCCCGCCCCGGCGCCCCGCTGCCCACCGGCGCCGGCACCCCCGCGGCCGACCGCTGCGCCGACGAGGTCAACGCCGTCTACGGCACCTCCGCGACCCGGGCCGGGGCATCCGCCTTCGCCGGCTGGGACCGCCGCACCACCGAGCCCGGCTACGCCTGGCTCGCGCAGCTGACGCAGGGCTGGACCGCCCGCGAGGTACGGGGGTTCGCCGCGGCCGCCCGTACGGAGAACCTCGCCGCGCCGGTCGGCGCCGTCCAGCGGGTCGGCAGCGGCACCGCCACCGGCTGGGTCCGCTACTACGACCAGCAGAAGGACCTGGTCGCGAGTCTGCACAAGGCCGGCTTCGACGTCTGGATCAGCTCGGCCTCACCCCAGCCGGTCGTCGAGGTCTGGGCGCGGGGCGTCGGGATCGACGCCGGCCACGTCATCGGCATCCGCAACACCACCGCGCGCGACGGGCGGCTCACCGCCCACCTGAAGGGCTGCGGGTCGGTCCGGGACGGCGCCGACACGATGATCACGTACATCGACGGCAAGCGCTGCTGGATCAACCAGGAGGTCTTCGGAGTCCGCGGCCCGGCCGCCGAGCAGGTCCAGCCGCCCGCCCGCCGCCAGGTGTTCGCCGCGGGAGACTCGGACACCGACATCTCGTTCCTGCGCGACGCGACCGCCCTGCGGCTCGTGGTGAACCGCAACAAGAACGAGCTGATGTGCCGGGCGTACGACGACAGCGACGGCACGTGGATCGTGAACCCGATGTTCATCGAACCCAAGAAGCAGAAGACCGGCCCCTACCCGTGCGCCACCACCGGCTACGTCGACCACGACGGCACACCGCGCCCGGTCCGCCGGGACGACGCGACCGTCATCCCCGACCAGACCGACTCCGTGTACGCGCGGGACTGACCGCCGCCCCCCGCCCGTCCCCGCGGGGCCCGGCTAGAGGAAGGTGCGGCCCTCGCCGCGGTACGTCGGGGCGGTGGCCGTCACCCGGTCGCCCTCGATCAGGTGCAGCGTGTCGAAGCGCTCGCACAGCTCCCCGGCCTTGGCGTGCCGGAACCAGACCCGGTCGCCGATCAGCAGGTCGTCGGCCGGGCTGCCGAGCAGCGGGGTCTGCACCTCGCCCGCGCCCTCCTGCGGGTCGTAGCGCAGCCCCTGCGGCAGGTACGGGACGGGCAGCCGGTCCGCGCCCGCCGCGCCGGAGGCCGGGTAGCCTCCGCCGAGCACCGTGACCACGCCGACGCCGGGCCGCCGGACCACGGGCTGGGCGAACAGCGCCGCCGGACGCCCGCGGAACGAGGTGTAGTTGTCGAACAGGCGCGGCACGTACAGTCCGGACCCGGCCGCGATCTCCGTCACCGCGTCCTCGGCGGCGGTCTGCTGCACGCTGCCGGTCCCGCCGCCGTTGACGAACTCCAGGTCCGGGACCACCGCGCGGACGGCCCGTACGGTCTCCGCGCGCCGGGCGGCGAGCTCCCTGCGGGCCGCACCCTGCATCAGCCGGACGGCCCGGGAGCGCAGCGGACGCCCGGCCAGCGCGTCACCGACCCCGGCCACGTGGCCCTCGTACCCCATCAGCCCCACCACCCGGAAGCCGGGCCGGGCCGAGACCGTACGGGCCAGCGCGGCCAGTTGCTCCGGCTCGCGCAGCGGCGAACGCCGGGCTCCGACCCGGATCCGGCCGCCGAGCAGGTGCAGGGCCGTGTCCAGTTCCAGGCAGACCCTGACCTCCTGGGTCCCGCCGTCACGGGACCGGTCGACCAGGTCCAGCTGGGCCGGGTCGTCGACCATGACGGTGATCGCCGCGGCGAGCTTCGGGTCGCCGGCCAGCTCGGCGAAACCGGCCCGGTCCGCGGACGGGTAGGCCAGCAGCACGTCCTCGAACCCGGAGCGGGCCAGCCAGACCGACTCGGCGAGGGTGTACGACATGATCCCGGCGAACCCGGGCCGCTCCAGCACCCGTTCGAGGAGGGCCCGGCACCGGACGGACTTGCTGGCCACCCGGACCGGCTTCCCGCCGGCCCGGCGCACGAGGTCGTCGGCGTTGGCGTCGAACGCGTCGAGGTCCACGACGGCCAGCGGCGCGTCGAGGTGCGCGGTCGCCCGGTCGTACCGGGCCCGGTCGGCGGCGGGGGAGTTCATGGGCGGCAGCTTGCCAGACCGCACTACCGGTGGGTAGGGGTCGAGGGCACCCGTACCCGCGCCACCGCCCGCACCGCGGCGACCCGCCCCCGCCGCCCCCGCCCGCCGCCCGTCCCTCGCCTCATCGCCGGCCCGTAGCCCGTCCCGCCGTTCCGGCCTCGGGATCCCTGTCCCGTCCTGTCGTTCCGGCCTCGCGGCTCGTCTCCCGTGCGGTTTCCGGCCTCGCGGCCCGTCTCCGTGCTGTCGTTCCGGCCCCCGGGGCCGTCTCCCGCCCCATCGTTCCGGCCCGGCCCGGCCCCGCCCCGCCGCCCCCGCCCCGCCCGGGTCGCCGGAGACCCGGGCCCGCGCCCCGCCGGGAGGAGCCGTAGAGTACGGGCAGGCAGCCGTACGGAACGGGGGGCGGAGCCGCCGGATGACCACGACGACACCGCGGACCGAGCTGCCGGGCGAGCCCGAGCCGCTCCCGCTCCCCGAAGCCCGCCCGCGCCGCCACCCCGGACGCGTCCTCGCCGCCGCACTGTGCGGCCTCCTCGGCACCGGCCTCACCGGCGGCGCCGCGGCCGCCGTCTGGGCCGAACACCGCGCCGCCCACCGGCCGCTGCCGCCCGACGCCGCCTACCGGGCGGCCGGGTCCCTGTGGCACACCGCCCCCGTGGACAGCCTCTTCCCCACCGTCCTGGCCGGCCCCGACGCCGGACCCGGCGGCGCCGACCGCACCTGGACCCGGATCGCCGTCGCCCCCGACGCCGACTGCGCGGGCGCCCTGTCCGCCGAGTGGCGCGACCGGCTGGCGGCCACCGGCTGCACCCGCGTGCTGCGCGCCACCTACACCGACGCCACCCGCTCCTCCCTGGTCGCGGTCGGCATGGTGTTCACCCCCGCCGACGCCGCCGCGATGGCCGCGGCCGCCACGCGCCTCACCGCCCCGCCCGCGTACGGGTTCACCGACGCCCAGCGCGCGGCCTGGAGCGTCGCCGTGCTGCCCGAGGCCCCCGTCGCCGTCTACACCGTCTCCGCCTTCGGCGACGGCCGCGCCGTGGACGCGCCCCGCCCCGCGGAGGAGGCGGTGGAGAAGGACGCCACCGGAGCCGTCGCCCAAGCGGGCCTCGGCCACGAGGCCGAGGCCGTCGCGGACCGGATCGAAGCCGCCCTGCGGGCGCTCGCCGCCCCGCCCGCCGCCCCGGAGCCCGCCCGATGACCCGCCGCCGCCCGGCCCGGGCGCTCGCGCCGGCCGCCGCCGCCCTGACCGCCGCGGCGCTCCTCGTCTCCGCGGCCGTCGCGCCCCCGGCCGCCGCCGACACCGTCCGGGACCGCCAGTGGGGCCTGCTGGCCCTGCGCGCCGAGGAAGCCTGGGGGACCACCCGGGGCGACGGCGTCACCGTCGCCGTCCTGGACACCGGGGTCGACGACGCCCACCCCGACCTCGCGGGCCAGGTCCTCGCCGGCACCGACCTCGTCGGCATGGGCGCGGGCCGGGGCGACCGCTCCTGGGCCCGCCACGGCACCGCCATGGCCGGCATCATCGCCGGGCACGGCCACGGTCCCAGCCGAGGCCGGGGCGTCCTCGGCATCGCCCCGCAGGCGAAGATCCTGCCGGTCCGGGTGATCCTGGAGGAGGGCGACCCGGGCCGCGCCCAGGCCCGCGAGAGCAAGGGCGGCGCCCTCGCCGAAGGCATCCGCTGGGCCGCCGACCACGGGGCGGACGTGATCAACCTGTCGCTCGGCGACGACAGCGACTCCGCGCACCACGAGGCGGGGGAGGACGAGGCCGTCCAGTACGCCCTCGCCAAAGGCGTGGTCGTCGTCGCCTCCGCGGGCAACGGCGGCGAGAGCGGCGACCGCGTCTCCTACCCCGCCGCCTACCCCGGCGTGATCGCGGTGACCGCCGTCGACCGCCGGGGCCGCAAGGCCGCCTTCTCCACGCGGAACTGGTACGCCACCGTCAGCGCCCCCGGCGTGGACGTGGTGATCGCCGACCCCGACCGGTCGTACTACGAGGGCTGGGGCACCAGCGCGGCGGCGGCCTTCGTCTCCGGCTCGGTGGCCCTGGTCCGGGCCGCCCACCCGGACCTCTCCCCGGCCCAGGTCAAGAAGCTGCTGGAGGACACCGCCTCGGACTCCCCGGCCGGTGGCCGCGACGACGCCCGTGGCCACGGCACGGTCGATCCCGTCGCCGCGCTCCAGGTGGCCGAGGCGATGCTGCCGGAGGCGCCGGTGCCCGCACCCGCCCCGGCCGAGCGCCCCTACTTCGGCTCCGGGCCCGAACCGGCCCGCCCGCCCGAGCGCGAGGCCCGGTTCGGGGCGCCGCAGGCCGCGCTCGCCGGGGCGGCGCTGCTCGCGCTGGCCGCCGTGCTGGCACGACGCCCGCGGCGGGCCGCCCGGGGCCGGGGCCGGGGCGGGGATCGGTACGCGGCACAGTAGGGTCGGGTAACTGTGGCGAACATGGCGAACAAGAACATTCCCGACCCGGGCTTCTCCGACGACGACGGCTCCGCCGATCCCCGGCTGACCGCGGCCCTGGCCGCCTGGGCCGAGGACCGGGCCAAGGAGCCCGAGGTGCTGGCCGCCCTCAAGGGCGCCCGCCTGCTGGTCCCCGTCGTCGCCGTCCTCGGCGAGGTGGAGACGGACCCCGAGACGGGCCTGAAGCGCGAGAAGACCAGCGACATGGCCGTCCCCACCCTGCGGGCCGGCGACCGCCGGGCGCTGCCCGCCTTCACCTCGACCGCCTCCCTGGCGCTCTGGGACCCGGCCGCCCGGCCGGTGGCCGTGCCGCTGCACCAGGCCCTCGCCGCCGCCGCGCACGAGAAGGCCGACACCGTGGTCCTGGACCTGGCCGGGCCGGTCGCCTACCAGCTGACCGGCCCCGCGCTGCTCGCGCTCGCCGAGGGCCGCACGGACGCGGACCCGCTGGCCGATCCCGCCGTACGGGAGGCCGTACGGGCCGCCGTCGCGGCGGAACCCGACGTACTGCGGGCCCACCTGGGCCCGGCCGCGGCGGGAGCCGACGGCACCCTCGCCGTCGTCCTGGCCGGTGGGACCGGGCAGGCCCCCGCGGCGGCCCGGCGGCTCGCCGAGGCCCTCGCGGCGGACGAGACGCTGCGGGCCCGGCTGGTGCGGGGGCTGGACCTGGCGCTGCTCCCCGGGGACGCCCCGGCTCCGTCCGGCGAGGCGCTGTTCAGCCGCTGACCGCCGCCGCCCGCCCGCGCACGGCGCACGACGGTACGAAGACGGCCGGCGCGCCCCCTCGGGGCCGCGCCGGCCGTGGCCGTACGAAGTGGTGCGGGGCTCAGCCGAAGACCGGGCCGGTGAACTTCTCGCCCGGACCCTGCCCCGGCTCGTCCGGGACGATCGAGGCCTCGCGGAAGGCGAGCTGGAGGGACTTCAGGCCGTCCCGCAGCGGAGCGGCGTGGAAGGAACTGATCTCGGTGGCGCTCGCCGTGACCAGACCGGCCAGGGCCGTGATCAGCTTGCGGGCCTCGTCGAGGTCCTTGTGCTCGGAGTCCGGCTTGTCCAGGCCCAGATTGACCGCCGCGGCGCTCAGCAGGTGTACGGCCACCGTGGTGATCACCTCGACCGCGGGGACGTCCGCGATGTCGCGGGTCATGGCGTCGTAGTCGGGGGAGGCGTCGGCAGCGGGGTCGTGGGAGGGGGTCGCGTCAGTCATGTGGCCCACGATATGCCGTGCGGCGGGCTTGCCACGCGGGTGCTAGTATGTACTTCGACCGGCCGGACACAGCTGTGCCCGGCCCACAAGTGGAGGCTCCGTTCTCCCACCTGACAGCCCTCCGGGGTGTCGGGTCATCCGGTCAGGTGGTATCCATCGTTCCGTACGGACGATGGAAAGCTGCCCGATGTTGCGCCCCGCGGTTCGCACGCGGCGGTGCTCCGGTTGTTCTGGAGCCCCTGCCTGTGCCCGGCGGGGCTTTTTTCATTCTCCCGCCGCGGTAGGTCTGACGGACATACACGTCAGCGGCTGTCTGCCAGGCAGCCGTGTGGTGCTACCGAGGAGGATCCATCAGCACCGAGCCCCGCATCAACGACCGGATTCGCGTTCCCGAGGTACGGCTTGTCGGTCCCAGCGGCGAGCAGGTCGGCATCGTGCCGCTTGCGAAGGCGCTTGAGCTCGCGCAGGAGTACGACCTCGACCTGGTCGAGGTCGCGGCGTCCGCACGCCCGCCGGTCTGCAAGCTCATGGACTACGGCAAGTTCAAGTACGAGTCGGCCATGAAGGCCCGTGAGGCGCGCAAGAACCAGGCGCACACGGTCATCAAGGAAATGAAGCTCCGGCCGAAGATCGACCCGCACGACTATGACACCAAGAAGGGTCACGTCGTCCGGTTCCTCAAGCAGGGCGACAAGGTCAAGATCACGATCATGTTCCGCGGTCGCGAGCAGTCCAGGCCGGAACTCGGCTTCCGGCTGCTGCAGCGTCTGGCTTCGGACGTCGAGGACCTCGGGTTCATCGAGTCGAACCCGAAGCAGGACGGCCGAAACATGATCATGGTTCTCGGTCCGCACAAGAAGAAGACCGAGGCCATGGCCGAGGCCCGCGAGGCGCAGGCCGCCCGCAAGGCCGAGCGCCAGGGCGTCGCCTACACCGAAGACGGCGTGTCCTACACCGACGACGAGGCTCCTTCCGAGGACGCCGCGCCCGAGGCGCAGGAGACCGAGGCCGCCGAGGTCACCGAGGCTGCCACCGACGAGGCAGGTGCCGGCGAGGCGCCCGCCGACGAGGCGAACACCCAGGCCTGATTCCGGGGCGGCCCGTCTCGGATCACCAACACGACATGACGCTCCCGGAGCCGGTCCGCAGCGGACCGGTGGGAGCGCCACCGACGAGGAGACAACGGCGCTATGCCGAAGAACAAGACGCACAGCGGTTCCAAGAAGCGCTTCAAGATCACCGGCTCCGGCAAGGTGCTCCGTGAGCGCGCCGGCAAGCGCCACCTGCTCGAGCACAAGTCGTCCCGTGTCACCCGCCGCCTGACCGGCACCGCGGAGATGGCCCCCGGCGACGCCGCGAAGATCAAGAAGCTTCTCGGCAAGTGACGTCCTCCGCTCCCCTCCCGGGAGCGGGACGTCAAGACCGGGACCCCATCGAATTCGGGTCGTGTGAAGACAACCACGGCCCCGCTACAAGGAGTTAAAAAGTGGCACGCGTCAAGCGGGCAGTAAACGCCCACAAGAAGCGCCGGGCGATCCTCGAGGCGGCCTCCGGCTACCGCGGTCAGCGTTCGCGCCTGTACCGCAAGGCCAAGGAGCAGGTCACCCACTCGCTGGTCTACAACTTCAACGACCGCAAGAAGCGCAAGGGCGACTTCCGTCAGCTGTGGATCCAGCGCATCAACGCCGCTGCCCGCCAGAACGGCATGACGTACAACCGCCTCATCCAGGGTCTGAAGGCCGCCAACATCGAGGTGGACCGCAAGATCCTCGCGGAGCTGGCCGTCAACGACGCCAACGCGTTCGCCGCGCTCGTCGAGGTCGCGCAGAAGGCGCTTCCGGCCGACGTCAACGCCCCCAAGGCCGCCGCCTAGGGGCCAGCCGGCCCGGCAGTCACGGGGCCGGCCCCCACGGACCCGCAGGCATTCGCCTGCGGGTCCGTGTGCTTTCCCCTCCGCACCAGGACCCGAGAGAGAACCGCAGACACCATGGGCACCCCCGCCGAGCTGATCTCCCCCCGATCCCCGCGGGTGGCCGCCGCCAGGCGACTGGCGCGGCGCAACTTCCGCACCAAGGAGCGCCGGTTCATCGCCGAGGGTCCGCAAGCCGTCCGCGAGGCCGCCGAGCACCGCGGGGCCACGGGCGGGAGCACCCTGATCGAGCTGTTCGCGACCGTCGATGCCGCCGAGCGCTACGCGGACATCATCGACGCCGCGCTGGCCGCCGGTGCCCGGGTGCACTACGCGGGCGACGAGGTCCTCGCCGAGGTGTCCCAGACGGTCACCCCGCAGGGCCTCGTCGGCGTCTGCCACTTCCTGGACTCCCCCTTCGAGGAGATCCTGGCGGCCCGGCCGAGGCTCGTCGCCGTCCTCGCGCACGTCCGCGACCCGGGCAACGCCGGTACCGTCCTGCGCTGCGCGGACGCCGCCGGCGCGGACGCGGTGGTGCTGACCGACGCCTCGGTCGACCTGTACAACCCCAAGTCCGTACGCGCCTCCGTCGGTTCCCTCTTCCACCTGCCGGTGGCCGTCGGTGTCCCGGTGGAGCAGGCCGTCGAAGGGCTCCGGGCAGCCGGCGTACGGATCCTCGCGGCCGACGGGGCCGGCGAGGACGACCTCGACGCCGAGCTCGACGCGGGCACCATGGGCACCCCCTCGGCCTGGGTCTTCGGCAACGAGGCCTGGGGCCTGCCGGAGGAGACCCGGGCGCTGGCGGACGCCGTGGTGCGGGTCCCGATCCACGGCAGGGCCGAGAGCCTGAACCTCGCGACGGCCGCCGCCGTGTGCCTCTACGCCTCCGCGCGTGCACAGCGGGCGCCCGGAGGGTGCCGCTCCGTGACCCCCAGCTAGTAATGTGGCGGCCCGGGGGCCCACTGCGCTACTCGGAGATGTGGGGTACGGGGACATGACCGTCGGTACGAACAGCTCGCCGCAGGCCGGCCGGACCACCGGCCCCGCCGCCGAGCGTCTCCCGGACGTCCGAGCCGCCCTGGCCGGAGTCCCGCCCCAGTCGGGTCCCGCCCGTCCCGCCCCCGAGGCCGAGGCCGAGGCCGCCGACGGGCCGGGCTCCGGAGCGGGGCAGTCCCGCGCGGCGGCCCGTACGCCCGTCCCGGACAGCCCGCCCGCGCCGCGACCGCCGTACGACGCCGGGGCCGCGTCCGGGGCCCCCGGCCCGGGCGTCCCCGTCGGTCCGGGGCCCGGCGACGCCGCCGGCGAGCGGCTGGGGGGCGGCATCGACCCCGACGACCTGCCCGACGGGCTCGTCGTCGCCGACGCCTCCGGGCGGGTCATCTGCTTCAACCTGGCCGCGGCCCGGATGACCGCCACCGACCCCGCACGGGCGCTGGGCACCCGTATCGACAGCGCCCTGCCGCTGGAGGACCTCGAAGGCCGCCGCTGGTGGGCGCTGACCGACCCGTACGGAGGCCTGGCCACCCGGCGGGGCCAGCCCGAGCGCAACTTGCTGCTGCCCGGCGGCCGCGAGGTGCTCGTCTCCGCCCGCTACGTGCGCACGCACCCCACCGGCCCGTTGCGCCGCCTCGTCATCACCCTGCGCGGCACCGAGGCCCGCCGCCGCACCGAGCGCAGCCACGCCGAGCTGATCGCCACCGTCGCGCACGAACTGCGCTCCCCCCTGACCTCCGTCAAGGGCTTCACGGCGACCCTGCTCGCCAAATGGGAGCGGTTCACCGACGACCAGAAGCGGCTGATGCTGGAGACCGTCGACGCCGACGCCAACCGCGTCACCCGGCTCATCGCCGAGCTCCTCGACATCTCCCGCATCGACTCCGGCCGTCTGGAGGTGCGCCGACAGCCGGTCGACATCGGCACCGCCGTCGCCCGCCACGTCCAGGCGCTGACCGCGAACGGGCAGGCCCCCGAGCGGTTCCTCGTCAGCGTCTGCCGTCCGCTCCCCGATCTGTGGGCCGACCCGGACAAGATCGACCAGATCCTCGGCAACCTCCTCGAAAATGCGGTGCGGCACGGTGAGGGAACGGTCACCATCGACGTGGCGCCGCACGAGAAGGGAACAGCCGTCACCGTGTCCGACGAAGGCCCCGGGATCCCGGAGGAGTCGATGGGCCGCGTCTTCACCCGCTTCTGGCGGGGGAGCAAGCGCGGCGGCACCGGCCTGGGCCTGTACATCGTCAAGGGCATCGTGGAGGCCCACGGCGGCACCATCGCGGTCGGCCGCGGGCCCGGCGGCGGAGCCGAGTTCCGATTTATTCTGCCCGTGAGTGCCCCGGCCTACCTCACGCAGTAACACTGCGGAGCGTCTCGGCAGGCGGCCCACGGGCTCCTTCACCCCCGACGGCCTTTAGACTCGACCTTTGGCACCTTTGTGTCCTTGTGTCGATCAGGTCGATCAAGTCGTCGGGGACCACCAGCCAGCCACCGGAAGTACGGGAAGAGATGTCGGCACCGAACAAGTCGTACGACCCTGTCGAGGTCGAGGCACTGAAACCGGAAGAGATCGAGCGCATGCGGGACGAGGCGCTCGCCGCCTTCGCGTCCGCCGGCGACCTCGACGCGCTGCGGGAGGCGAAGACCGCGCACATGGGCGACCGCTCGCCCCTGGCGCTCGCCAACCGCGAGATCGGCGCCCTGCCACCCCAGGCCAAGGCCGAGGCGGGCAAGCGCGTGGGCCAGGCCCGCGGCGCCGTGAACAAGGCCTTCGGGTCGCGCACGGTCGAGCTGGAGGCGGAGCGTGACGAGCGGGTGCTCGTCGAGGAGGCGGTGGACGTCACGCTGCCCTACGACCGCGCGCCCTCCGGCGCCCGGCACCCCCTGACGACGCTGATGGACCGCATCGCGGACATCTTCACGGCCATGGGGTACGAGGTCGCGGAAGGACCCGAGGTCGAGGCGGAGTGGTTCAACTTCGACGCCCTCAACTTCACGCCCGACCACCCCGCCCGCCAGATGCAGGACACCTTCTTCGTCCAGGGGCCCGAGAGCCTGTCCACCAACGGCTCCGCCGCGGGCTCGGGCACCGAGTCCGGCGTCGTGCTGCGCACCCACACCTCCCCGGTGCAGGCGCGCTCGCTGCTGGAGCGCAAGCCCCCCGTCTACATCGTGTGTCCGGGGCGGGTGTACCGCACCGACGAGCTCGACGCGACGCACACCCCGGTCTTCCACCAGGTCGAGCTGCTCGCCGTGGACGAGGGCCTGACCATGGCCGACCTCAAGGGCACCATGGACCACATGGTCCAGGAGCTGTTCGGCGAGGGCACGACCACGCGCCTGCGCCCGCACTTCTTCCCCTTCACCGAGCCGTCCGCCGAGATGGACATGCAGTGCTACGTGTGCCGCGGCGCGTCGGTGGGCAACCCCGACCGCCCGTGCCGCACCTGCTCCAGCGAGGGCTGGATCGAGCTCGGCGGCTGCGGCATGGTCAACCCCAAGGTGCTCACCGCCTGCGGTGTGGACCCGGAGAAGTACAGCGGGTTCGCCTTCGGGTTCGGCATCGAGCGGATGCTGATGTTCCGTCACAATGTAGAAGACATGCGAGACATGGTCGAGGGTGACGTTCGCTTCACCCGGCCGTTCGGGAGTGAGATCTGATGCGCGTCCCGCTTTCCTGGCTGCGGGAGTACGTCGACCTCCCCGCGGGTGAGACCGCCCGCGACGTAGCCGCCAAACTGGTCGACGCCGGCCTCGAGGTCGAGACCGTCGAGCAGCTCGGCGGCGGGCTCAAGGGCCCGCTCGTCGTCGGCCGGGTGCTGACCATCGAGGAGCTCGAGGGCTTCCGCAAGCCGATCCGCTTCTGCACGGTCGACGTGGGCACCGCCAACGGCACCGGCGAGCCGCAGGAGATCGTCTGCGGCGCCCGGAACTTCGCCGTCGGCGACAAGGTCGTCGTGGTCCTGCCGGGTGCGGTCCTGCCCGGCGACTTCGCGATCGCCTCGCGCAAGACCTACGGCCGCACCTCGCACGGCATGATCTGCTCCGGCGACGAGCTGGGCATGGGCGACGACGGCACCCACGGCATCATCGTGCTGCCGCCCGAGCACGAGGTCGGCACCGACGCGATCGAGCTCCTGGAGCTCGTCGACGAGGTCCTCGACATCGACATCACCCCGGACCGCGGCTACTGCATGTCCCTGCGCGGCATCGCCCGCGAGGCGGCGACCGCGTACGGCCTGCCGCTGCGCGACCCGGCGCTGCTCGACGTCCCCGCGCCGAACGCGTACGGCTACCCGGTCAAGGTCGACGACCCGGCCGGCTGCGACCGCTTCACCGCGCGTACGGTCACCGGCCTCGACCCCGAGGCGCGCTCCCCGATCTGGCTGACCCGCCGCCTGCAGAAGGCGGGCATGCGCCCGATCTCGCTCGCCGTCGACATCACCAACTACGTGATGCTGGAGCTCGGCCAGCCGCTGCACGCCTACGACCGCTCGCGGATCGACGGCACGATCGGCGTCCGCCGCGCGGAGCAGGGCGAGAAGCTCACCACCCTCGACGGGGTCAAGCGCACGCTCGACTCCGAGGACCTGGTGATCACGGACGCCCGCGGGCCGATCGGCCTCGCCGGCGTCATGGGCGGCGCCAACACCGAGATCGCCGACTCCGTCACCACGCCTTTCGACCCCTCCGGCGCGACCGGACAGGTCACCGGGACCACGGACGTCGTCATCGAGGCCGCGCACTTCGACTCCGTGTCGATCTCGCGCACCGCCCGCCGGCTGAAGCTCTCCTCGGAGGCCTCCAAGCGCTTCGAGCGGGGCGTCGACCCGCAGGCCGCCGCCGCGGCCGCGCAGCGGACCGTCGACCTGCTCGTGCTGCTCGCGGGCGGCACCGCCGAGGCCGGCGTCACCGAGTTCCTCGCCCCGGGCGCCCCGCGCTCCATCGCGATGAGCGCGGACCACCCGGACCGGGTCGCGGGCATGGACTACGGCCGCGAGACCGTCGTGCGCCGCCTCCAGGAGGTCGGCTGCGACGTCTACGGCCAGGACGAGCTCGTCGTCACCGTCCCGTCGTGGCGGCCCGACCTCGCCGAGCCCAACGACCTCGCGGAGGAGGTCATCCGGCTGGAGGGCTACGGGAACCTCCCGTCCACCCTCCCGCAGGTGCCCTCCGGGCGCGGCCTCACGGCCCGCCAGCAGCTGCACCGCCGCGTCGGCCGCGCGCTGGCCGGCGCCGGCTACGTCGAGGCGCTGAACTACCCGTTCGTGGGGGAGCGGGTCTTCGACCAGCTCCAGCTGCCCGCGGACGACGCCGCCCGCCGGGTCGTCAAGCTGGTCAACCCGATCTCCGACGAGGAGCCGGCGCTGCGCACCACGCTGCTCCCGGGTCTGCTCGGCGCGCTGCGCCGCAACGACAGCCGGGGCAGCCACGACCTCGCGCTCTTCGAGACCGGTTCGGTCTTCCTCGCCGCCGAGCGGCCGGGTGTCGCCGTACGGCTGCCCGTCGACCGGCGTCCCACGGACGAGGAGATCGCCACCCTGGACGCGGCCCTGCCCGCGCAGCCGCGGCACGCCGCGGTCGTGCTGGCCGGTGCGCGCGAGCAGGCCGGCTGGTGGGGCGGGGGCCGCCCGGCCGACTGGGCGGACGCCGTCCAGGCCGCCCGCGTGCTGGCCGCCCTGGCCGGTGCCGAACTGGTCGTCCGCCAGGGCCAGTACGGTCCCTGGCACCCGGGCCGCTGCGCCGAGCTGGTCGTCACCGTCGACGGTGCCGAGCAGGTGATCGGCCACGCCGGCGAGCTGCACCCGCGCGTGGTCAAGGCGCTGGGTCTGCCGGCCCGCACCAGTGCGATGGAACTCGACCTGGACCGCCTCGGGGCGGCCGGCGCCGATTCCCTGCACGCGCCCCGGATCTCCACCTTCCCGGTGGCGACCCAGGATGTCGCGCTGATCGTGGACGCGTCCGTCCCGGCTTCGTCCGTGGAGGACGCGCTGCGCCGGGGGGCCGGTGAACTGCTGGAGTCCCTGCGGCTGTTCGACGTGTTCACCGGTGAGCAGGTCGGCGGGGGCAAGAAGTCCCTGGCGTACGCGCTGCGCTTCCGCGCGACCGACCGCACGCTGACCGCGGAGGAGTCCACGGCCGCGCGCGACGCGGCGGTGGCACTGGCCGGCGAGCTGACCGGGGCGGTGCTCCGGGGCGCGTAACCGCCCACCCGCACGGCAAGACGAGGGGCGCGTCCGGCACCACCGGGCGCGCCCCTCGCGCGTGGCCGGCGCCGGCCGGGAACGGCCGGGGGCGTACGGGCCGCGGCGCACCGGCAGGGCGGCCCGCCGACGAACCGCCCTGCCGGTGCCCCGCGACGGCCGGGCCGGACGGGCCCGGGCGGGAGCCGAACCGCGCCCCGGGGCCGGTGGATGGACCCGGCGCGCGTTCGGCCGGCTCGCCGGGTCCCGGCGACCAACCGGGCGCCGGCTGAGCCGGAACGCGCCGCCCGCCTGCCATGGAGTGTCGGGCAGACAGCAGGGCGGGCGGCGCGGTGACGGGTCGTCGCACTGTACGAGGGGGAGCCGACGACCCGGGCTGCCTCTTGGCGAGGCCCTTAAGTGAAGCGCGCGCGGGGGCTCCCGCGGCAGGGTGCGGATCGCATTTATGCGCGTACTCACTTCACACCCTGTGTGAATTGGGCGCAGTACACCCCGGGTGAATCAGGCGCAGTGCACCCCCTGTGGAGCGCCCACCCACTAGCCTGTGGGCGAAGAGCCCTTGGAGCGGCCCATGCAGCCCAATGTCCTGCTCGACGCCCTCCTCGCCGAGGCGGGAATGTCCCATGCCGGACTCGCCGCCTTCGTGAACCAGGCGGGCAGAACCCGCGGACTCGCCCTGCGCTACGAACACACCGCCGTCGCCCGGTGGTTGAAGGGTCAGCGGCCGCGCGGTCAGGTCCCCGACCTGATCTGCGAAGTGCTCGGCGGCCGGCTGCGGCGCCCCCTCGGGCTGGACGACATCGGGCTGGGCCTGCCGGACCGGCCCGCGTCCGCCCACGGCTCCCCGCTCAGCGGGTTCGTCGACCGGGCCGCGGCCCTGTGGCGTTCGGACGGGCAGGCCAAGTCCCGGGCGCTCGCCGCCGGGGCCGTCACCGGGACGCCGGCCGTCATCCCGGTCTGGGAGTGGGAGAACCCGCCCGAGGACGTCGACGTGTCCCGGGAGGGCCCGCACCGCATCGGACCCGAGCACATCGAGGTCCTCAAGGCGGCCCGCGCGCACTACGAGCTCATGTACCGCCGGGCCGGCGGAGTGGCGACCCGGGACCGCGTCGTCCGCTTCCTCGGCAGCGAGACCGCGCCCATGCTGCGCGGGAGCTACTCGGACGAGGTCGGCCGCCGCCTGCACCGCGCCACCGGCTCCCTCGTGGCGGTGGCGGGCATCTGCGCGTACGACTCGGACGCCCACGGCCTGGCCCAGCGCTACTTCCACCAGGCCCTGCGCCTGGCCAAGGCCAGTGGGGACCGGGGGCTCGGAGCGTACGTCGTCGCGCTGATCGTCAACCAGTCCCTGCACCTGAAGGAGTACCGCCAGGCCGTGGCCTTCGCGGAGGCGGCGCTGCGCTCCGCCGGCCGGCACACCACCCCGGCGCTGGCCGCCGACCTGTACGCCATGCAGGCCAAGGCCTACGCCCAACTCGAAGACGACCGGGCCGCGTTGGAGTGCATCCGGCTCGCGGAGTCGGCCGCCGACCGGATCCGGCCGGGCACCGAGCCGGACGAGACCGGCTACGTACAGCCCGGACTGGTCAACGTCCAGGTCGCCGAGGCGCTGCTCAGCCTGGGCGACCTCGCTGCGGCGCACGAACAGGCGGCGGCCGCCGTGGGGACCCCCGCCCACGACCGCGGCCGGGTGCACCGGCTGGCGATGCTGTGCGAGATCCAGTTGCGGCAGGGGGAGGCGGACCGGGCCGTGGCGGCCGCGGCCGAGATGGCCGAGCGCGCCAAGGGGATGGAGTCGCTGCGCCTGCGCGACCGCTTGCGCACCGTCCGCGCACAGCTGCTGACCAGCGGATGTTCGGGTGCGCGGGAGACCGCCCTGCTCATCGACGGGGCGCTGCGCGTCCCCCTGTGAGGGCCTGTTCTGCTGCCATGTTGCCACCAATCCGATCGGAAGGTGGCATGACCGTGCAGTGGATGAACCTGAACGAGCAGACTGTGTACAGGAACCGCTGGTTCGACGTGAACCTCGCGGACGTGGAGCTCCCCGACGGCCGGCACCTGGACCACTTCGTGATCCGGCTGCGCCCGGTGGCCGTGGCCACGGCGGTCAACGCGTCCGACGAGGTGCTGCTGCTCTGGCGGCACCGCTTCATCACCGACAGCTGGGGCTGGGAGCTGCCCGCGGGTGTCGTCGAGGAGGGCGAGTCGGTCGAGGCCGCGGCCGCGCGGGAGATGGAGGAGGAGTCGGGCTGGCGGCCCGGCCCGCTCCGCCACTTGATGACGGTGGAGCCGTCCAACGGGCTGACGGACGCCCGCCACCATCTCTACTGGGCGGACGGGGCCACCTACACCGGCCCTCCCGAGGACGACTTCGAGTCCTCGCGCCGGGAGTGGGTCCCGCTGAAGCTCGTACCGGAGATGATCGCGCGCGGAGAGGTCCCGGCCGCGAACATGGCGGCCGGGCTGCTCCTGCTGCACCACCTGCGGCTGGGCTAGGCGGTCCCGTACGGGCCCTGCCCCGGACCGGCGCCGGTCCGGGGCAGGGCCCGGCCCCGGGTGGGGGTCCTACGCGTACGGGTAGAAGCCCGAGCCCGTCTTGCGGCCGAGGCGGCCCGCGTCGACCATCCGCTGGAGCAGCGGGGGAGCGGCGTACAGGGGCTCCTTGAACTCCGAGTACATCGAGTCCGCCACCGAGGCCACCGTGTCCAGGCCGATCAGGTCCGCCAGCTTCAGCGGGCCCATCGGGTGGGCACAGCCCAGCTCCATGCCGTTGTCGATGTCCTCGCGGCTCGCGATGCCCGACTCGAACATCCGGATCGCGGACAGCAGGTACGGGATGAGCAGCGCGTTGACCACGAAGCCCGAACGGTCCTGGGCGCGGATCGCGTGCTTGCCCAGCACGTCCCGCACCAGGGCATCGGCGCGCTTGACCGTCTCGTCACCCGTGGTCAGCGCGGGGATCAGCTCGACGAGCTGCTGCACCGGGGCCGGGTTGAAGAAGTGGATGCCGATGACCTGGTCGGGCCGCGAGGTGGCGACGGCCAGCTTGACCAGCGGGATCGAGGAGGTGTTCGAGGCGAGGATGGCGTCCGGGCGGGTGACCACCTGGTCGAGCACCTGGAAGATCTCCGTCTTGATCTGCTCGTTCTCGACCACGGCCTCGATGACGAGGTCGCGGTCGGCGAACTCGCCGAGGTCGGTGGTGAAGGTGAGGCGGGCCAGGGTGGCGTCCCGCTCCTCCTCACTGATCTTGCCGCGTTCGGCGGCCTTGATCAGGGAGTTGTGCAGCCGGGTACGCCCGATCTCCAGGGCCTCGCCGGTGGTCTCGGCGACCATCACCTCAAGGCCGCTGCGGGCGCACACCTCAGCGATTCCCGCGCCCATCTGGCCGCAGCCCACTACGCCGACGCGAGCGATGTCGGTCGGGAGGGTAGAGAGGTCCGTCACATCGTGCCTTTCGCTGCTCATCCATCGCGGGTCCCCCGTGTTCGGCAGTGGTAACTGCGTTCCGGCGCCCGCCACGCCCCCCGACGTTACCCCCGACCTTGACCCCGGTGGCGGCCCGGGGCGGGCATGCTGGGCGCACGCAGAGGGATCTCACGCAAAGGAACGGAGTCGTCACATGGCGTACATCGGACGGCGGGGGCTGCTGGCGGGGGCGGCGGGAGCGCTGGCCGCGGCCGCGACCGGCGCGGCGGCGGGCCCGGCAGCGGCGGCGGGTGCGGGGACGGGTGCGGGGACGATCGGCGCGGTGGGCGGGGCGGGCGCGGCGGGGACCGCGGTGCGGGCGGGACGGGCCCGGTCGGCCGGGCGGGCGGACGCTCCCGAGTTCCGGGCGATGTGGATCGCCTCCGTACAGAACGTGGACTGGCCCTCCGCGTCCGGGCTGTCCGCGGCGGAGCAGCGCGAGGAGCTGCTGTTCCTCCTCGACACGGCCGTCGAGCGGCGCCTGAACGCGGTGGTCCTCCAGGTCCGCCCGGCGGCCGACGCCCTGTGGCCCTCCCGGCTGGAGCCCTGGTCGCAGTGGCTGACCGGCGCGCAGGGGGTCGACCCCGGCTGGGACCCGCTCGGCACCGCCGTCGCCGAGGCGCACGCCCGCGGGCTGGAACTGCACGCGTGGTTCAACCCGTACCGGGTGGCCAACCACACCGACCCGGGCCGGCTCGCGGCCTCCCACCCGGCCCGGCGCAACCCCGGCTGGACGGTCCCGTACGGCGGAAAGCTCTACTACAACCCCGGCCTGCCCGAGGTGCGGCGCTTCGTCCAGGACGCGATGCTCGACGCCGTCGCGCGGTACCCCGTCGACGGGGTGCACTGGGACGACTACTTCTACCCGTACCCGGTGGACGGCCGGTCCTTCGACGACGACGAGGCCTACGAGCGGTACGGCTCCTCCTTCGGCTCCCGCGCGGACTGGCGCCGCCACAACACCGACACCCTGGTCCGCGAGATGTCCGGGCGGCTGCGGACGCTCCGGCCGGCGGCGCGCTTCGGCATCAGCCCGTTCGCGGTCTGGCGCAACGCCGACCGGGACCCGCTCGGTTCACCGACGCAGGCGGGCCTGGGCACGTACGACGACCTGTACGCGGACACCCGCAAGTGGGTCACCGAGGGCTGGATCGACTACGTGGCCCCGCAGGTCTACTGGCACATCGGCCACCCCACCGCCGACTACGCCGCCCTCGTCCCGTGGTGGGCGCGGACGGTCTCGGGCACGGGAGTGGACCTCTACATCGGGGAAGCGCTGTACCGGAGCGATGCGAACAGCCCCACCGCCGCCTGGCGCGATCCGGCGGAGCCGTCCCGGCACGTGCGCCTCGCGCGGCAGTACCCGGAGGTCCGCGGTCACCTGTGGTTCTCGGCGACCCAGGTGGCCGCGGACCCCAACGGGGCGATGGCCCGGGTGGTCGCCGACCACTACGGATCGACGGTCCGCCCGCGCTGAGCGGGTGCCCGGCCGCCCGGCGCCCGGCCGCCCGGCGCCCGGCCGCCGGGCACCGGTCGGGGTGGCGTCGGCGTGCGCGGCGTCAGAGCGCGTCCGCCTCGGGGTGGGGGTGGCGGACCTCGCAGTCCGGCCCGGGGGCCATGAGCGCCTCGTGTCCGTCCTGGAAGCGCACCCGGTAGGGGGGGGTTCCGTTGTCCCCCAGGACCTGGGTGATCTCGCCGACCTTGTCGTTCTGGCCGACGATCCTGCCGTGCTGCACCAGCTGGTCGCCCTCGGTCGCGTGCATGTCCGACCTCCTCGGTGGCGGTCCGATCCGGTGTTAGCAGTTTAGGTCGTCCCGTTGTGGTTTGACCCGTTCGTCACCTGGCCCGTTGGGTGACCGCGATGCAGACGAGCACCGCGCAGGCGGCCACGGGCGCGGCGGGCGACAGGTGCTCGCCCAGCAGGGCCACCGACCACACCAGGGTCAGCAGCGGCTGGGCGAGCTGGAGCTGGCTGGCCCGCGGCGCGCCGATCTCGGCCATGCCGCGGTACCAGACGTACAGCCCGAGGAAGGTGGAGCCGGCCGCCGCCCAGACCAGGCCGGCCAGGCCGTGCCCGGTGAGCCGCACCGGCTCGTACGCGAGCCCCAGCGCGGAGCCGGCCAGGCTGAGCGGCAGGCACAGCACCAGGGCCCAGCCGACCACCTGCCACCCGGGCAGCTCCCGCGCAAGGCGCCCGCCCTCGGTGTACCCGGCGGCGCACACCAGCAGCGCGCCGAACAGGTAGCCGTCGCCGGCCGAGAGGGAGCCTCCGCTCTGCGCCACGGTGAACGCGAGGACGACCGCGGCCCCGGCGACGGCGGCCACCCAGAACCGGCGCGGGGGCCGGGCCCCGGTGCGCAGCGCCGAGAGCGCGGCCGTGGTCAGCGGGAGCAGGCCGACGACCACGGCGGCGTGCGAGGTGGTCGACGTCCGCAGTGCGAGGGTGGTGAGCAGCGGGAAGCCGACGACCACTCCGGCGGCGACCACCGCCAGCCCGCCCCAGTGCGCCCGTGCGGGCGGGGCGACCCGCAGGGCCAGCAGGAAGCCTCCGGCGAGGACCGCCGCGAGGACGCTGCGCAGCGAGACGAGGGACCAGGGGCCGAAGCTCTCCAGCCCCCAGGCGGTGGCGGGGAAGGTCAGCGAGAAGGCGACGACGCCCAGCGAGGCCAGGAGGGTGCCCCGGCGGCTCACGGAGTCGTCGACCGCTATCGGGGCCGGGAGGATAGCGCTATTCTGTGCTGTCATGCACGAGCGTAGCAGTGTGGTGGAACTGGCCGAGTCCCTGCGAGCAGAGCTGAACCGCTACTCGATCGGTGGAAAGCTCCCGTCGAGCCGGTCGCTCGTCGACCGTTACCGCGTCAGTCCCGTGACGGTCTCCCGGGCCCTCGCGCAGCTCGCCGCCGAGGGGCTCGTCGTCACCCGCCCCGGCGCAGGCGTGTTCCGCGCCCTGCCGCGCACGCAGGCCGCCGCGCCCGGGGACACCTCCTGGCAGGAGGTCGCCCTCAGCGCGGAAGGGGCCGGTGAAGTCGTCCCGCGGTCCGTGGACGCCGCCGGGGTGCTGGCCTCGCTCGCCACGCCGCCGCCGGGGGTCATCGAGCTCAGCGGCGGCTACCTCCACTCCTCGCTGCAGCCCGAGCGGGCCATGGCCGCGGCCCTGGCCCGGGCCGGCCGGCGGCCCGGCGCCTGGGGGCGGCCGCCCGTCGAGGGGCTGCCGGAGCTGCGGGACTGGTTCGCCCGGGAGATCGGCGGGGCGGTCGGCGCCGCGGACGTCCTGGTCACCGCGGGCGGGCAGAACGCGCTGGCGACCGCGTTGCGGGCGCTCGCCCCTCCGGGGGCGCCGATCCTGGTGGAGTCGCCCACCTATCCGGGGCTCCTGGCCATCGCCCGCGCCTCGGGGTGCCGGCCCGTTCCCGTACCGGTGGACGCCGAGGGGGTCCGGCCCGAACTGCTCGCCGCGGCCTTCGAGGCCACCGGGGCACGGGTGTTCGTGTGCCAGCCGCTGTTCCAGAACCCGACCGGCGCGGTGCTGGCCCCGGGGCGGCGGGCCGAGGTGCTGCGGATCGCGCGGGCCGCCGGTGCCTTCGTGGTCGAGGACGACTACGCCCGGGCCCTGGCGCACGAGGACGCCGGCCCGCTGCCCGCCACCCTCGCCGCCGAGGACGCGGACGGGGTGGTGGTCCACGTGCGGTCGCTGACCAAGGCCACCTCACCCAGCCTGCGGGTGGGCGCCCTGGCTGCGCGCGGCCCGGTCCTGGACCGGCTGCGCGCCATCCAGGTCGTGGACAGCTTCTTCGTGCCGCGTCCGCTCCAGGAGGCGGCCCTGGAGCTGGTCGGCGCACCCGCCTGGCCGCGCCACCTGCGGACCGTCGCCGCCGAGCTGCGCCACCGCCGGGACGTGCTCACCGGTGCCCTGCGCCGCGAACTGCCCGGCCTGGAGGTGCCCCATCCGCCGTCCGGGGGCTTCCAGCTGTGGGTCCGGCCCGCCGTCGGCGGCGACGACACCGCCGTGACCGCTGCGGCGCTGCGGGCCGGGGTCGCGGTCACGCCCGGGCGCCCGTACTTCTGCGCGGAGCCGCCCGCGCCCCACGTACGGATGAGCTTCGCGGCCGTCGCGGGCCCCGCCGAACTGGTGGAGGCGGCCGTACGGCTGCGGGCCGCCCTCGCTGATCCGGACGCCCCGGACGCTTGACCCGGAGGACGCCGCGCCCCACCATCACCGCATGCATGTTCGGGTTTCGCTCGTTGCCGCGGCCCGTGGTTGCCCGCTGCTCGCCGAGCGCTTCGACGACGACCGCCCGCTGGACGCCACCGGCCGGCTCGCGGTGGAGTCCGCCGCCCGGGGACTGGTGCCGCTGGGCGCCGCCGACCTGCGCTACTGCTCCCCGACGCCGCGCTGCCGGGCCACGGGCGAGGCCCTCGGGTACGCGCCCCTCGTCCAGCCCGCGCTGCGCGCGTGCGACATGGGCCGCTGGCGCGGGCTGACCCTGGCCGAGGCGGCCGCCCACGAACCCGACGCGGTCGACGCGTGGCTGACCGACCCCGAGGCCGCCCCGCACGGCGGCGAGTCGCTGCGCGCCTTCATCTCCCGCGTCGGCGGCTGGCTGGACACCCGGCCCGCGGACGACGGGAGCGCGATCGTGGCGGTGACGGAGCCCGCGGTGGTGCGGGCGGCCCTGGTCTTCGTGCTGAAGGCGCCCCCGCTGACCTACTGGAACGTCGACGTCCGCCCCCTGTCCACGCTCACCCTCACGGGCGGTCCGGGCCGCTGGTACCTCTCCCTCCCCACCGCCTCCTGACCCGCGGGGCGGCCGGCCGCTCCCCGCCGTCAGGACTCGTACAGCCGTACGGCGAGGGCGGCGATGTCGTCGTCGAGGCGACCCCTGCTGTAGCGCAGGAGGTCGCGGTGGAGCGCCGCGAGCAGTTCGCGGGGCGGCGTCGGGGGCTGCCGGCGCATCCAGGCCGTCAGCGGGAAGAACTCGCCGTCGCGGGCGCGGGCCTCGGCGATCCCGTCGGTGTAGAGGAGCAGCAGGTCGTCGGGGGCGAAGGCGAAGGTGTCGACGGTGTACCGCTCGCCGATCAGTTCCGCGAGGCTCAGCAGCGGCGAGGGGGTGACCGATTCGAGGACGCGGACCTTCCCGCGGTGCACGAGCAGCGGTGGGGGGTGTCCGCAGTTGAGGACGTCGATCCGGCCGCCCCCGTGCGGGATCTCGACGAGGAGGGCGGTGGCGAAGCGCTCCATCGGCCCCTCGGGCGGGAAGGCGGCGTTGTACCGGGTGCTGCTGGCGTCGAGCCTGCGCGCGACGTCGACCATGTCGGCCTCGTCGTAGGCCGCCTCCCGGAAGGCGTTGACGATGGCCGCGGCCGCCCCGACCGCCGGCAGGCCCTTGCCCCGCACGTCGCCGATGAGCAGCCGGACCCCGAACGGCGTGTCGACCACCTCGTAGAAGTCCCCGCCGATCCGGGCCTCCGCCGCGGCCGCGAGGTACAGCGACTCGATCGCGAGGCGGCCGAAGCGCCGGGGCATGGGGCTCAGCACGACCTGCTGCGCCGCGTCGGCGACGAGCCGCACCTGGAAGAGGGTGCGCTCCCGCTGGAGCCGGACGTGGCTTCCGTAGGCGGCGGCCACGGTCACCGCGATGATGCCGGCGGCGGTCCACCACGTCCCCAGGTCGGGGAAGACGAGGCCGAGGCCGATCATCAGGAGGAGGCAGACGGTTCCGAGCAGGACGGTGGGGAGCACCGGCCACATGGCCGCCGCGAGGGCCGGCGCCGCGGGCAGGAGGCGGCTGAAGGCCATTTCCGGCGGAGTGGCGTAGGCCAGGCTGGCGATGACGACGGTCAGGATCACCGGCGACAGCCGCACAAGTCTTCCCGGGCCGGGGCGTCTGCGGAGCCGCGGCCGTCCAGACTCGATCACATGTCCCACGATATCCGTGCAATGCGGGCACGGCGCTCTGACGAAGCCCGGGACTGCCGCGACGGGGGGTCAGGGCGGGCCTACCCCAGCCCCGGCGGGCGGCCCCCGTGGTCACGACGCCCCCCTCCCGCGGAAGCGGGCCGAAGCGGTGTCTTTGCATAAAACTGCGGTGATACGTATAGTCATGCCATCGACGAGGAGGGTCCGATGGCAGTACGTGTAGCGGTGGCCGGAGCGAGCGGGTACGCGGGCGGGGAACTCCTGCGCCTGCTGCTCTCGCACCCCGAGGTGGAGATCGGAGCGCTGACCGGGCACTCCAACGCCGGACAGCTGCTCGGCTCCCTGCAACCGCACCTGGGACCGCTCGCCGGGCGAACCCTGGAGGCGACCACCCCCGAGGTCCTCGGGGGACATGATGTCGTGTTCCTCGCGCTTCCGCACGGCCAGTCCGCCGCCGTCGCCGCCCGGCTCGGCGACGACGTGCTCGTGGTCGACATGGGCGCCGACCACCGGCTGAAGGACGCCGCCGACTGGGACGCCTTCTACGGCGCCCCGCACGCCGGCACCTGGCCCTACGGCCTCCCCGAACTGCCCGGCGCCCGTGCCGCCCTCGCCGGGGCCAAGCGGGTCGCCGTCCCGGGCTGCTTTCCCACCGCCGTCTCGCTCGCGCTGTTCCCCGCGTACGCCGAGCAGCTCGCCGAGCCCGAGGCCGTGGTCGTCGCCGCCACCGGCACCTCCGGCGCGGGCAAGGCCCTCAAGCCCCACCTGCTCGGCTCCGATGTCATGGGCTCCGTCAGCCCGTACGGCGTCGGCGGCGGACACCGCCACACGCCCGAGATGGTGCAGAACCTCTCCCCGGTGGCCGGACAGCGCGTCTCGGTGTCCTTCACGCCGACCCTCGTCCCCATGGCGCGCGGAATCCTCGCCACCTGCTCCGCCAAGGCGCTCCCCGGCACCACCGCCGAGCAGCTCCGCGCGGCCTACGAGAAGGCGTACGCCGACGAGCCCTTCGTCCGGCTGCTCCCCGAGGGCCAGTGGCCCGCCACCCAGTCCGTGACCGGCTCCAACGCCGTCCAGGTCCAGGTCGCCTACGACGCGTCCGTCCGGCGGATCATCGCCGTCAGCGCGATCGACAACCTGACCAAGGGCACCGCCGGCGGCGCGGTGCAGAGCATGAACATCGCCCTCGGGCTCCCCGAACAGCTCGGCCTTTCCACGATCGGAGTAGCACCGTGAGCGTCACGGCAGCACAGGGATTCACGGCGGCGGGCATCGCGGCCGGAATCAAGGCGAACGGCAACCCGGACCTGGCCCTCGTGGTCAACCACGGGCCGCGTCTGGCCGCCGCGGGCGTGTTCACCTCCAACCGCGTCAAGGCCGCGCCCGTGCACTGGTCCGAACAGGTCCTGCGCGGCGCCGCCGTCAGCGCGGTCGTCCTGAACTCCGGCGGCGCCAACGCCTGCACCGGCCCCAGGGGCTTCCAGGACACCCACGCCACCGCCGAGAAGGTCGCCGAGGTCCTCAACGGGCTCGGCACGGGCGCCGAGTTCAACGCGGGCGAGATCGCCGTCGCGTCCACCGGCCTCATCGGCGTCCTGCTCCCCATGGACAAGCTGTTGCCCGGCATCGAGACCGCGGCCGCCGCCCTCACCCCCGACGGCGGCGAAGCCGCCGCCGTCGCCATCAAGACCACCGACACCGTCCACAAGACCGCCACCGTCTCCCAGGACGGCTGGACGGTCGGCGGCATGGCCAAGGGCGCGGGCATGCTCGCCCCCGGCCTCGCCACCATGCTCGTCGTCCTCACCACCGACGCCGACGTGGACAGCGCCGCCCTCGACACGGCGCTGCGCTCCGCCACCCGCACCACCTTCGACCGGGTCGACTCCGACGGCTGCATGTCCACCAACGACACCGTGCTGCTGCTGGCCTCCGGCGCGTCCGGCCGGGTGCCGGAGCAGGAGGCGTTCGCCGAGGCCGTACGGACCGTCTGCGACGACCTCGCCCGCCAGCTGATCGGCGACGCCGAGGGCGCCAGCAAGGACATCCGCATCGAGGTGGTCGGCGCGCTCAGCGAGGACGACGCCGTCGAGGTCGGCCGGTCCATCGCCCGGAACAACCTCCTCAAGTGCGCCATCCACGGCGAGGACCCCAACTGGGGCCGGGTGCTCTCCGCCATCGGCACCACCGCGGCCGCCTTCGACCCGGACCGGCTGAACGTCGCCATCAACGGCGTCTGGGTCTGCAAGAACGGATCGGTCGGCGAGGACCGCGACCTGGTGAGCATGAAGGACCGCGAGGTGCGCATCACCGCGGACCTGGCGGCCGGCACCGAGTCCGCCGTGATCTGGGCCAACGACCTCACCGCCGAGTACGTCCACGAGAACAGCGCGTACAGCTCATGAGCGGCGACAAGGCCGGACAGCCCGGCACCGGCGCCCACCCCGGCACGGCGCGCAAGCACACCGCGCTGCCCAAGGCGGAGATCCTCATCGAGGCCCTGCCCTGGCTCACCCGTCACAACGGCAAGGTCGTCGTCATCAAGTTCGGCGGCAACGCCATGATCGACGAGGACCTGAAGGCGGCCTTCGCCCAGGACGTGGTCTTCCTGCGGCAGGCCGGCCTCAAGCCGGTCGTGGTGCACGGCGGCGGGCCCCAGATCAACGCCCAGCTCGACAAGCAGGGCCTGATCAGCGAGTTCAAGGCGGGCCTGCGCGTCACCACCCCGGAGGCCATGGACGTCGTACGGATGGTCCTGGCGGGCCACGTCCAGCGCGAGCTGGTCGGGCTCCTGAACCAGCACGGGCCGCTCGCCGTCGGCCTGACCGGCGAGGACGCCCACACCATCACCGCCACCAAGCACAGCCCGCAGATCGACGGCGAACTCGTCGACATCGGGCGGGTCGGCGAGATCACCTCGATCAACACCGGCGCCATCGAGGCCCTCCTGTCGGACGGCCGGATCCCGGTCGTCTCCTCCATCGCGCGCAGCGCCGACGACCACCACGTCTACAACGTGAACGCGGACACGGCGGCCGCGGCCCTCGCCGCCGCCCTCGGCGCCGAGACGCTGATGGTCCTCACCGACGTCGAGGGCCTCTACGCGGACTGGCCGAACAGCGACGAGGTGATCAGCCGGCTCACCGTCAGCGAGCTCGACAGGCTGCTGCCCGAGCTGTCCAGCGGCATGGTGCCGAAGATGGAGGGCTGCCTGCACGCCGTCCGCAACGGCGTGACCACCGCCCGCGTCATCGACGGGCGGGTCCAGCACTCGATCCTGCTGGAGATCTTCACGGACGAGGGAATCGGCACGATGGTCGTGCCGGACGAGCCGCAAGGGGGAGCGAAGTGACCGCGCAGACCGGCAACCAGGAGTTCCGCGACCGCTGGCGGGGCGCCCTGACCGACAACTACGGGACGCCCGCCCTGGCCCTCGTACGGGGTGACGGCGCCCAGGTCTGGGACGCGGACGGCCGGCAGTACACCGACCTCGTCGGCGGCATCGCGGTCAACGCGCTGGGCCACGCCCACCCCGCGGTCGTCGAGGCCGTCACCGGCCAGATCTCCACCCTCGGCCACGTCTCCAACCTCTACGTCTCCGAGCCCGTCGTGGCGCTCGGCGAGCGGCTCCTCCAGCTCTTCGGCCGCCCCGGCAGGGTCTTCTTCTGCAACTCCGGCGCCGAGGCGGTCGAAGCCGCCTTCAAGATCGGCCGGCTGACCGGGCGCGCCCACATGGTCGCCACCGACGGCGGGTTCCACGGCCGGACGATGGGCGCCCTCGCCCTCACCGGCCAGCCGACGAAGCAGGACCCGTTCCGGCCGCTGCCCGGCGACGTCACGCACGTCCCGTACGGCGACGCGGAGGCCCTGCGGGCCGCCGTCACCGAGGAGACCGCGCTCGTCGTCATCGAGCCGATCCAGGGCGAGAACGGCGTCGTCGTCCCCCCGGCCGGATACCTCACGGCGGCCCGCGAGATCACCCGCGCCACCGGCACCCTGCTCGTCCTGGACGAGGTCCAGACCGGCATCGGCCGGTGCGGCCAGTGGTTCGAGCACCAGGCCCACGAGGGCGTGGAGCCCGACCTCGTCACCCTCGCCAAGGGCCTGGGCGGCGGCCTGCCGATCGGCGCCGTGGCCGCCTTCGGCCCCGCCGCCGAGCTGCTCCGGCCAGGTCAGCACGGCACCACCTTCGGCGGGAACCCCGTCTCGTGCGCGGCCGGGCTCGCCGTCATCGACACGATCGCGTCCGAAGGGCTCCTCGACCGCGTCAAGGAGCGGGGCGAGCGGCTGCGTTCCGGCATCGAGGGAACCGGCCACCCGCTCGTCTCCCACGTCCGCGGCGCCGGGCTGCTGCTGGGTATCGTGCTGACCGAGCCCCTCGCGCCCCAGGTGCAGCAGGCGGCTCAGGACGCCGGCTTCCTGGTCAACGCGCCCGCCCCCGACGTCGTACGGCTGATGCCCCCGTACGTACTCACCGAGGCCGAGGTGGACGCGTTCCTCCGGGCCCTGCCCGGCATCCTCGACACAGCCCACGGGGACGGATCCGGAGAATGAGACGACGATGACCCAGGCGCAGGAGAACGACCACGTCGGGCAGGCCGTCCCGCAGACCCGCACCGCACGGCACCGGCGGATCGTGGACATCCTCAACCGGCAGCCCGTGCGCTCCCAGAGCCAGCTGGCCAAGCTGCTCGCGGACGACGGGCTGAGCGTCACCCAGGCGACGCTCTCGCGCGACCTCGACGAACTCGGGGCCGTGAAGATCCGCAACACCAACGGCGAGCTGATCTACGCGGTACCCAGCGAGGGCGGATTCCGCACCCCGCAGGCCCCCCTCGGGGAGTCGGCGAAGGAGGAGCGGATGCGCCGCCTCTCCGGGGAACTGCTGATCTCGGCCGAGGCCTCCGCCAACCTCGTGGTCCTGCGCACCCCGCCGGGGGCCGCGCAGTTCCTCGCGTCGGCGATCGACCAGGCCGAACTCCGCGAGATCCTCGGCACGATCGCCGGCGACGACACCCTGATGCTGATCAGCCGGGACCCGCTGGGCGGCCAGGCCCTCGCCGACCACCTGCTGCGCCTGGCGCAGAAGGAAGGCTGACCGTACGGGGGAGGAGCCCGGCCCGCGCGGTCGCCTCCGGGCCCGTCGGCCGCGGGTCGCCCACGCGTCCGCAGCGGGTCGCCCACGCGTCCCCCGCGGGTCAGTAGCGGGTCACCGCCAGGGCCCCCGACCCGGTGCCGATCGCGATGTGCGGACGCCGCCGGGGGTCCGCCCAGCGCAGCAGCGCCCGCATGGCCCGGTCCGGTACGGACACGCAACCGGCAGTCGCGGCACTGCCGTTGACGTGCAGGAAGATCCCGGCGCCCCGGCCGCGGACGGGCCGGTCGTAGTTGAACGCGATGACCAGCGCGTGCGCGTACTGGGTCCCGTAGTCCGCGAGGTGCTCCGCCTCGCCCGGCGCGCAGTCCGCGGGCAGCGGCCGCGTCCAGCGGTTGTAGCTGCCGGAGGCGTTGTCCTGGCACCACCACGCGTCGTCCGTCACCCGGCGGTAGTGGTACCGCGTACCGGCCGGGGCGCTGCGGATCCCGAAGGCGTACGGCAGCGCGTACAGCCCCGTCGGCGTCGTGTTCGTGCCCTGGACGCGGCCGGCGCCGTCGGTGAGCCCGTTCGCCCCGAAGCGGGCCTCGGCGCTCCCGGCCTCGAACCAGCGGCCCGCCCGCCGGTCCCACCAGGTGACCCGCCCGGTCGTCGACCCGGGCGCGGGGGCCACCGCGGTGATCAGCTGGCTGCCCCCTCCGGTGTCGGCGAGCCGGGCGGGCAGCGGCGAAGGGCCCTGGGGGAGCAGGGCGGTGACGATCAGTGAGCCGGTGACGAGAGCGGTACGCAGCACACGTCAGACGGTACGGGGCGGAAGGGGCAGCGGCAGCGCAGGCAGGCCGTCGACGCTGGTCGCGATGAAATCCTTCTTCTCGCAGTAGGCGGCGAACTCGTCGTCCGTCTTGCGGCCGAAGTACTCCGCGTGCAGGGTGCGCTCGCCCTGGTACTCCATGAAGGGGACCGCGTACCCGCACACGTCGGTGATCCGGCGCGCCCGCACGACGATGACGGCCCGGGCGGCCGGCCCGTCGGCGTCGCCGAAGAGGGCGACCAGCCCGGCCCAGCGGGGGTCGTCGCGGAAGACCGCCTCGCCCTCACCGTGGATCCGCACGATGTTGGGCGGCCCGCTGAACGCACACCACATCAGCGTGATCCGGCCGTTCTCGCGGACGTGGGCGATGGTCTCGGCGCCGCTGCCGCCGAAGTCCAGGTAGGCGAGGGTCTGGTCGTCGATGACGACGAGCGTTCCCGCGCGGCCCTTGGGGGAGAGGTTGACGTGGCCGTCACCCGCGAGCGGGGCGGTGGCGGTGAAGAAGACGGGCTGCTCCTCGATGAACCTGCGGAGCCGGTCGTCTATGCGCGCGTGCAGTTTTCCCATGGAGATCATTATCCGTTCGTCGGGGATGCGCGGAGGGGGAGTCCCAGCTGCCGGCGCATCCGGTCCGTGACGTAGTCGCTGAACAGGCCCGTGCACCGGTCCAGCAGCGCGCCGACCTCCGGGTCTCCGGCCGGCAGGGCGGGGGGACGGTGGGGGGACCACAGGCTCTGGACGTACTGCCCGGCGATCCGGCGCAGGTCCGGGTCGGCGTCCGCCAGCAGGTCCACCGAGGCGCGCAGCGCGGCCGTTCCGCCCCGCGCGCGCAGCAGCCGGTAGGCGGCTCGGCGGGTGTGCGGCGGGCGCCCGGGCGCGACGCGCTCCAGCAGCCGGCCGGGGTGCAGCAGGTCCGCGGAGTCCCTCAGACTCAGCGAGGCCTCGCGGGCCACGGCGGGCGCGGGGTCGTCCAGCAGCCGCTCCAGCAGGGCCCTGTCGTGGGTGTCGATCAGCCGCAGTCCGGCGACGGCGCCCGCCCGCACCGCGCCGGCGGGGTGTTCCAGCAGCGTCCGCAGCAGCGGGGCGTCCTCACGGCCGCCGCACTCGGCGAAGCCGAGCACCGCGGCGGCGGTGACGGGTCCCGGGCCCGTGACGCGCGCGAGAGAGAGGGCGTACGGGTCGCCGCCGTCCCGGCGCACCACCCAGCGGGCGCAGGCCCGGACCAGCCCGGAGCGGTCGCCGAGGTGGCGCCCGGCCTCGGCGCCGCGTCCGGCCCGCCGCAGCAGGGTGACCCCGGCGGAGCGGACCAGCGGGCCGTGCCCGCCCAGCAGGGTGTCGACGGCCTCGGCGTCCGGTCCGCCGGGGGAGGCGGCGGCAAGGGCGAGGGCCGCGTCCGTCCAGATCCGGGCGGTCGTGGGGTCGGGCTCCGCGGCGGCCCGGCGGGCGAGTTCCCGCACGTCCTGCGCGCCGGTCCCGACGGCGGTCCGGGCGGCGAGCCGCCGGGTGGGCAGGTCGGGGCTGTCGTGCAGCCGGGCCAGGGCGGGGCCGCCGGCCGCGGACCGCAGCGCCTCCTCGAACAGCTCCAGCGCCCAGTCGCCCTGCTCGCGGCGGCCGAGCCGCAGCACGAGCGGGGTCAGCCGGAGCAGTGCCGGCAGCGGGTCGGCGGCCAGTTGGCCGGCCAGGACCCGCCGGGCATCCCGCCGTACGGCGGGAACCCAGTCGGCGCAGCGGATCACCACGAGTTCCGGCGTGGGGTGCGGGGCGCGCAGCGCCTGCTGGCGGATCCGTCCGTCGGGGTGGCAGAGCGCGGCCTCGGGTCGGTCGGTGCCGGCGTACCGGTTCGGGGCGTACGAGCGGATCCCCTGGTCGAATGCGGTCCACACCTCCGGCCCCGCACCGGGCGGCACCGGGCCGGTTCCGTCCGCCGCGCCGCTCAGGACCGCCTGCGCCGCCGCCCGGCCCTGTTCCGTAGCCTGTCGCCCCTCGGCGCCCATGTGCCCTCCCCCGGGTGTGTCACGTACCGATCCTAGGGAGCGGGCGGGCGCGTCGCCTCCGATATTCGAGCTGGTCACAGGGGCGCGCTGAGGCCCGATTGACGAAACATACGGAGTAATGCATAGTTATGCCTGCCGTTGGGCGCACCGTAGGGAGAGGCCCCGGCCCGTCCCCGGAGGCCATCGCGCATCGGGACCCCGCCTGAGTCGTTGGGCAGCGCGGGCGCGGCCGGCAGCACCGGCGGCACCAGCAGGACCCGCAGTACGCCGACGGCTCCCCGCACCCCTCCGCGGCGGGGAGGCCGTCGCACACCCACCCCTTGAGGAGCAGTAGCTGTGAGCAGCAACAACGGTGACGTCCGGCTCTGGGGCGGCCGCTTCGCCGACGGCCCCGCCGAGGCCCTCGCGAAGCTGTCCGCGTCGGTCCACTTCGACTGGCGCCTCGCCCCGTACGACATCGCCGGCTCCCGGGCCCACGCGCGCGTGCTGCACAAGGCGGGCCTGCTCACGGCCGAAGAGCTCGACCGCATGACCGACGGCCTGGACCGGCTCGAAGCCGACGTGGCGGACGGCTCCTTCACCGGCACCGTCGCGGACGAGGACGTGCACACGGCCCTGGAGCGGGGGCTGCTGGAGCGGCTCGGCGCCGAGCTCGGCGGCAAGCTGCGGGCGGGCCGGTCCCGCAACGACCAGGTGGCCACCCTCTTCCGGATGTACCTGCGCGACCACGCGCGGATCGTCGGCGGTCTGATCGCCGACCTCCAGGACGCCCTGATCGGCCTGGCCGAGAGCCACGCGGACGTGGCCATGCCCGGCCGGACCCACCTCCAGCACGCGCAGCCGGTGCTCTTCGCCCACCACGTGCTGGCCCACGTACAGGCCCTGTCCCGGGACGCCGAGCGGCTGCGCCAGTGGGACACCCGGACCGCTGTGTCCCCGTACGGCTCGGGCGCCCTCGCGGGCTCCTCGCTGGGCCTGGACCCGGAGGCGGTCGCCGCCGACCTGGGCTTCGAGCGCGGATCGGTCGGCAACTCGATCGACGGCACGGCCTCGCGGGACTTCGTCGCCGAGTTCGCCTTCATCACCGCCATGATCGGGATCAACCTGTCCCGCATCGCGGAGGAGATCATCATCTGGAACACGAAGGAGTTCTCCTTCGTGACCCTGCACGACGCCTTCTCGACCGGGTCGTCGATCATGCCGCAGAAGAAGAACCCGGACATCGCGGAGCTGGCGCGAGGCAAGTCGGGGCGGCTCATCGGCAACCTGACCGGATTGCTCGCCACGCTGAAGGCGCTCCCGCTGGCGTACAACCGGGACCTGCAGGAGGACAAGGAGCCGGTCTTCGACTCCTGCGACACCCTGGAGGTCCTGCTGCCGGCCTTCACCGGCATGATGGCCACCCTCACGGTCAACCGGGAGCGGATGGAGGAGCTGGCCCCGGCCGGCTTCTCGCTCGCCACCGACATCGCGGAGTGGCTGGTCAAGCAGGGCGTGCCGTTCCGGGTGGCGCACGAGGTGGCCGGCGAGTGCGTCAAGGTCTGCGAGGGCGAGGGCATCGAGCTCGACCAGCTCACCGACGACCAGTTCGCGAAGATCTCGGAGCACCTGACCCCGGAGGTCCGGACCGTGCTCAACGTCAAGGGCGCGCTCGCTTCGCGCAACGGCCGTGGCGGCACCGCCCCGTCGGCGGTCGCGGTCCAGCTGACCGAGCTGAAGGCCGACCTGGTCATCCAGCACGCCTGGGCCATCCACAAGCAGTAGCCACGGGCCCCGAGGGGCGGGGGGGGGCCACCCCCCGCCGCCCCCCCCCCCCGGGGCGGCGCCCGGGGCGCCGCCGGCCCCCAG
>NZ_JBHXSY010000034.1:634-82528 GCF_042715295.1 Streptomyces sp. NPDC058701 | reverse complement strand
CACATCCAACCGCCACGACCGCCAACCCGGCGAACCTATGCGGTCAGAGCACTAGAGGGCGGGGAGCCAGATAGGGAGCCACCGGGGGCGACACGAGGCGGATTCTCCTGGACTGACCTGGACGGTGGGGAGCCAGCCTTCTTGAGGCGGAAGGGCTCTGCGAGCCCCATTCCTGAGGGGCTGCTTACCGGTGCCTTAAGTGGAGCCTAAGGATCGGCCTTTGGGGGCTCGAGCTCGGGAAACGGGGGGTTTCGCGGGCTAGCTTGGCGGGGCCAGGGAGGGCCGGAGCGGCGCCGCATCCCCCGTCGGGGGCGGCGCCGCACTGCCCGGTACCGCTGGCGCACCCCTGTCTTGTGCTCCGAAGGAGATCCACCCATGCCCGTACGCCGTACCGCCACCCGTATCGCCGCCGTAGGTCTCGCCCCGCTCGCGGTGGCCGCGTACGCCGTCGCTCCCGCGGCCGCCCACGGGTCGATGACGGACCCGGTGAGCCGGGTGGCGGCGTGCTACGCGGAGGGGCCGGAGTCGCCAAGGTCCGCCGCGTGCAAGGCGGCCGTGGCCGCGAGCGGAGCGCAGGCGTTCTACGACTGGAACGCGGTGAACATCGCCAACGCGGCCGGCCAGAGCAAGTCGCTGATCCCGGACGGGCAGCTCTGCTCGGCGGGAAACAGCAAGTACAAGGGGCTGGACCTGGCCCGCGCCGACTGGCCGTCGAGCCCGATGACGGCGGGCGCCCACACCTTCCGCTACAAGGGGACCGCCCCGCACAAGGGGTCCTTCGAGCTGTACGTGACGAAGGACGGGTACGACCCCGCCAAGCCGCTGAAGTGGTCCGACCTGGAGGCGGCGCCCTTCCTCAAGTCCACCGACCCGGGCATGCAGAACGGCGACTACGTCTTCTCCGGCACCGTGCCCAAGAAGACCGGCCGCCACCTGATCTACAGCATCTGGCAGCGCTCGGACAGCCCCGAGGCCTTCTACACCTGCTCCGACGTGGTCTTCGGCAAGGACAACGGCGGCACGACGGGCGGAGCCACCGGCGGCGCCGGTGCCACGACCGGCGCCACGACCGGCGGAACCGGCACCGGCACCGGCACCGCGGGCGGCGGGAGCACCAAGCCGAGCACGAAGCCCACCTCGAAGCCGAGTTCCACGCCCTCGGACCAGCCCGGCGGCGAGCCGTCCGACCAGCCCGGCACCGGCCCGGTGGCGCAGGTCCCGACGGACCAGCAGATCGCCGCCGGCGCGGACAAGTCCTCGGTGGAGCACAACGGCCACGGAGACAACGACCCCAAGACGAACGGCAAGGCCGTCTCCGTCCCCGTCCCGGCGGGCTCGTCGGACGGCTCGAACCTCGCGGAGACCGGCGGCAGCAGCGCGACCCCGGTCATCGCGATCGGCGGGGCCGCCGTCCTGGCCGTCGGTGCGGCCGTGCTGTTCGGTGTGGCCCGGCGGCGGACGACGGCGGGCCGCCACGGCCACTAGCCGTGAAACCGGTTCCCCGGCCGTCGGTCCGTAGACCGGCGGCCGGGGCCGCGGCCCCGGACCGCCCGTGCGTCAGTCGAAGACCGACGCGCAGGTGGTCCGTTCGGCATGGGCCGGGTCGAGGGCGTTCAGGGCCTCGTGCCAGGCGATCCGGTCGGTGAGCCCGATGGCGACGTGCTCCGAGAGGTCCACCGCGCACAGGTCCTGGAGCACGACGTTCCGTACGTTCGGGCCGTCCAGGAACTGGCTCCGGTACGGGGTGACCACCTGGTCGTACTTGGTCGCGATCACCGTGTACTTGACGCCGGGGACGGTGTCCCCGCCCGCGTTCAGCTTGTTCTGGAAGGCGGATCCGGCGATCTGGTCGGCGAGACCCGGGGTCGCGGAGCTGATCAGATCCTCGGCGCCGGGGAAGTACGGGAGCAGTTTGGTGAGGCCGAGCAGTGTGGTGCCGTGGTTGTCGGGCGCCAGTCCGATCAGGGCGTTGACCTTGTCGGCGCCGCCCAGGAACTTCAGGTAGTAACGCGGCATCATGCCGCCCTGGGAGTGCCCGATGACGTCGGTCTTGGCGGAACCGGTCGCGGCGAGGACCCGGTCGACGAAGACGTCGAGCTGGCCGGCCGACTTGTCGATGGGTCCGAGCCCGTTGAAGAAGGGAACGCCGGGCAGTTGCCCGTAGTCGAGCGAGTAGACGCAGTAGCCGCGGTGGACGAGGTAGGGGGCGAGGCCCAGCCAGTTGTCCACGGAGTTCCCGAAGGTGCCGTGGACGAGCACGACGGGGCGCGGATGCGCGGCGGACGGTTTGCAGGACCAGTTGTTCCAGCCGCTGCTGGGTGCGGACGCGGCCTGCGCGGCGCCGGTGGGGGCGACGAGCGCTGCGGCGGCGAGGGTGAGGACGGCCAGCGGGCGGAGCAGGCGTCTCCAGGGCAGCATCGTGTGATCTCCTTGCGGTTGCGACTCAAGGGGATGGCGCGGGGGGATGGGGCGTGGGGGCTCGTCCCGTGATCCGGATCACAAGGGGGTGCTGCTGCCGCCAAATTACGGGCGGGTAGCAAAACTGGGAAGTTACGCGTCGGTAAAAAATCGCCGTGTCGTCCCCGCGGTTTGATAAGCGGGCCGACGGCAGGTCGGGCCACCCGCCGAGCGGCCCGTCAGGCCACCCCCCGAGTCGCCCCGCCACGACGGCCGCCACGACGGCCGCCGCACCTCCCGCTACACCGCCGTTACGCCGCCCGCTCCGCGGCGAGCGTGCCGCGGGCGATGGCGTGCGGCCCGAAGCGGGCCCGCACCCGGTCGGTGACGGCTTCCAGGCGGCGGGCCTTCTCGTCCCCGGGGTCGAAGCTGAGCTGCCGCGCGGCCCGTTCGGCCGGGGTCAGGTCCTCGGCCCGCAGGGACAGCGCGCGGACCCGGGCCCGCTGCAGGCCGAGGCCCGCGTACAGCGCGTAGGCCGTGGCGGTCAGGACGGCGGAGTGCGCGGTGGGTTCGGCCAGGGTGCGGGTGCGGGTGAGCGTGGTGCGGTCGGCGCAGCGGACGGTGAGCGAGAGCGTGCGGCAGACCTGTCCCTGCCCGGGTCCTTGTGTACGAAGCCGGGCACCGAGTTCCTCCGTCAGCGAGAGCAGCGCCCGCCGGTGCCGTACGGGGTCCAGCTCGTCCCGGTCGAAGGGCCGTTCGGCCGCGACGGCCCGGGCGGCCGAGCCCGGCCGGACGGTGGTGGGGTCGATCCCCAGGGCACGCTCGCGCACCTCGCGGCCGAGCCGGGCCCCGAGGATCCGCCGCAGCGCGGCGGGCGGGGCGGCGGCGACCCGCCCCACGGAGTCGAGGCCGTAGGAGCACAGCGTCCGGGCGGCCTTGGTACCGACCCCGTCGAGGTCGGTGACGGGGCGGCCGGCCAGGAACCGCGCCACGGCGGCGGGCTCGTCGGGGACGACCAGGGTCTCCCCGGGACGGGCGTCGCGCGCGGCGGTCCGGGCCAGCATGGGGTTCCCGGCGATGCCCGCGGCGGCGTCCACCCCGTACAGGGCCAGGGCCCGGACCCGGACCACGGCGGCCAGCCGGACGGCGTCGCAGCCGAAGTAGCGCAGTGCGCCCCGGACATCGGCGAGCGCGGCGTCGGGCGGCAGCGCCTGCACGACCGGGGTGAGGCCGCCGAGCAGCGCCAGCACCCCGGCGTACGCCTCCGCCCCGAGCGGGCCCCCGTCGGCGGGGCGCAGCCGCAGGCACATCACGGCCCGCGGCGCGCCGGCCCGGGTCATCCCGCGCTCCCCGGGCTGGAGTGCCACAGCTTGCGGCCGGTCGCGGGGCCGGTGCCGGGGGGCTGGAGGTCGGCCCAGGGGTTCATCTCGTACCCCGTGGACATGCGGATCCGGCGGCCGGCCCCGGCCCCGGTCCCAGCCCGGGTTCCGGCCGCGGCCCCGGCCCCGGGCGTCTGCGGCTCGGACCCGGCCCCCGCCGCGCCGCCGTCACCACGGTCCCCGCCGCCGTCGCCACCGCCGCCGCCGTCGCCGTCAGCGGTCTCGCCCCGGCCGTCCCCGCCCGCGGCCAGGCGGGCCGCGACCGCGTCCAGGCCGCCCGAGGCCCGCAGTTCCACCAGCTCCGCCAGGTCCCACGCCGCCGCTCCGACCACGCTCAGGCTCTGCGGGCCGCGCCGCTGCACGACACCCCGCACCAGGAGCAGGAAGGAGTGGAAGACGGTGTGCGCGCAGCGCTCGTGGCTGTCGTCGAAGAAGGCCAGGTCGACCAGGCCCGTCCCGTCGTCCAGCGTGGTGAAGATGACCCGCCTCCCCGACCGGATCGGCGGGGTCTGGGTGGCCGCCTTGGCCCCCGCGACCAGCACCGTCTGCCCGTGCGCGGTGTCCCGCAGCCGCCGGGCCGAGATCGCCCCCAGCTCGGCCAGGAAGGCGTGGTGGTCGCCCATCAGGTGCCGGGACGCGTCCATGCCGAGGACTCCCAGTTCGGCGCTGAGCCGTTCCGCGTCGGTCAGGTCGGGCAGTCCGACGGAGGCCGTGGACCGGCCTCCCTCCAGGGGGAGTTGGGCACCCCCGCGGGCTCCCGCCGCCCGCTGCGCGCCGTGCAGCTCCGTCAAGTGCAGGAGCAGATCACGACGGTTGGCGCCGAAGCCGTCCAAGGCCCCCACCTGGGCCAGCCGTTCGGCGACCGGGCGCCCCGGATGCGCGCGGTCCCAGAAGTCGCGCAGGGAGGCGTAGGGCTGCCCGTCCTCGATCCGGCGCGCCTCGGCCTCGCCGATGCCGAGCACGTCGGACAGGCCGAGCCGCAGACCCCACACCCCGCCCACGCCTCCACCCGCGCCCAGACCGGCCCTGCCCCGGCCCCCGCCCGCATCGGACACCAGTTCGATACGATGGGCGGCCGCCGACCGGTTCACGTCCAGCGGCAGCACCGGCACGCCCCGCCGCCGGGCGTCCGCCAGCAGCAGCCGCTTCGGGTACATCCCCGGGTCGTGGGTGAGCAGTCCGGCGTAGAAGGCCGCGGGGTGGTGCGCCTTCAGCCACGCGGACTGGTAGGTCGGCACCGCGAAGGCCACCGCGTGCGCCTTGCAGAAACCGTACGACCCGAAGGCCTGGACGATCTCCCAGGTACGGGCGATCACCTCCACCGGGTAGCCGCGCCCGGCCGCCGTCGCCGCGAACCAGACCTTGATGCGCCCCTGCGACTGCGGGTCGGACAGCCCGCGCCGCACCCGGTCCGCCTCGTCGCGCCCGCAACCGGTCATGACGTGCACGATCTCGATGATCTGCTCGTGGAAGACGACCACCCCGTACGTCCCGCGCAGCGCGTCGGCCAGGTCGGGGTGCGGGAAGCGGACGGGCGCCCGGCCGTGCCGGGCCTCGATGAAGGGCCGCACCATGTCGGCGGCGACCGGTCCCGGCCGGAACAGCGAGATGTCGACCACCAGGTCGTGGAAGGTGGACGGCTGGAGCCGCCCCACCAGGTCGCGCTGGCCCGGGGACTCGATCTGGAAGCAGCCCAGCGTCTCGGTCGAGCGGATCAGCCGGTACGTCGCCTCGTCGCCCGGCGGCACCTGCGCCGGGTCGTCCAGGTCGAGCTCCTCCCCCGTGCCGCGCCGGATCTCCGCGACCGCGTGCGCCATCGCGGACTGCATCCGCACGCCCAGCACGTCCAGTTTGAGCAGCCCGAGGTCTTCGACGTCGTCCTTGTCGAACTGGGACATGGGGAAGCCCTCGCCGCTGGTGGGCACCACCGGCGTACGGGCGAGCAGCGAGGCGTCGGAGAGCAGTACCCCGCACGGGTGCATGGCGGTCCCGCGCGGCAGCGCGTCCAGCGATTCGACGAGCTCCCACAGCCGCCCGTACGACTCCCCGCGCACGTCGCGCAGTTCCGGCAGTTCCTCCAGCGCGGCGCGGGCGTCGCGGGCCCGGATGTGCGGGAAGGCCTTGGCGAGCCGGTCGACGGCGGCCGGGTCCATGGACAGGGCGGCGCCGACGTCCCGGATGGCGTGCCGGACCCGGTAGGTCTCGGGCATGGAGACGGTGGCGACCCGCTCGGTGCCGAACCGGTCGATGATGCGCCGGTAGACCTCCAGCCGGCGGGCGGACTCCACGTCGACGTCGATGTCGGGCAGGACGCGCCGGCGCTTGGACAGGAAGCGCTCCATGAGCAGGCCGTGCTCGACGGGGTCGGCGTGCGCGATGCCGATGAGGTGGTTGACGAGGGAGCCCGCGCCGGAGCCGCGGGCGGCCACCCGGATCCCCATGTTCCTTACGTCGTCCACTACTTGAGCGACCGTCAGGAAGTACGAGGCGTAGCCGTGGTAGGCGATGACGTCGAGCTCCTGGTGCATCCGCTCCCAGTACGCGCGGTCGCCGGCGTAGCCGCGCAGCACCATGCCCGCGGAGGCCCGGGAGGTGAGCACCCGCTGGGCGCTGCGGCGGGCGGCGCCGACGAGCCGGGCCTCGGGGAAGTGCACGGAGCCCATGCCGAGGTCGTCCTCGGGGTCGACCGCGCACGCCTCGGCCGTACGCCGGGTCTCCGCGAGGAGCCGGCGGGCGTCGGCGGGGCGCAGGCCGGCGGCCTCGGCGACCCGGTCGGCGGTCTCGGCCATGGCGGCGGAGTCCTTGAGCCAGCGTTCGCCGGTGTCGAGCGGCCCCCGGGGGTCGATGGGAACCAGCCGGCGGGCGGCGTCGAGGATGTCGGCGACGGGGCCCTGGCCGGGGTCGGCGTACCGGACGGCGTTGCTGAGGACGGCCGGGACGCCCTGCTCGGCGGCGAAGCCGACGGTACGGGCGGCCAGCCGGAGCGAGCCGGGGCCGGTACCGGTGCGGCCGTGGTGGACGGCCTCCAGGCGCAGGGAGTCCCCATAGACCTCGCGCCAGGGCCCGAGGAGACGGGCGGCCCGGTCGGGGCGCCCGGCGGCGAGCGCCCGTCCCACCTCGGAACCGGGCCCGAGCAGGACGTACACGCCACCCCCGCCCAGGGCGCCCCAGGGCACGACCGGCTGCCCGGAGCCCGCCCCGCCGGACCCGGACGGCACGTCGCCGCCGGCCGCGTGGGCGGCGGTCACCAGCCGGCACAGCTCGGCCCATCCGGCGGCCCCGTCGCGGGCCAGGAAGACCGCGCGCGGGGCGGACTCGTCGATGAAGGCGCCGCCCTTGACCGGGTTCCGCCGCCGGTACGAGACCTCGGCGGAGCCGGCCCCCGGCCCGGAGCCCGGTACGGCGCCGAAGCCGGTACCCGGTCCGACGCCGGAACCGGAGCCCGGCCGGGCCGCGGCCCACCCGGCCCCGCCCCCGTCCGTGAGCCCCGTGCGCACGAGGCCCGTACGCGGACCGGCGCCGCCCGCACGTCCCGGGGCGGCCGGGCCCCCCGGCCCGGCCGACCCGGCGGCCCCGCCCGGCCTGCCCGACGGCGCGGGGGGCGCCACGGCCAGGTCCACTCCGAACAGCGGCCGGATGCCCGCCTTCGCACACGCCTTGGCGAACCGCACCGCGCCCGCGAGGGTGTCGCGGTCGGTCAGGGCGAGGGCGTCCATGCCCCGCTCCGCGGCCCGTTCCGCCAGCCGGTCCGGGTGTGATCCCCCGTATCGCACGGAGAACCCCGAAACGGTGTGCAGATGCGTAAAACCAGGCACCCGCGGCCTCCTGCTTCGCTCGAAAGAAAACACCTCCCCCGCTCTCCACCATAGAGCAATTCGAATACACGTGCGAAACACGTGTTCGGTCATCCATTCGGTCCTCCCCTGCTGCGCCGCGCCCCCGCCGCGCCGAGCGTGGGGGGCATGAACCAGCCCACCGAGAGCACCGCAGCAGGCCCGTCCGGGGGCTTCCTCGCCGAGGTCAAGGACGCCGTGACCACCCGGGCGGCCCTGCTGGTCCTGGGGGTGCTGGCCCTCCAGCTCGCCTTCATCACCTCGTACATCGGGGCCTTCCACCACCCGAAACCGAGCGACATCCCGATCGCGGTCGCCGCCCCCCTCGCTCCGGTCGCCGAACGGTCCGCGCAGCAGCTCGGCGCCCTGCCCGGCGACCCGCTCGACCCCCGCACCGTCAAGGACGAGGCCGCGGCCCGCGTCCAGATCGAGAACCGGGACGTCGACGCCGCGCTGATCATCGACCCGTCCGGCACGATCGACCGCCTGCTGGTCGCCAGCGGAGGCGGCGCCTCCCTCTCCCAGGCCGTCGAGGAGGTCGTGGGCCTCGCCGAGCAGAGCCAGGGCCGCACCGTCCGGATCGTCGACGTGGCCCCGGCCGCCGCCGGGGACGGACGCGGACTGAGCGCCTTCTACCTGGTCGTCGGCTGGTGCGTGGGCGGCTACCTGTGCGCCGCGATCCTCGCGATCAGCGCCGGCGCCCGCCCCGCGAACTCCGCCCGCGCCGTCATCCGGCTCGGCGCGCTGCTCGTGTACGCGATCGTCGCCGGACTGCTCGGCGCGGTCATCGCCGGCCCGGTCCTGGGCGCCCTGCCCGGCTCCCTCATGGCGCTGTGGGGACTGGGCACCCTGGTCGTCTTCGCGGTCGGCGCGATCACCCTGGCCCTCCAGGGGCTGGCGGGCGTGGTCGGCATCGGCCTCGCGATCCTGCTGGTCGTGGTGTTCGGCAACCCGAGCGCGGGCGGCGCCTACCCGTACCCGCTGCTGCCGCCGTTCTGGAGTGCCATCGGCCCGGCCCTGCCGCCGGGCGCCGGCACGTACGCCGCGCGCTCCATCGCGTACTTCAGCGGCAACGGCGCGGGCGGCCCGATGCTGGTACTGGCCGGCTGGGCGGTCCTCGGTTCCGCGGTCACGCTCGCCTGCGCGGTCTTCCGCAAGGGCAGGCCCGGCCCGGCGGTCGGCAGCGGACTCCCCGACGACGCGCCGTCCGTCCCCCGCTTCGCCGGGGAGGGAACGGACGCCCGGTGAACGACCCGGTCCCGGCGGAGCGGCCTGCTCGGCGCCCTCGGAGCCGCGTGCCTGCCCGCCGGGCCGATCACGGAGAGCACCCGGGGCCGCCGGGTGCTGCCACGGGCCGCTTCCTCGCGCCCGGGGAGCACCCCGGGGCATGATCGTCCCGTGATCACCACGCTCGCCGTCGAGAACTACCGCTCCCTGCGGAAACTGGTCGTCCCGCTGGGCCGGCTGACCGTCGTCACGGGCGCGAACGGGACCGGCAAGTCCAGCCTCTACCGCTCGCTGCGCCTGCTCGCCGACTCCGCCCGCGGCGGCGCCGTCGCCGCCCTGGCCGGGGAGGGCGGTCTGCCGTCCACCCTGTGGGCGGGGCCGGAGAAGCTCGGCCGGGCCGTGCGCGAGGGGCAGCAACCGCTCCAGGGCACGGTCCGTACCGAGCCGGTCAGCCTGCGCCTGGGCTTCGCGGGCGACGAGTTCGGGTACGCCGTCGACTTCGGCCACCCGGCCCCGGTCCCGGACTCGCTCTTCTCCCTGGACCCGGAGATCAAGCGCGAGTGCACCTGGGCGGGGCCCGTGCTGCGCCCGGCCGCGCTGCTGTCGGACCGGGCGGGCCCCGCCGTACGGACGCGCACGGCCGACGGCGGCTGGCACCGGACGCAGAACGCCCTGCGCCCGTACGACTCCGTGCTCAGTGAGCTCGCCGACCCCCAGCTGGCCCCCGACCTCCTCGCCCTGCGCGAGCTGATGCGGTCCTGGCGGTTCTACGACCACGTCCGCACCGACGCCGGGGCCCCCGCCCGGACCCCGCGGATCGGCACCCGTACGCCGGTGCTCGCCTCCGACGGATCGGACCTGCCCGCCGCGCTCCAGACGATCCGGGAGATCGGGGACCACGCCGCCCTGGACGAGGCCGTCGAAGCGGCCTTCCCGGGCAGCCGGGTCTCCGTCACCGAACGGGACGGCCGCTTCGCGCTGGAGCTCCACCAGCACGGCCTGCTGCGCCCGCTGGGCGCCGCCGAGCTCTCCGACGGCACCCTGCGCTACCTGCTCTGGACGGCGGCCCTGCTGACCCCGCGGCCGCCCGCCCTGATGGTGCTGAACGAGCCGGAGACCAGCCTCCACCCGGACCTGCTGGAACCTCTCGCGGACTTGATCCTCACGGCTTCCCGGAACACCCAGACCGTGGTGGTCACCCATGCCGACCCGCTGGCCGGGGCCCTGGCGGCCGGAACCCGCCGGCACCGGGTGGACCTGCGGACGATCACCCTGGTCAAGGAGTTCGGCCGCACCGAGGTCGCGGGCCGCGAGGGCCCGCTGGACGAACCGCTCTGGTACTGGCCCCAGCGCTGACCGGTCCGGGAAGGGCCCGGACCGCCCGCCCCGCGCCCCGCCTCCGCGCCGGAGCCCGGGCCGGAATCCCGCGTCCGGCGGGCCGGGCGTCAGCCGGCCCGGTGGGCGACCTCGCCCGCCACGACGACCACCTCCGCCACCGTGCCCGGGATCCGCTCCGGGGCGACGGCGAGGATGTCCCGCGACAGCACCACGAAGTCGGCCGCCTTGCCCACGGTCAGCGAACCCCGCTCCGCCTCCAGGAAGTTGGCGTACGCCGAGCCCATCGTGTACCCGTACACCGCCTGCGCCACGTCCACCGTCTCGGCCGGCTGCCACGGGTCGCCGCCGCCCAGCGGACGGCGCGTCACCGCCGTGTAGATGCCGACCATCGGGTCCATCTCGGCGACGTTCCAGTCGCTGGAGAAGGCCAGCACCGCGCCCGCCTGCTGCAGGCTCCGCATCGGCCACGCCTTGTGCCAGCGGTCCTCGCCCACGTTCTCCGCCCAGTCCTGGCCGGGTCCGGCGATCTCCGGTGCGCAGTGCCGCGGCTGCATGCACGCGACCACGCCCAGCTCCGCGAAGCGCGGCACGTCCGCCGGGTCCAGGCACTCCACGTGCACGACCTGGTGGCGGGCGTCGCGCGGCCCGTTCACCGCACGGGCGTGCTCGACCGCGTCCAGCACGGTACGGATGCCGCGGTCGCCGGTGGCGTGCACGAAGCACTGGAAGCCTCGCGCGTCCAGCCCGGCCAGCAGCTCCGCGAACTCCTCCGCCGGGTAGAAGGTCTCGCCCCGGTGCGCGCCGCAGCCGGTGTACGGCTCCAGCAGCGCGGCCGTGCGCGGCTCCACCACGTCGTCGATGTACAGCTTGAGCGGGCCCACCCGCAGCCGGTCCCCCGCGTACATCCTGGCGGCCGCGGCGAAGCCGTCGAGCTCCTCCCCGGTGGTGCCGCGCGGGTGGAACAGCGCGGCGACGATCCGCGAGCGCATCCGCCCCTCCGCCCGGGCCCGCTCGTAGAGCTCCAGGTCGTCGAGGGAGTTCTGCGGTTCCACCACGGTGGTGATGCCGAAGCCGATGGCGTCGTCGAGGCTCTTCACGAGCCGCCCGTACTGCCGCTCGGGCGAGGCCCACGGAACGCCGAGGGCGCGCAGCTCGCGGTGGCCGTCGCGGGAGAGCCCCTTGACGGCGAAGTCCGTGACGAACCCGGTGGGCTCGCCGGTGTCCGGGTCGGTCGCGGCCGTGCCGAAGGGCAGGTCGGTGCGGTCGCGGGTCACGCCCAGGCGCCGCATGGCCGCGGTGTTCAGCCAGGCCGTGTGCACGTCGTACGAGAGCACGATCGCGGGGGTGTCCCCGGTGACCGGGTCCAGGTCGGCCGCGCACGGCATCCGCCCGCCCGGGACGGCCGAGTAGTCGAAGGCCTCCGCCTCGATCCACTCCGCGTCCGGGTGCTCCTCCCGCCACGTGCCGATCCGGTCGAGGATCGCCTCCAGGGTCCGGACGCCGGCCAGCTGCACGCAGGCGTCGTCGGAACCGAGCCGGACGTGGTTGTGCGCGTCGATGAAGCCGGGCAGCACCAGCTTCCCGCCCGCGTCGAGCACCTCGGTGCCGGGCCCGCGCCACTGCCCGGCGTCGGCGTCGGCGCCGACCCAGACGATCCGGCCGTCGTGCACGGCGAGGGCCTCGGCCTCGGGCCGGGCGGGGTCCACGGTGTGGATGCGGGCTCCGGTGAGCAGCAGGTCTGCGGGGAAGGGACGCGATGACATGGGGCGGTGCTCCTGTGCGGCGTGGACGGGTGGTGGCGACGGGGAGGCCGGGGGCCGGGGCGGGTGCGGGAGGGTCAGGCGGCCGGCGCGTGCGCGGGTGAACGGCGTACGAGGGCCGCGTACGTGAGGCCGGACACCACCGCGCCGAGCAGCGTGAGGTCGGCGCCGCCGAGCGGGGCCACCAGCGGGCCGGTCCACAGCTCCGAGTCGCACGTCAGGGCCGCGAAGACCATGCCGGCGAGCAGGGCGGCCAGGCCGGCCGGGTGGTAGCCGGCGCGGTACCAGTAGGCGCCCGCGCGCCCCGCGTGCAGCGCGTCGGAGTCGTAGCGGCAGCGGCGCAGCAGCATGTCGGCGAGGAAGACCCCGCCCCAGGGCGCGAAGACGATGATCAGCAGGGAGAGGAAGGAGAGCAGGGAGGTGGTGAAGTCCGTGAGGAACAGCGCCCCGAGCGAGCCGGCGGCCGTGACGGCGGCGCTGATCACGATGGCGCGGGCCCGGCTCCAGGGGATGCCGAGGACCTGGAGGTTCAGGCTGGAGGAGTAGAGGGTGATGATCGAGTTGGTGACGGAGCCGCCGAGGACCAGGGCCAGGAACAGGGGCTGGAACCAGCCCGGCAGCAGGCTCTCGGTCCCCGCGACCGCGTCGGTCATGTCGGTCTGGGTGGCCACGGCCACTCCCGCGACACCGAGGGCCACGGAGGAGACGAAGCCGCCCAGGGCCCCCGACCAGGTGATCGACTTCAGCGTGGTGGTGCGGGGCAGGTAGCGGGTGTAGTCGGCGGGCATCGGCAGGTAGGAGAACGGCCCGGCCAGCATGACCACGAAGGCCAGGCTCCAGCCGGACGGCCCGGGGGCGGCGGCGGGTGCGGAGGTGTCGGCGCCGGGCAGGACGAAGACGAGGAGCGCGCCGAAGCCGGCGGCGAGGACGTAGGCCATCCAGCGCTCGGCGAACTGCACGGTGGCGTGGCCCCACATCGCCACGGCGAAGGTCAGCGCGAGGGTGAGGGTGAGCGCGAGGGCCCGGACGCCGTTCCCGGCGCCGAGGCCGGTCTCGGCGAAGAAGACCTCCAGGGCCAGCGTCCCGACCACGGTGTTGACGATGGTGTAGCCGATGCTCACCACCCAGTTCAGGACGCCGGCGGGGAAGTTCCCGCGGACCCCGAAGGCCGCGCGGGAGATGACCAGGGTGGCGGTGCCGGTGCGGATGCCGCTGAGGCCGGCGGCGCTGACGGCGAAGAAGGACAGTCCGCTGATCACGACCACGGCGGTGGCCTGCCAGAAGGAGAGGCCGAAGGCGACGGCGAGGGCCCCGTTGATCACGTAGGTGAAGGTGAGGTTCGAACCGAACCAGAGCCAGAAGAGGTCCTTGGCGCTGCCGTGCCGCTCGGCGTCGGGAATGGGGTCGATGCCGTGGGTCTCGACCCGGAAGACCTCGTCGACGTCGGGCGTCGTCTCCTGCTGTGTCATGCGCCGTAACCCCTGATCTTCGACCCGCGGGAACCCGCGGGGCCCTGCGGGACCGCTCCGGACCGCACTGAACCTTGAACGACGTTCTAGGTTCTTGAATGGCATTCAAGATGCGGGGCGAACCGGGGCCGCGTCAAGACCCTGTCCGGGATAAGGTCGGGACCCGAAGATCAGGAGGGCGGACCGGTGGCGGGAGCGGCACGGCGGCGCGACGGGCAGATCGCCCAGGAGCGGATGCTGGAAGAGGCCATGACGGCGATCGCCGAGGACGGGCTGGCGGCGCTCACCATGTCCGCGCTCGCCGAGCGGCTCGGCACCAGCGGCGGCCACATCCTGTACTACTTCGGCAGCAAGGACCGCCTGCTGCTGGAGGCGCTGCGCTGGAGCGAGAACCAACTCGCGGCAGAGCGGGCCGAGTTGCTGAGCCGGCGGGTCACCGCGCACCGCAAGCTCGCCCTCTTCACCGAGCTGTACCTGCCGCGCGGCCCGCGGGACCCGCGCTGGACCCTCTGGATCGAGCTGTGGGCCCGCACGGCCTCCAACGAGCCGCTGCGCGCCGCCCAGCAGGAGATCGACGACGGCTGGCAGCGCGACCTGGAGGCCCTCCTCGCCAAGGGCGTCGACCAGGGCCGCTTCGCCCCGCTGGACGTGCCCGGCCGGGCCTCGGAGCTGCTGGCCCTGCTGGACGGGCTCAGCACCCGCGTGGTCCTGGGCCAGCCCGGCGCGGACCGCACCACCGCCCTGGAACGGGCCCGCTCGGCCACGACGGCCCTGATCCCGCACCTCTAGGGGCCGTCCCGTCAGGGACGCGGAGGGACCCGCCCGGTGCGCGGCACACCGGGCGGGCCCCTGTTCCCCCACCGCCCTCGACCGGCGGTACGGGGGTCACGCCCCGGCCGGGGCGCCCTCCGCGTTGCCGTAGTAGGCCTGCCGCATGAGCTGGCGCATGTCGTCGATCATCGGCATCCGGGGGTTGGCCGGGGCGCACTGGTCGGCGTACGCGTTCACGGCCTGGGTCGGCAGGGCCTCCAGGAAGGCCCGCTCGTCCACACCCTCCTCGGCGAAGGAGGCCGGGATGCCGCACCTCGTACGGAGTTCCTCGACGGCCCGCGCGTAGGACTCGACGCCCTCGGCGGGGGTGGCCGCCGGCAGGCCCAGCATCTTCGCGATCCCCTGGAAGCGCTCCGGCGCCCGGTAGACCTCCGCCTTCGGCCACGGGGCGGCCTTGTGCGAGACCGTGCCGTTGTGGCGGATCACGTGCGGCAGCAGGATCGCGTTGGTGCGGCCGTGGGCGACCTTGAAGGTGTTGCCCAGGGTGTGCGCCATGGCGTGGACCAGGCCCAGGAAGGCGTTGGCGAAGGCCATGCCCGCGACCGTCGAGGCGTTGTGCATCTTCTCGCGGGCCTCGGGGTCGTTCGGCCCGTCGACGACGCACCGCTGGAGGTTCTCGAAGATCAGCTTGATCGCCTGGAGGCAGAGGCCGTCGGTGTAGTCGTTGGCGTACGCGGAGACGTAGGCCTCGGTGGCGTGCGTCAGCGCGTCGAACCCGGAGTCCGCTGTCACGGTGGGCGGCAGGCCCATCGGCAGGACCGGGTCGACGATGGCGACGTCCGGGGTCAGCGCGTAGTCGGCGAGCGGGTACTTCCGGGCCGCGGCCGGGTCGGAGATGACCGCGAAGGGGGTGACCTCGGAACCGGTGCCCGAGGTGGTCGGGATGGCGACCATCTTCGCCCTGCCGCCCGGCGGGGGGAACGTGTAGGCGCGCTTGCGGATGTCGAAGAACTTCTCCTTCGCGTCCCCGAACTCCACCTCCGGGTGCTCGTACATCAGCCACATGATCTTCGCGGCGTCCATCGGGGAGCCGCCGCCGAGGCCGATGATCGTGTCGGGCCGGAACTCGCGCATCAGCGCGGCGCCCGCCCGTACGGTGGCCAGCTCCGGGTTGGGCTCGACGTCGTCGATGACCTGGACGGCGACCGCGCCTTCGCGGGCGTGGAGGATGTCGGTGACCCGCCGCACGAAGCCGAGGGAGACCATCGTCCGGTCGGTGACGACGGAGACGCGGCTGATGCCGTCCATCTCGCCGAGGTAGCGGATGGAGTTGCGCTCGAAGTAGATCTTCGGCGGGACCTTGAACCACTGCATGGTGTTGTTGCGCCGTCCGATCCGCTTGATGTTGACCAGGTTCACCGCGGTCACGTTGCCGGAGACCGAGTTGTGGCCGTAGGAGCCGCAGCCGAGGGTCAGCGAGGGCAGGAAGGCGTTGTAGACGTCGCCTATGCCGCCGAACGTGGAGGGGGAGTTGGCGATGACGCGGATCGCCCTGACCCTGCGGCCGAACTCCTCGACGAGCGCCTCGTCCTCGGCGTGGATGGCGGCGCTGTGACCCAGCCCGTGGAACTCCACCATCGCGGCGGCGAGTTCGAGACCGTGCTCGGTGTCGGAGGCCTTCAGCGCGGCCAGCACCGGGGAGAGCTTCTCGCGGGTCAGCGGCTCGCCGTCGCCGACCTCGCCGCACTCGGCGAGCAGGAGGGACGTTCCGTCGGGGACGGCGAATCCGGCCTGCTCGGCGATCCACCGCGGGGACCTGCCGACGACGGCCGGGTTCAGCTTCGCGCCGGAGCAGTCGGCGGCGTGGGCCGTCGTACCGAAGACGAACTGCTCCAGCTTGGTCTTCTCGGCGGCGCTGACCACGTGGGCGCCAAGGCGCCTGAACTCGGCGAGGCCGGCCTCGTAGACCTCCCGGTCGAGGATGACGGCTTGTTCGGAGGCGCAGATCATGCCGTGGTCGAAGGCCTTGGAGAGCACGATGTCGTGGACGGCACGGCCCAGCTTGGCGCTCTTGTGGACGTACGCGGGAACGTTGCCCGCGCCGACGCCCAAAGCCGGCTTGCCGCACGAGTAGGCGGCCTTGACCATGGCGTTTCCGCCGGTGGCGAGGATGGTGGAGACGCCCGGGTGGTTCATCAGCGCGCCGGTGGTCTCCATGGAGGGGACGGTGACCCACTGGACGCAGTCCTCGGGGGCGCCGGCCGCGACGGCCGCGTCGCGCACGGTGCGGGCGGCTTCGGCGGAGCAGTTCTGCGCGGAGGGGTGGAAGGCGAAGATGATCGGGTTGCGGGTCTTCAGCGCGATCAGGGCCTTGAACAGCGTCGTCGAGGTCGGGTTGGTGACCGGGGTCATCGCGCAGACGACGCCGACCGGCTCGGCGATCTCGGTGATGCCGTTCAGCTCGTCGCGGCGGATGACGCCCGCCGTCTTCAGACCGCGCATGGAATTCACGACGTGCTCGCAGGCGAAGAGATTCTTGACCGCCTTGTCCTCGAAGAGGCCGCGGCCGGTCTCCTCGACGGCGAGCTGCGCGAGCTCGCCGTGCCGGGCCAGCGCCGCCAGGGAGGCCTTCTGGACGATGTGGTCGACCTGCTCCTGGTTGAACGACTCGAACCGGCGGAGCGCCGCGAGCGCGCCCCGGACCAGTCCGTCCACCATCTCGTTGGCCTGCATGACGGGAACTCCTTCATTTCGACCCGGTCCGAACCGGCGATCCGCTGATTTCCTGACGCCTCAGCCCGATGACTCAATTCCACACCCGAAAACGGAGGCTGCGGCGCCGAAAAAGCCCTTTCCGAGGGAGTCGAAGGTCCGTTCACGCCGGTTCACGCCCCATAGAACCCCTATGTGACCTGGGCATATGCCGAGGGACCAAAGACCCCTGCGTTCTTGTGAAAACTTTCACAAGAATTTCGCGCGAAGTGCGCCCTACCGTACTCCTCCCCCAGCGAGCACAATCACCGTGACGGCTCGCGTCAACCATGAGGGAGGGAGCGAGTGCGCCATCAGGTGCGTACCGCAGACGGCCGCGCCCTGACCGTGGAGCGCTGGGGCGATCCCGGCGGCAGGCCGGTCTTCCTGCTCCACGGCACCCCCGGCAGCCGCCTGGGCCCCGCACCCCGGGGCATGGTCCTCTACCAGCGCCGGATGCAGCTCATCGCGTACGACAGACCCGGTTACGGCGGTTCCGACCGCCACCCCGGCCGCACCGTCGCGGACGTGGCCCGGGAAGTGGCCGCGATCGCCGACGCCCTCGGCCTGGACGCCTTCGCCGTGGCCGGCCGCTCCGGCGGCGCCCCCGGCGCCCTGGCCTGCGCCGCCCTGCTCCCGGACCGGGTCACCCGGACGGCGGCCATGGTGGGGCTGGCCCCCTGGGACGCGGAGGACCTGGACTGGTTCGCCGGGATGGCCGACTCCAACGTCCAGGAGTACACCACCGCCTTCGACGACCCCGAGGAGCTGGCGGCCCGGCTCATCCCCCGCGCCGACGGCATCCGCAAGGACCCCGGCCGGCTCTTGGACGAACTGCGCCAGGACCTGACGGCCAACGACCGCATGATCGTCTCGGACGCGGGCCTGCGGTCCATGCTGCTGCGCAACTACCGCGAGGGCCTGCGGACTTCGGCGTACGGATGGATCGACGACGCCCTCGCCTTCAGCCGCCCCTGGGGCTTCGACCCTGCCGACATCCGCTGCCCGGTGCTCATCTGGCACGGGGAGCTGGACGTCTTCTCCCCCGTCGGCCACTCCCGCTGGCTGGGCCGCCGGATCCCCGGCGCCACCACCACCATCGACCCGGCCGGCGCCCACTTCGCCGCCCTGCGCGCGCTGCCCGACGTGCTGAACTGGCTGCTGCGCGACGTCCCGGCACCGCCGGTCAGCGAACAGCAGCCGGCGTAGCGCGCGGGCGGGGCCGGCGCGCCGGATCCGACCGGCGCAAGAAATGGATCTTGCCGTGTGGCGAACGGCCGAATACGCCTACCGTGAAATCCGCGACGCTCTGCCTAGAACGCTTGACCAGGCGTCATGTCTCAGTTGCCAATGGGGTGTGGCCGAGTAAAGTCCACGTTTGACAGCAGCGTGCCGTTGTTGTCATTCACATGCCCATTCCACATGGCTCCCCCGAAGGACGGTGTCGTGAACACTTCCGCAACCCCCGCGACCAGCACGGTCAAGGCCCGCCGGACCCCCCTCGCCCAGATCGACGTCCGCAGCGCCTCGGCGACGGCGACGCTCGGCCGTGTACTGCCGGCGGAATCCGGCCGTTCGGTTCAGGCACCGATCTTCAACTCCGCTCTCTGACGGTGTAGTAAGCGCTCTAGACTGGTGGAATGACCGGCCTGATCGCATTTCGCGAGATCGTCCTGAAAGTTCACAGCAGATGCGATCTTGCTTGTGATCATTGCTACGTCTACGAACACGCAGATCAGAGCTGGCGGGCCCAGCCGAAGGTGATCTCCCCCGAGGTCGTCTCGCACACCGCGTCGCGGCTCGCCGAGCATGCCCGTGACCATGCACTCCCCTCTGTCACGGTGATTCTCCACGGAGGGGAACCCCTGTTGGCCGGCACCGCCCGGCTCCGGCTCGTGTGCGAGGAGTTCACCCGGGCGCTCGCCGGAACGGCCGACCTGGACCTGCGGATCCACACCAACGGGCTCCAGCTCGGCACACGCCACCTCGACCTCTTCGACGAGTTCGGCGTGCGGGTCGGCATCTCCCTCGACGGGGACCGCGCCGCCAACGACCGCCACCGCCGCTTCGCGGACGGCCGTACGAGCCACCCCCTGGTCCTGGCCGCCGTCGCCCTGCTCCGCTCCGCCCCCTACCGCCACCTCTACCAGGGCCTGCTCTGCACCGTGGACGTCGCCAACGACCCGGTCGCGGTCCTGGACGCGCTCGTCGAACTCGAACCCCCACGCGTGGACTTCCTCCTCCCGCACGCCACCTGGGACACACCCCCGGAGCGGCCCGACGGCGCACCCGACGCGTACGCCCGCTGGCTGCTGCGGGTCTTCGACCACTGGGAGCGCCGCGAGCGCCCGGTGCCCGTACGGCTCTTCGAGTCCCTGCTCTCCACCCTGCGCGGCGGCCCCAGCCTGACCGAGTCCCTGGGCCTGGCGCCCACCGACCTCGTCGTCGTCGAGACCGACGGCACCCTGGAGCAGGTGGACTCGCTCAAGAGCGCCTACGAGGGGGCGGCGGCCACCGGGTTCAACGTCTTCGACCACGCGTTCGACCAGGTCGCGGCCCATCCGGGGGTCCGCGCCCGGCAGCTGGGTCTGGCCGGGGTCAGTGAGGCGTGCCGCCGGTGCCCCGTCGTACGTTCGTGCGGCGGCGGGCTCTACACCCACCGCTACCGCGACGGGCACGGCTTCGAGAACCCCTCCGTGTACTGCACCGACCTGCGCGAGCTCGTCGACGGCGTCGAGGGCCGCACCTCCGCCCGGGAGACCGCGCCGCAGCTCGCCGACCCGGCGGAACTCGCCCGTTCCCAGGAGGAGCTGACCCGGGTGCTGCTCGCCCGGCTGCACGCCGACCTCGCCGGGGAGCCCGACTGGGCCCGGGCCTGGGAGCTGCTGGCCGCGGTGGAGCGGGCCGGGGACGCGGGCGCCGACGCCCTGGACGCCGTACTGGACCACCCGTTCACCCGGACCTGGGTGCTGGCCTCCCTGGACGGCGCGCGAGGGGACCGTCCCTCCGGCGCGGCGCCCGGCCCCGATCCCGCGGAGGCCGCGCGCCGGCTGACCGCGCTGACCGCCGCGGCCGTGCTGCGCGGCGGGCTGGACCTGCCGGCCGAGGTCGCGTACCGGGACGGCGAGGTGTACCTCCCGACGCTGGGCCTGCTGCGGCTGGGCGAGCCCGGCACCGAGGGCCGGGCCGCGCTGCGGGCGGCCGACGGGGGGTACGCCGTACGGGACGGCCGCGCCGAGCACCGCTTCGGTCCGGCCGCGGGGGACGCGCGCTGGCAGCCCGTACGGACCTGGTCGCCCGGGCCGGACTCCGCGCCGGTGGCGCTGGAGGACCTCGACCCGTACCGCAACTGCTTCGCCCGCCCGCCCAGGCTCCGGCTCGGCGCCGGGGAGGCCGAGGAGTGGCGCGGCCGGCTGGACGGTGCGTGGGCGCTGCTGTGCGGCTCGCTGCCGGAGTTCACCCGGGCCGCCACCGCCGGGCTCAGCCCGCTGAGCACCCTGACCCCGCTCGCGGGCGGCCCGCGGGCCGGCGCCTGGGGCGAGGCGGGCCGGCACGGCCCCGGGGCGCTCGGGGTGCCGTACGCGGCGGGGGTCCGGGAGACGGCGCTCGCGCTGCTGACCGGGCGGCGCCGGGCCCGGCTGCGGGCCCTGACCGAGGTGACCGACCTGTACGCGCTGGACGGGCAGTGGCAGCACCCCTCGCCGTGGCGGGAGCAGCCGGTCCCGGTGTCCCGGCTGCTGGCGGACGTGCACGAGCGGGTGGCGGTGGAGGCGTACCGGCGGGCGACGGCGGCCCCGGAGCCCGGGGCCTCGGACCGCATCCACCGGGCCCTGGACCAGCTGTCGGGGGCGGCCGAGCTGACGGTCACCGGCAAGCGGCTGGTGGCGGAGCTGCGCTGGGAGCTGAAGGCGGTCGACGCGTGAGCGCCCCGCCGGGAGCTCCCGGGCCGAACGGGCCGAACGGGACCTCCGCCCCGCCGCGCGGGGTGCCGGGCTCACTGACCCTCGCGGCGCAGCTGCGGCGGCTGGGCGTGCGCCCGGGGATGCGGCTGATGGCCCACGCCTCCCTGAGCGGTACGGGGCTGCGCGCCGAGGTGCTGTGCGAGGCCCTGACCGGCCTCCTCGGTCCCCGCGGCACCCTGGTGGTGCCGGCGTTCACCTCGTCCAACTCCGTCACCTCCGCCAGCCACCGGCGGTACACGGCGGGCCTGACCCCCGAGCAGGTGGCGGCCTTCCGGGAGCGCATGCCCCCGTACGATCCGCTGCTCAGCCCCAGCGAGGGCATGGGGGTCCTCGCCGAGGCGGTCCGCACGGCGCCGGGCGCGGCGCGCAGCGCCCACCCGCAGACCTCGTTCGCCGCCGTGGGCCGGGACGCGGCGCGGCTCTGCTCGGGCCACCGGATCGAAAGCCACATGGGCGAGGACTCCCCCCTGGGAAAGCTGTGCTGGGAGGGAGGACAGGTACTCATGATCAATGTGGGGTTTTCCGTCTGCACCGCTTTCCATCTCGCGGAGTATCGAATTCCGAAGCCCCCCTTGCGCATGTACGAGTGTGTGGTGAAGGTGAACCATCCGGGGGTCCGGCAAGGGCGTCAGCAGGGGGGAGAGTGGACCGCGTACGAGGACGTCGCGCTGGACGACAGCGATTTCGCGGAGATCGGCGGGACGTTCCCGGATTCGCGGGTGCGCAGGGGTCTGGTGGGCGGGGCTCCGGCCATGCTCTTCTCGATCCCGGACGCCGTCGATCACGCCCGTGAATGGATGACCGAAAACAGACGCTGATTGACTGAACGATGAGGGGATGTGGCGATGCAGCTCCGGAATGATGTTTCTTCGCTCGCATCTTCGGGACGGGGGGCGTGTGCCCGCATCAGTGCAGCCGTACTTTTTTCTCAGTTATGCGCATACACCGAGATTCGGGGCCGGGGGGCCCGACCCGGACATGTGGGTCGAGCGTCTCTTCCGCGACCTCTGCAACCACGTCATGGCCCTGACGGACCTCCCCGCGGGTTCGGACGCCGGATTCATGGACCGGGAGATACGCAGCGGCGAGGGCTGGTCGGAGCGGCTCGGGGCGGCGCTCGCCACCTGCCGGGTGTTCGTACCCCTCTTTTCGCCGCGGTACTTCGCCAGTGAGATGTGCGGCAAGGAGTGGTTCGCCTTCACGCAGCGCCTCATCCAGAAGAGCGCCATCACGAACGAATCGGCCGATGCCATCGTGCCGGCGTTGTGGGTACCGGTGCCTCCCACCCAACTGCCCGGTCCTGCCGAGCGGTTGCAGTTCAACCACAACACCCTCGGGGAGCGGTACGTCACCGACGGGCTGTACGGGCTGATCAAGCTGCGCGGATACGCGGAGCAGTACGAGCGGGCCGTGTACGAGCTGGCCAAGCGCATCGTGTCGGTGGCCGAGACCGTCCGCCTGGCGTCCACCCGCCCGGTGGACTACCGGGGCATACCGAGCGCCTTCGGCACTCCCGGGAACGCCGGCCGCACCCTCCAGGTGACCGTGGCGGCCCCGTCCCGGCACGACCTGCCGGAGGGCCGCAGTCCCGAGTACTACGGGGACAGCGCGCTGGAGTGGAACCCGTACCACCCGGTCTCGCAGAAGCCCATCGCGTACGTGGCCGAGGACCTGGTCCGCTCCCTCAACTACCGCACGACCGTGGCCACGTTCGACGACGAGGCCGGGCACTTCGACAGCAAGCAGCCGCCGACCCGCCCCGAGATCCTGATCGTCGACCGCTGGGTGGTGGAGGACGAGCAGCGCCGCCAGCGCCTCGCCGCCTTCGACCAGGAGTCCCGCCCCTGGATCAACGTGGTCGTGCCGTGGAACCGCTACGACCACCAGAGCCGGGCGAAGGAGGCCGAGTTGACCCGGCGGCTGGAGGAGACCCTCCCCGTCAAGATGGGACAGGGCCGGGCCGCGTGCCGGGCCGCGGCCAACGGCGTCGCGAACATGGAGACCCTCGGCCAGATCCTGCCGCAGGTGGTCGAGGCCGCGGCCCAGCAGTTCCTCAGACACGCCCAGGTGTACCTGCCGGCCGGCAACACCCACACCGAACGACCGCGGCTGATCGGGCCGATGGGGATGAACGAGCCGTTCGCTCCCGCGCCGTCCGTCCCCTTCCCGCCCGATGCCCAGCGCGCGCACACCGCAAGCAACGACGGCAACGCCGGCAACGCCGGCAACGACGCCGACGACATCGACCGGGGGGACGCGGATGACAGCGAGTCGTGACAGCGACAGCCGTGACGGACGGATCGTCACCTTCTACTCGTACAAGGGCGGTACCGGCCGCACCATGGCGCTGGCCAACACCGCCTGGATCCTCGCCGCCAACGGCAAGCGGGTCCTCGCCGTGGACTGGGACCTGGAGGCGCCGGGCCTGCACCGTTTCTTCCACCCCTTCCTGGACCCGTCCACGCTCGGCGCCACCACCGGGGTCATCGACCTGATCAGCGAGTACGCCTGGGCCGCGACCAGCCCGGTGGCGCGGGCCGAGGACTGGCACAAGGACTACGCGCGCATCCAGCCGCACGCGGTCTCGCTCACCCCGGAGACCCTCGGCTGGGAGTTCCCCGACGGCGGCACCCTCGACTTCGTCTCCGCGGGCCGGCAGAACCGCGAGTACTCCGCGACCGTCTCCACCTTCGACTGGGACAACTTCTACGACCGGCTCGGCGGCGGGCTGTTCTTCGACGCCTTGCGCGCGGACATGAAGCGCAACTACGACTACGTCCTCATCGACAGCCGCACCGGCCTGTCCGACATCGCGGACATCTGCACCGTCCACCTCCCGGACGTCCTCGTCGACTGCTTCACCCTCTCCGACCAGTCCATCGACGGCGCCGCCTCCGTCGCCCGGCAGATCGACGAGCGGTTCAACGACCGCGGCATCACCATCTACCCGGTCCCGATGCGGATCGACGAGGGCGAGAAGGAGAAGGCCGACGCGGGCCGGGCCCTGGCCCGGATCAAGTTCGACCGGTTTCCGGGCGGCCTGATCGGGGACGAGCTCACCTCCTACTGGGGCGCGGTGGAGATCCCGTACCGCCCGTACTACGCGTACGAGGAGACCCTGGCGACCTTCGGCGACGAGGCCGGGCTCACCAACTCCCTGCTCTCCGCCTTCGAGCGCCTGACCACCGTGGTCACCGGCGGCGAGATCACCTCGATGCCGGTCATCGGCGAGGAGGTCCGGCTGCGCATCCGGGACGCCTTCACCCGGCGCCGTCCCGCACTGCCCGCCGACCTGTTCCTCTCGTACGTCGCCGAGAACCGGATGTGGGCCGACTGGATCGAGTCGGTGCTCACCCGGGCCGGCTTCCGGGTCGTCCCCCGGGACGTCTCCGCCGAACCGGCGCCGAGCGGCTCAGCGGCCGCCGGAGCCGGTACGGGGGCGGGGGCGGGCTCCGGCGACACGCTCGGCGGCGCGGGCCTCGCCGTCGACACCGCCGCCCGCACCGTGGTCCTGCTCTCCAGCGCCTACCTCAAGTCGGCCCGGGCCGTGGACGTGTGGAACCGGGCGGCCGCCGAGGACCCGACCGGCGGGCGGCGCCAGCTGGTGCCGCTGCGGGTGGGCGACGTACGGCTCGCCACGCCCTACATCGACCGCAACCCGGTGGACCTGTTCCGGCTGGACGAGGTGCACGCCACCACCGCCCTGCTGCGCGCGGTGGAGCGGCCGATGGCCCTGCCCGACAGCGTCCACAGCACCTCGCAGCCCGGCCCCCGGTTCCCGGGGACCGTCCCGAAGATCTGGAACGCGCCGCCCCGCAACACCGGTTTCACCGGCCGCAGCATCGTGCTGGAGCGGATGCGCGACCAGCTCGGCGGCGGCATGGCCGTCGTACTGCCGCAGCCGCAGACGCTGTACGGGCTCGGCGGCGTCGGCAAGACCCAGGTGGCCCTCGAGTACGTCCACCGGTTCATGGCCGACTACGACCTGGTGTGGTGGATCTCCTCGGAGCAGACCGACGACGTGGTCGCGGCCCTCGCCGAGCTGGCCGTACGGCTGGGGGCGCAGACCGGGGAGGACATGGCGTCCGCCTCGCAGGAGGCGATCGACCTGCTCCGGCGCGGGGTCCCGTCCTCCCGCTGGCTGCTGGTCTTCGACAACGCGGACGATCCGGAGACGCTCAAGCGGTTCTTCCCGCCGGGCGGTCCGGGCCACGTACTGGTGACCTCCCGCAACCAGTCCTGGTCGCAGTACGGCGACGCGCTGCCCGTGGACGTCTTCCTGCGCGAGGAGTCCATCGAGCACCTCCAGCGCCGCGCGCCCGGCCTGTCCCAGGACGACGCCGAGCAGGTCGCCGTGGCGGTGGGGGACCTGCCGCTGGCCGTGGAGCAGGCCGGTGCCTGGATCGCGGAGACCGCGACCCCGGTGTCGGCGTACCTGGAGCAGCTCGCGCAGCAGGCCGCCCGGGTGCTGGGCCTGAATCAGCCGCCCGGGTACCCGGAGCCGGTGGCCGCCACCTGGAACGTGTCCATCGAGCGGCTCCAGTCCCGCTCCCCCGCCGCCGTACGGCTGTTGCAGCTGTGCGCCTTCTTCGCACCGGAGCCGATCTCCGCCAACCTCCTCTACAGCAAGGAGATGATCGACGCGCTGAAGCCGTACGACTCCTCCCTGCAGGAGAAGCTGGTGCTGGGCCGGGTGATCCGGGAGATCGGCCGGTTCGCCCTGGCCAAGGTCGACCAGGTCAGCAACAGCATCCAGGTGCACCGCCTGGTCCAGGCGGTCATCCGGGCGCAGCTCTCCGAGGAGGAGCAGCACGAGGCCCGGCACGCGGTGCACCGGATCCTGGCGGGTGCCCGGCCGGACGACGACGAGCCGATAGACAATCCGGAGACGTGGCCGCGGTTCAACACGATCTGGCCGCACCTGACCCCGTCCGACGCCCGGCACTGCAAGGAGCCGGAGACCCGGCGGCTGCTGATCGACCGGGTGCGCTACCTGTGGAAGCGCGGTGACTTCAAGGCCGCGCACCAGCTGGGCGAGGAGCTGCGCGAGGTCTGGAAGGAGACCCTGGGCGGCGACGACCTGCAGTACCTCTACCTGCGGTTCCACCTCTCCAACATCCTGCGCTCGCAGGGCCGCTTCGTGGAGGCGATGGAGCTGGACGAGGGCACGCTGGAGCGCCAGCGGGACGCCCTCGGAGCCTCGCACCCGCACACGTACATGACCACCAGCGGACTGGCGATGGACCTGGGCGCGCTCGGCCGCTACGGCGAGGCGATGGAGCTGGCGACGGCCGCGCACGAGGGCTTCGGGCAGATCTTCCACGAGGCGCACCCGCGCACCCTGGCCGCGGCGAACAACCTGGCGCTGAATTTGCGCATGGTCGGGCAGTACTCCCGGGCCCGGGAGATCGACCAGGAGGTCTTCGACCGGCGTACCGAGGTGCTGGGCCCGGACCACCCGTACACCCTGTCCTCGGCGCAGAACCTGGCCCGGGACCTGCGCGAGGTGGGCCGCTACGACGACTCGGTGCAGCTGCTGGCCCGGACGTACGAGATCTACAAGCGGCAGCTCGGCTGGGCGTTCCCGGGCACGCTGTCGGCGGCGAAGAACCTGGCGGTGTCGCTGCGCCGGGCCGGCGAGCTGGAGGACGCGCTGCGGCTGACGACGGCCACCCGGGGCCGCTACCGGGCCAAGTACACCTCGGTCAACCCGGACCTGCTGGCCTGCGAGCTGAACCTGGCCGCGGACCTGTTCGCGACCGGGGACCCGGGCGCGGCGCGGGACCTGGCGCAGGAGGTGGTCGACGAGTACATGAAGGTGCCGGGCGAGCGTCACCCGTACACGCTGGCGGCCGTCAACAACCTGGCGGTCTTCCACTGGGGCACGGGGGCGGCGGAGACGGCGGACCCGATGCTGCGGCAGACGATCCGGCACATGCGCGAGGTGCTGGGCGACAACCACCCGCACACGATCTTCGCGCACCTCAACCTGGCCAACGCCCGGGCCGACCTGGGTGATCCGGAGGGTGCCCTGGAGCTGGAGCGCCTGTCGGTGATGCGGCTGCGCGAGGCGCTCGGGGTGCACCACCCGGAGACCCTGGCGAGCGCCTCCAACATGGCGGTCAGCCTGGACTCCATGGGCCGCAAGGAGGAGGCGGCCCGGGTCCGCGCGGAGACGGTGGCCGAACTGACCCGGCTGCTCGGCGAGGAGCACGGCCTGACCCGCTACGCCCGCGACGAGCGGCGGGTCCACCGTGACCTGGAGCCCCTCGCCGTGTGATCCGACCGCGGGGGCGGGGCCGTGCGGCCCCGCCCCCGCCACCCGACAGCAGGGGGCGCTGTGACCGACAGCATGACCTTTCGAAACGAGGACCTGCCGGCCCTCTTCCACCACACCGACCGGGCCGCGATCTCCCGCCAGCGGGAGTCCACCCAGGCGACCCGTGCCCAGCTGCTGCTGCTGGTCACGGCGGCGGGGGCGGCCGCGCTGCCGTCGGGCCCGGAGCTCGGCCCGGTGCGCCTGTTCGGGCTGCTGAGCGCACTCGCGTACGCCGGGGTGCTGGCCGTGGGCGTACGGGCGACCAGGCGGCGGGCCCGCCCGCAGTGGCAGCTCAACCGCAGTGCGGCGGAGTTCATCAAGTCCCTGGCCTGGCGGTACGCCGTGCACGGGGCGCCGTTCGGCGATGCCGTCGACGCGGGGGCGACGTACCGGACCCGGCTGGAGAAGGGGCTGGACGAGCTGCGCAAGATGGGCTGGGAGGACCCGCGGGCCGCCGGGGAGGTCCCGGAGGGCGGGGAGATCACCGGCGCCATGGAGCGGCTGCGCGGGATGGGCTACCAGGCGCGGCGCGAGACGTACGTCCGGGACCGGCTGATCGAGCAGCGCAACTGGTACCGGCGGCGGACGGAGGTGTCCCGCCGGGCGACGGCCCTGTGGTCGTGGACGATCGTGCTGCTGACCTGCCTGGCCCTGCTGTTCGCGGTGTTCGGCATGTTCGGCTCGGGTCCGGGCGCGGAGCTGACCGGGCTGCTGAGCGCGGCCGCCGCGGCCGGGATCGCCTGGAACGAGGTGCGCCGCCATCATCCGCTGATCGAGGCGCACACCCTGATCGAGCAGGACCTGGCGGCGATGATGGTCGTGATGCAGACGACGATCACCGAGTCCCAGTGGCCCTCGTCGGTGTACGAGACCGAGCGGTACGTCTCGCCGCAGCACACGGACTGGCTGGCCCGGCACAGCAGCTGACGGCCGTCCGGGAGCGGGGGCGCGGCTCAGTCCCGGGTCGCGCCCGCCTGCCAGATGACGGTGACCGGCTTGCCGAGCGTGCGGGCGTAGGCGACGATCTCGGCGGTTCCGCCGTGCCCGCGCGCGGGCTGCCCGTCCCAGACGGCGACGAGCCGGTCGCAGGAGTCGGCGATGTAGGTGCCGGCGGCGTAGTAGGCCTCGTCGGTGGAGTGGGCGAAGTCCATCCGCACCTCCTGGGCGGCCCGGCGTTTGAGACCCCGGTAGCGGGCCAGGGCCTCGGCGTCCTCGAAGGCGTCCTCGTAGTCCCCGCTGGGGATCACCACGGTGAGGTCGGCGCCGCATTCGAGCGCGATGGCGGCGAACAGCTGGTCCGCCCCTTCGGCGAGGCTGGAGAGGGCCTCCAGCGGGCCTTCGTGGCGGTCCAGTACGGCCCGCAGGGCGCTCTCCACGTGGCCGAGCGCCCTGCCGGGGATGGACCGGTGGCCGGTCACTCCGATGCGTTTCATGCGCAAGCCTCCCCCGTGGACACCCTGGACATCCTCCCAGATGGCGGGAGGACGTCCAGGGTGCGTCCGGGGGCGCGTGGGTCACCGTCAGTAGACGCTGACCCCGTAGGCGTTGAGGGCCTCGACCACGGGCTGGAAGAACGTGGTCCCGCCGGACGAGCAGTTGCCGCTGCCGCCGGAGGTGAGGCCGACGGCGCGGGTGCCCGAGTAGAGCGGGCCGCCGCTGTCGCCGGGCTCGGCGCACACGTTGGTGCGGATCATGCCGTAGACGACGTCGCCGCCGCCGTAGTTGACGGTGGCGTTGAGGCCGGTGACCGAACCGCTGTGGGTGCCGGTGGTGGACCCGCGCCGCTTGACGGCCATGCCGGTGGTGGCGTTGACCGCGCTGGTGATGTCCTGGCTGCCGACGGTCCCGGGCGGGACCGGCGAGTTGCTGGCGTACTTGATCAGGCCGTAGTCGTTGGTGGGGAAGCTGGACCCGGTGGTCGAGCCGAGCACGGTGGTCTTGGCGGAGTTGCTCCACCAGGTGCCGGCGCCGTCCGTACAGTGCCCGGCGGTGAGCGCGTAGTAGGTGCTGCCGCTGCGGACGTTGAAGCCGAGCGAACAGCGCCAGCTCGACGCGTAGATGGCGTCGCCGCCGGAGAGCAGCTTGGTCAGCTTGCCCGGGGTGCGTTCGATGCGCAGGGCACCGGCGTCGGCCCCCGCCTCGCGCTTGATTCTCGCGAGGGAGGCGGCGGAGACGGTGGAGTCGGCCGTGACCACGAGGGTCCCGGTGGCGGGGTCGGTGTGCCAGGCGGTGCCGGCGACGTCGGCGCGCAGCACGGACGCGCCGGCGGAGGCGAGGCGGGAGGCGCTGAACCCGCCGTCCTGGGTGTCGGCGCTGGCGGCGGTGGGAGCGGCGAGCGCGGCTACGGCGGCCAGGCCGGTGGCCGCCGCGAGCAGCCTGGTACGGGTGATGCTCTTGATCCTCACTTATCGTCCTCCGGGAGGTTCGGGGGCCCGGCGATCGTGGGGGTGCCGGAGCCCGTGAGGCGCGGCAGGGGCACGTTGAGCGCAGAAGAACACGCCGTGTCCCTGACAAGCACTGTCGGGAGTGTGCTGTCGTCAGATACCGGTCGCAAGGGCGGCTTTCAGCCGCCGTTCACCTGCCGCCACCTCGAAGGGCAGCGTGTTCCCCGGCGGCGGGAACGGGCACACGAAGTGGTCCGCGAAGGCGCAGGGCGGCAGCACCGCGCGGTTGAGGTCCACGGTGATCGAGCCGTCGGGCGCGGGGGCGCCGGGCTTCAGGAAGCGGAAGCGGTAGCTGGAGCGACCGCCGGTGGCGTCGCCGAAGACGGCCCAGAGACTGCCGTCGCCCTCGTCGACGGCGACCTGGAGGGTGTGCTCGGCGCCCTCGTGGGCGAAGACGAGCTCCCCTCCGAGCCCGAGGCCCCGGGCACGCCCGTCGGCGTTCTCGACCTGGACGGTCCGGTCCTCGGCGTACGGGCGGAAGCGGCCCGGCAGCGCGAGGGCCGGGTCGTACGGGGTGGCCTCGATGCCGGAGAAGGCACGGCGGGCCTCGGAGCCGGGGTCGAAGACGCGGACCGCCCACTCCCCTTCGCGCCGGATCACGACGAGCCGGACCTCGCCCGCCGAGACCCGGGAGCCCGACGGCGGGCCCTCGTCGGCGCCGAGCACGGCCTCGCCCGCGAGGGGCTCGCCGTCGAGGCGCAGGGAGTCCCCGGCGGCGGCGGTCAGCGTCACCGCGCCGCCGCTCGCGCGCCAGAGCCCCGGAACGGCCGGAAGTCGACCTTCCGGGTGGTCGGCGAGCCAGTGGGTTCCGGTCAGCGCGAGGGGGCCGTAGGGGGCGGACACGGCGGCCAGCCGTCGCTCGTGCCATTTCCGCCAGTCGGTGTGCGGATCGTCCGCGTCGTCGCTCATGCCGCTCAACCCTTCCACGCCGGTCCGGACGGGAACCCGGGGGTACCCCGTCCGGACCTGTGGAACCTGACGGAGCCTCAGTCGCAGGGGCAGCAGCAGCCGTCGCAGTTGCAGCCCGACGGGCAGTCGCAGTTGGAGCAGCAGCCCTCGCGCTTCTTGCGGGACCAGGGGCCCTCGTACTCGTCGGCGCAGCAGATCCGGCACGTGCAGAACAGGCCGATGGCGACCGCGCAGCCGGCGAGCAGCCCGCGGCGCGGCTTCGGCGGGGTCGGCCCGCCGAAGCCGCCGCCACCGCCGCCCGGGCCCGAGGGGGGCACGCCGGGCCCGCCGGGGGCTCCCCCGCCGTACGGGGCGCCGCCCTGGGGCGGGCCGCCGTACGGGTGCTGCGCGTACGGGTTGCCGGCGCCCTGGCCGCCGTACGGCTGCCCCCCGTGGGGCTGGCTCCCGTGGGGCTGGCTCCCGTAGGGCTGGCTCCCGTACGGGCCGCCCTGCCCGGCCGATGCCGCGGCGGTGTGGTCGTGCCCGCAGCTCGCGGTCCCGAAGGCCCGGTCCACGGAGGTGCGCAGCTCGTGCACGAGCAACCGGTGGGCGAGGCCGGCGTCGGCGAACTCGACCTCGTCCAGTGCCAGCCTGATGCCGCGCAGGGCGTCGTCGCACAGCCGCCGGGCCTCGGCGCGCGGGGTCCCGGTGGCGGTGAGCGGGTTCCAGGCGCCCGCCTCGGCGTCGGCGCCCTGGTCCTCCACCGCGTCCAGCAGGTGCGCGAGCCGCCCGAAGTACCGGCCCGCCTCGGCGAGCGCGGCGGCGTTGCCTGGCCGTCCGGCCAGCTGCGCGGTATGCGCGAAGGCGGCGGCCGTGGCGGTCTCCGTCGGCTCGGTCACGACGAGCACGGGCGTGCCGGGGCCGGCCAGGGCCTCGACGCCCCCCTGCCGGTCCACGGCGTCGACGAGCACCGCCGTGTCGAACCCGAGCGAGGCCCCGGTCCGGGCACCGGCCCGGTCCCAGCCGCGGGCGACCGTACGGGCCGCCAGGGCGAGGGGCGCCCGGGCCAACAGCCCGTCCCGGTCCGCGACGTGGTCCCGCACCTTCGCGGAGGCCAGGACGAGCGAGACGGCGGCCGCGAGCCGCGCCCCCTCGCCCCGGGCCACCGAGGCCGTGCGCATCCCGCGCAGGGGGCAGGGCCCCGCGGTGCGGCGCGCGCCGGGAGCGGGCCCGGACTGAGCCTCCGTCAGAACGGAGACCAGCAAGCCGTCGTAGTTCGTGACGATCCGGGCGAACTGGCCGTGGTCCCCGCGAAGTGCCAGGCACAGCCCGCACAGATGGGCCATCCACTCCGCCTTGAACCGCTCCCCGAGCCGGTGCGTGCAAGGTCTGACGATGCCGAACAATCTGCTCCCCCGTGGGTCGTACGCCTGTCTGCCGGGCATCGTAGCGAGCCCCGCACGTCACCCGTACGTCCGCATCGCTCACCCGTAAGGCCGCAGCAGTCGTATTTTCACTCAGTCAGCAGCGGTAGCCGCCTGGATCCTTGACCGTGCAACGGATGTTCTGCACCAGTACCGTCACGAAACCCGTGCGCGCCGACTATCCACTTGGCGCGTTGTCAGCATCATGGACGACCATAGGGGCAGCGGAGAGAAGACAGACTGACCGCGGTGAAAGGAGGCGTCCATGGGTTCGGTGCGCAAGGCGAGTGCCTGGCTGGGTCTCGTGGAAGACAGCGACGACGAGCGTTACTACGACGACGACTACGCGGAGGGCGCCCAGGGCGGTTCGGTTTCCGGCCCCGGCGACGCGTGGGTCACCGACCCCCGGGTCAAGGTGGCCTCGGAGTCGGCCGTCGACCAGGGACGCCGGATCGCCACGGTCACCCCGGACGGCTTCCGGGACGCGCGCGGCATCGGCGAGCTGTTCCGCGAGGGCGTCCCGGTGATCGTCAACCTGTCGTCGATGGACCCCGGCGACGCGAAGCGCGTGGTCGACTTCGCGGCCGGACTGACCTTCGGGCTGCGCGGATCGATCGAGCGGGTGGCGACCAGGGTCTTCCTGCTGACCCCGGCCGACACCCAGATCGTGAGCGGTGAGCCCGGCGGCCGCTCGCGCGACTTCTTCAACCAGAGCTAGGCAGGGCCCCTCACCGGAAGGCGTCGAGCCCGGTGAGCGCCTTGCCCAGCACCAGTTGGTGCATCTCGGCGGTGCCCTCGTAGGTGAGGACCGATTCGAGGTTGGTGGCGTGCCGCATGACGGGGTATTCGAGGGAGATCCCGTTGGCACCCAGGATGGTCCGCGCGGTCCGACAGATTTCGATGGCCTCGCGGACATTGTTGAGCTTGCCGAAGCTGATCTGCTCCGGTCGCAGGGTGCCCGCGTCCATGCGCCGGCCCAGGTGGTGGGCCAGCAGGATGCCCTTGTGGAGCTCCAGGGCCATGTCCGCGAGCTTGGCCTGTGTGAGCTGGAAGCCGCCGATCGGCTTGCCGAACTGCTCCCGGGTCCTGGAGTAGTCGAGCGCGGACTCGAAACTGGCGCGCGCCGCTCCCATGGACCCCCAGATGATCCCGTACCGCGCGTGGCTGAGACAGCCGAGCGGGCCCTTGAGACCGGTGACGCCGGGCAGGACCGCGTCCGCGGGCAGCCGTACGTCGTCCATGACCAGCTCGCTCGTCACCGAGGCGCGCAGCGACCACTTGTGCCGGATCTCCGGGGCGTGGAACCCGGCGCTGCCGGTGGGCACCGCGAAGCCGCGGATCCCCTCGTCGGTCTGCGCCCACACCACGGCGACGGAGGCCACCGACCCGTTGGTGATCCACATCTTGCGGCCGTTCAGCACCCAGTCGGTGCCGTCGCGCTTCGCGTACGTCCGCATGCCCGCGGGGTCGGAGCCGTGGTCCGGCTCGGTCAGCCCGAAGCAGCCGATCAGCTCGCCCGCGGCCATGCCGGGAAGCCATCGCTGCTTCTGCTCCTCGGATCCGTACTTCCAGATCGCGTACATCGCGAGGGACCCCTGCACGGACACCAGTGAGCGGATGCCGGAGTCGGCGGCCTCCAGCTCCAGGCAGGCGAGGCCGTACTGGACGGCGCTGGCGCCGGCGCAGCCGTAGCCGGTCAGCGACATCCCGAGGGCGCCGAGCGAGCCGAGCTCGCGGGCGATCTCGCGGATCTCCGGCAGCTCCCCCTTTTCGTACCACTCGGCGACGTGCGGCAGCACCCGGTCGGCGGCCCAGCCGCGGACGGTGTCGCGGATGGCGAGGTCCTCCGGACCGAGGAGCTCGTCGAGCCCGAGCGGATCATGGGGCTGGAACGCGGACACGGGGCCTCCCGGCGGCCGGAGTCGGAACCTGGCAGCGCACGTTTTCGCGCGGCGCCCCCGACGCTAGACGCCCCCTTCCCCACCCGTCCACCCCCACCCCGCCCATGATCAGCAGACCACGATCAGCGCGGCCCTGATCAGCCCCCGCGGCCATGATTCAGCCCCGCCGGCATTCGAGGCGCGGGGGTCCGGGGGCAGCGCCCCCGGCAACGGCGCCGCAGGCGAACACGCACCCGGGCCCACAGCGGCACAGCGGCCCGGCATGATCAGCCCGCGCGCTCCGCAGGAGCCGGATACGACTCACCGGCGGCCTGCGAAGGCACCCCTCCGACCCGCTCCCCGCCCCCCTGGGCAGGCAGTCGCACCGCCACGTCCCCGCCCGGCTCGCCGCCAGGCGCCCCGCACTCCATCACCCGCGGCAGCTTCAGCGCCATCGCCGCGCCCGCGAGCAGCAGCCCCGCGCTCACGACCAGCGTCACGTGCAGCCCGTGCACGAAGGAGTGCCGTGCGGCCTCGTACAGCGACGCCCCCGCGGGCCCGCCGAGCTGCGCGGCGATCTGGTAGGCCTCGCCCAGCGAATGGGCGGCGCCCTCCGACTGCGCCGCCGAGACGCCCGGCACCCCAACGAGCCCCGGGGCGTACACCGCGTTCATCACGCTGCCCAGCAGCGCGATGCCCATGCCCGCGCCCAGCTGGTACGAGGTCTCGCCGATCGAGGCCGCACCGCCGGCGGTGGCCGCGGGGGCCTCGCTCAGCATGGACTCGTACGCGGCGAACAGGGTGGTCTGGAGCCCGTAGCCGAGCAGGATGAAACCCGTGGTGAGCAGGACGGGACGGTCCTGATGTCCCATCAGGGTCAGCAGCAGCACGGCGAAGGCCGTGAGCAGGAAGCCCAGCGAGACCATGGTCCGCGGGCCGATCCGGGTCAGGGTGTAGGACCCGGTGGCGCCGGCGGCCATGGCGGCGAAGGTCAGCGGCAGCAGCCGCAGGCCGGTCTCCAGCGGGCTGAGGTGCAGCACCAGCTGGAGGTACTGGACGGCGATCAGCTCCAGGCCGACCAGGGCCAGCATGGCGAGCACGATGCAGCCGACGGCGGTCGTGAAGGCGGCGCGGGAGAACAGCCGCATGTCGATCAGCGGGTGCGTGCGGCGCCTCTGGCGCCGTACGAACAGCACGAGCAGCGCCGCCCCGAGGAACAGCGGGACCATCGCCTCGGCGTCGAGCAGCTGCCGCTCGGCGCCCAGCCGCTTGATGCCGAGCACCGAGCCGAGCACTCCGGCGGCGGCCATCAGCGCGCCGAGCACGTCCCAGGGGCCGTCGGAGGTGCCCTTCGACTCGGGAAGCAGCCAGCGTCCCAGCGGGAGGATCAGTGCCATCAGCGGGATGTTGATGAGGAAGACGGAGCCCCACCAGAAGTGCTGGACGAGGAAGCCGCCGAGCACCGGTCCGCTGGCGGCGCCGACGGCGGCGACGGCGGTCCAGATGCCGATGGCGAGGGCCCGCTCGCGCCGGTCGGGGAAGACCTGGCGCAGGATCGACAGCGTGGCGGGCATGATCATCGCGCCGCCGATGCCGAGCAGCGCGCGGGCGGCGATGAGGACCTGGGCGCTGTCGGCGAGGGCCGCCAGCGCGGAGGCCGCGCCGAAGAGCCCGTAGCCGAGGAGCAGGACGCGGCGGCGGCCGACCCGGTCGCCCAGGGTGCCGAAGAGGATCAGCAGGGAGGCGCAGACCAGCGGGTAGGCGTCGACGATCCAGAGGAGCTCGATCGAGCCGGGGCGCAGGTCCTCGGTGACGGACGGGACGGCGACGTGCAGGATCGTCGCGTCGAGCGCGACGAGGACCAGGCTGACGCAGAGCACCGCCAGGACGACCCAGCGGTTGGCCCCGCCGGATGCCGCGCGGAGCCGCTGCCAGGAGCCGGGGGTCCTGCGGTCGGCCGTGTTCGTCCCCGACATGCATGTACCTCCCAGGTGATCCCCCCGCACTCGGCGGACCAGCGTCTGTGGGGCCGCGGGGATGGTGCGCTGTGCGGCTTCCGACGGGTCCGGCATCGACACGCGAGTGAACGGTCAGCGTACGCGAGTTCGCCTGTCGCCCACGTGGTCAAGCTCTCATCCCGCAGGCGGCCGCCGTGTGGCGTACGCCACTCGCCGGGCCGCTTTTCTCCCCGCGTACACGCGCGTTCACGGCTCGTGGTGCCCGGCCGCGCCCGCGGGGCGCCCGCGGGACGCCGCCACCGATAATCATGCCCGTGAAAGATCTTGGATTTCGCCGGGCCGCGCCCGCGCTGGCCGTCTTCGCGGCGGTCAGGCTGCTCGGGCTGCTCGTCCTCGGCGGCTGGAGCGCGGCCGCCGGCAGCAGTCCGCACACGCTGCTGTCGGCCCGCTGGGACTCGCTCTGGTACGCCCGCACCGCGGCCGGCGGATACGGCTACGAGGTGGTCCTCCCGAACGGGGACGTCCACTCGAACCTGGCCTTCTTCCCGCTCCTGCCCTGGCTGGAGCGGCTGCTGTCGGCCGTGACCGGGCTTTCCCACGGCTCCTCGGGCCTGGTGGTGTCGGCGTTCGCGGGGCTCGCGGCGGCCTGGGGGATCTTCGCCGTCGCCGACCTGCTGTACGGCCGCCGGGCCGGGGTGCTGGCCGTGGCGCTGTGGGCGGTGCTGCCGGTCGGGATCGTGCAGTCCATGGCGTACAGCGAGGCCCTGTTCACCGCACTCGCGGCCTGGGCCCTGTACGGGGCCCTGCGCGGCCGGTGGCTGACCGCTGGGCTGCTGGCGGCGGGGGCCGGGCTGACCCGCCCGGTCGGCGCCGCGGTGGTCGCGGCGGTGTGGGCGGCGGTCGCCCTGGCGCTGCGGCGCGGGGAGCGGTCGTGGCGGATGGCCGCGGGCTCCCTGCTGGCCCCGCTGGGGGCGGCGGCGTACGTGCTGTGGGTCGGCGCGCGCACCGGGGGCGGGCCGTTCGGCTACCTGGACGTGCAGGCGGGCTGGGGCAACGGCTTCGACGGCGGCCGGGCCTTCGCCCGCTTCGTCGGGGCGAAGCTTGCCTCACCGGGCGCCCCGGCCTCCGCGGGCTTCGCGGCCGGCGCCGGGCTGGTCGCCGGGGTCGCGCTGGTGCTGTGGCTGTACGTGCGGTGCGTACGGCAGCGGCAGCCGGTGCCGCTGCTCGTGTACGGCGGGATCGTGATGGCGCTGGCCCTGTGCGCGTCGGGGTACTTCGGCTCCAAGCCGCGGTTGCTGCTGCCCGCCTTCCCGCTGCTGTTTCCCGTGGCGGTGGCCCTGGCCCGGTGGCGGACGCGGTGGGCGGCCCTGGCGCTGGGGGCCGCGGCCTCGGCCTCGGCGGTCTACGGGGCGTTCTGGCTGAACGGCTCCGGACCCCCGTAGATAACGGAATGAAACATTCCGATCCACCTTTCGGCAAAGGGCGCCAGCGGCGGCAATAAAGCACAGGTAAGTGCGCGAAACCAATTTCGGTAACAGTGGATCAGCCGGACTCCAACCGCGTTCGAAATAGCGGCAATTAAGTCCCGTGTGAGACCAACTCCACATCACATGGTCATCACAAAGCGCGTGATTCGCCCGGGGCGCCCAGCCACGCGCGGTAACGTCGATTGAGTGCGTACCGATCTGATCCTGCCCCGTCTGGAGCGGGTGTTCGCCCGGCTGGACCGGGAACCAGAGCGACCGGCTCATCTGCAAACCCCGCAGATGAGCCGGCACCGCGTCGTGCTCCTGGGATCGACGCTGGCCTTCTACCTCGCGATCGTGGTGGCCGTACTGACCACGTCCTGGCTCGTCCGGCTGGACTGGCAGGTCATGTTCTTCCGCCCCTACGAGCAGTGGCCGCAGCTGCACGCCTTCCTCGACTACCTCGTCGTGCTCGGCCAGCGCGGACCGACCGCGGTGATGGTCGCCGCCTGGCTCGGCTGGCGCTCCTGGCGCCAGCACACCCTCCGCCCGCTGATCACCCTCGGCGTGGCCCTGCTGCTGCTCAATGTCACCGTCGGCGCCGTCAAGATCGGCCTCGGCCGCCTCGGCCCGCACTACGCCACCGAGATCGGTTCCGCCGAGCTCTTCGCGGGCGGCGATATATTTCCCTCCGGCCACACCGCCAACGCCGTCGTGACCTGGGGAATCCTGGCCTATCTGGCCTCCACCGTGGTCACCCGGCGGGTGCTGTCCGTGGTGTCCGCCGTCGTCTCCCTGAGCGTCGGCGCCACCACCGTCTACCTGGGGACCCACTGGGTCAGCGACGTCCTGCTCGGCTGGACCGCGGGGCTGCTGATCCTGCTGGCGCTCCCCTGGTTCGAACCGCTCATCGCCCGCGTCGAGGCCTACGTCTTCGAGCTGCGCGAGCTGCTGCGCCGCCGCGCCGAGACCGGTCGGATGCCCGCGCCGGTGGCCGTCGCGCTCACCCCGCTGCTCTCCGCGGGCGGCAAGTGGCAGCTCAGGCTGGACGCGGACGCCGCCGGGGCGCCGACGCGGGCCCCCGCCGCGGCCGCCGAGCCGGCGGCCCCCGTCAGCTCCGCCCCGTCCGCCGCCCCCGCCGTCCCCGCGGGCGCGGCCACCGGGCACTCCCCGGCGCCCCGCCCCGCCGTGCACGTGGCCACCAGGGCGCACGTGATCCGCTCCGAGCGGACCCCGGTCACCCCGGCCGGCAGCCGCCGTCCGGCGCACGCCGAGCGGGCCCCCGGCCGGGGCGCCGCGGCGCGTCCGGTGACCGGCGGCTGACGTCCGCGGGTCGGTGCGCACCACCTCCCCCGCGACACCGAGGCGGGCCGGGTCACCGACCCGGCCCGCCTCCGCCGTTCCCGCCGCGGGACCCGCGGGCGCCCCCCGTACCGTCAGCGGCCGGCCGGCACGTTAGTCCGTCCCGGGTCACGCTTGTGTCACAGAATATCGACGGCCTCCCTTTGTTTTCCCGTGCGCGACACGCCCGCCGGGAAGACCGCGTGGAATTCCCTCCGAGAGAGGGGTAATTCCCGCCGGGGATTGCCGGGAACCCGTGGACCGGACCAGGTGATTGGCCCTCAGTTCCCTTACGTTTCCTTCACGGGTGCGGAGTCCACGGCCCGGCCCAGGAGATCCCGCGCGGCCCTGATCCGGTCCGTCAGCTCCGGCGGCTCGACGACTTCGAACTCACAGCCGAGCACCATGACGTGAATCACGAGAACGGTCAGGTTCACCGCCCCGGTCCGCAGCAGACAGCTCTCCGCGTCGACCGGTTCCAGGGTTCCGTCACTGGGCCCGACGACCAGTGCCGCCTCCTCGGCCGACATCTTCAGCCGGATGAGCGCCCTGGCCGCGTACACGCCCTGCGACACGCCCCGGGAGACGTACGCGGCCAGGTCCGCGGCCGGCGGCGGGCGCGGGGTGAACCGGGGCCCGTGCGGGGGCCTGGGCTCGATCCGGTCGGCCCGGAAGGTCCGCCAGGCCTCCCGGTCCACGTCCCAGGCGACGAGGTACCAGCGCCGCTCGGTGCACACCAGCCGGTGCGGCTCCACGGTGCGGCGGCTGACGGTGCCCGCGTGGTCCCGGTACCCGAAGCGCAGCCGCTCGCCGTCCCGGCAGACGGCGGCCAGCTCGGTCAGGACGGAGGGGTCGACGGTGGAGCCCTGGGGGTCGCGCAGCATGGACACGGTGAACTCGTTGAGCGCCGAGACCCGGCGGCGCAGCCGCGCCGGCAGCACCTGCTCCAGCTTCGCGAGGGCCCGTACGGAGGCCTCCCCGATCCCCTCCACCCCGTTCCCGGCGGCGGTGCGCAGGCCGACGGCGACCGCCACGGCCTCCTCGTCGTCCAGCAGCAGCGGCGGCATCTCGGCCCCGGCCCCCAGCTGGTAGCCGCCTCCGGTCCCGGGGCTGGCGTTGACCGGATACCCCAGCTCCCGCAACCGGTCGACGTCCCGCCGCACCGTGCGCGGGGTCACCCCGAGCCGGTCGGCGAGATCGGCCCCGGTCCACTCCCGGTGGGCTTGCAGCAGGGACAGCAGGCGCAGCAGTCGTGCGGAGGCATCAAGCATGCGGAGCAGTCTGCCGGTCACCCAGCGGACGCTCCCCCTCCGGGCCGCCCGGGCACGCCGCGCGCGGGCGGCCCGGGTTCAGCGCGGGCGCGACGGCGCGAGCCGCGCCCCGGGCGGCGCCGGTGACGGCCCGCCGACGGCGGGCGCCGCCACCGGCCCGGCCGGGACCGGCGCGGAAGCCGGACGCCCCGCGGCGGTCCCCGCAACGGAGGCGCCCGGTACCGCGGTCGGAGCCGCCGCGGGCCCCTTGCCCGGCGGCTTCGGGACCGCCACCGCGGGCGCCTTGCCCGGCGCGGTCGGGACCGCCGGTACGGGCCCCTTGCCCGGCGGCTTCGGGACCGCCGCTGCGGGCGCCTTGGCCGATGGCATCGGGACGGCCGGTCCCGGCGTCGGGGCCGCCGGTGCGGGCGCCTTGGCCGGCGGGGGCGCGGCGGCCGGGGGCAGGGCCAGCAGCGTGCCCACGGCGAGCCGCTCCGGCCGCTCCCCGATCACCCCCCGGTTCGCCTCGTACAGGGCCCGCCATCCGCCCGCCACCCGGCGCCTCGCCGCGATCGACACCAGCGTCTCCCCGGCCCGCACCGCGTGCATCCGCCCCGCCAGCCCGTACCGCTTCGCGCACACCGGCCACGCCTCCCACCCCTGCGCGCCCAGCACGTCCTCCGCGACCCTGATCTGCTGCTCCCGGCTCGCCAGGTCCGCCCGGGCCGCGAAAGCCAGTCCCCCGTGCTCCTCCCACGTCGGCTGCCAGAACTGCAGCCCCCCGTAGAAGCCGTTGCCGGTGTTGACCGCCCAGCGCCCGCCGCTCTCGCAGTCGGCGACGCAGTCCCAGGGCCACTCCCCGCCCGGCCCGCAGTCCCCCGGCCCCCGGCCGACGATCCCGGGCGAACCGGGGTACGCGGCGCCGGCCGGTCCGGGCGCGGGCGGCGGCGGGGCCCCCGCAGAGGCGGCGCAGGCCCGGGCGGCGGCGTCCCACGGGAGTACGAGCACCAGCGCGGCCGCGACCCCGCGCGCGGCCTGCCGGATCCGGAGAGGGGGCATCGGGCCACGCTACGGAGGAGCGCCCGGGCCGCCCGCACGCCACACCGCGCGCCCCTGCGCCCCACCCGGTCGGCCGACGCGGCCCACGCACCCGAAACACACAGCACTGCCCACCAACTGCACACAAACAGAAAAGAGTTGGCACGAAAGCAAAGCCCCCGTCGGACGGTTCACCCCTCCGGGGGCCGGGTTCGAATCCGTTCCCTCCCATGGCGTGACCCCGGCCACCGCTCGGCCGTTGAGCCCGGCGAGCCGGGAACCCCCCGGCCCGCCGCACCTATGCCGAGGAGCCACCCCGTGCCGCCCATGCTCGACGTCAGTGATGAGGTACGTGCCGAGATCGGTGACGAAGAAGCCGACAGGCTGCTCGTCGGCGACGACGCGCCGCGCAGTTACGACTGCACCTCCTGCCGCACCCCCGGAGACCCGCAGAGCGACCCCACCAGCACGGTGCTGTTCGTCGGCGAGGAGACGGCCGTCCTGGCCTTCGCGCACGCCACCTGCATCCCCTCGCAGGTCGTCACCGTCTCCGAGGAGCAGCTCCAGGGCGCCGTGGCCAGCATCACCGGCGACAGCCCGGCCCCGGCTCCCGCGGGCGCCCCGCAGAGCAACCCGGGCGGGCAGGCCGTCCTCGGCATCACCAGCGGTCTGGTCCTGATCGGCGGCGAGCTGCACCCGGCCCTGGTGGTCGAGCCGACCGCGCCCATCGCCCGTCCCGGCAGCGACGGCCCCGGCGACGACTTCCTCCCGCTCCTCATCGAGCAGGGCTTCGTCCCCGTCACGGACACCTCCGAGCTCCCCGCCGGACTCGCGGGCTGGTCGGTCCTGCTCGCGGCAGGCCAGCTGCACGCCGTGCTGCAGCCGGGACTCGACGGCGGCCGTCCGGTCTCCTGGTGGCAGGCGCACCAGGCCCTGTCGGTCACCGACGGCTGGCGGGCCGCCGTCAACAAGACCCAGCGCGTGCTCATCTACGCCGCCCCGGTCGGCTCCATCGGGCAGCAGCCGCGCGAAGACCTGCTGCGCGACGCGCTGGACAAGGCCGCCGCCGCGGGCCAGCTCGTGGCCGCCTCGATGCCCCTGGCCGGCACCGCGGGCGCCTGACGCCCTCCCCTGCCGCCGGAACGGCCGCCCGACCCCCCGCCGAGGGGGCCGGGCGGCGTGCGCCGGGGGTGCGCGGTCCGTCCCGCGCACCCCCGGCGATCTGCGTTTTCGCGCCCCTCACCCCGCATCCGCAGGGCGCTGGTTTCGTTGGCTGATACGTGCATTCACACGACTCCTCCCGCGCCCCGTCCCATCCGAGCAGCGTCTCCCCCACGCGCCCCGCATGGGACCGGGTCAGTGCTCCGGCCGCCTCGCACACCCCGATCTACGACGCCCTGTACTCGGAGTACCTGCGCTCCTTCCGGGCCCTTCCGGGTGACCGCACGGGTGAGGAGGACCTCGGCTTCACGGCGTTCTCGTACGGCGGCGGGTACACGGGCGGCAGTGCGTACGGCAGCGCGTGGAGCGGCCCCGCCTGGCAGCAGACCGACGGCTGGCAGCCTTCGCCGGCCCCTCAGCCGCAGCCCCAGCCCGCGTACTCGTACGCCGGCAGCCCCGCCTACACGAACGGGCGGCAGCACCAGACCGGAATGACGCACATCCCGGCGGCCCTGCCGCCCGCTCCGCGCCGGGGCTACTGACCCCCGGCGTCCCGCCGCGCTGCTGTTCCCGCGCTCCTACTTCTTCTTGTGCAGGGCGCCGCGCTTCTCGCGCACCCGCACCGAGATGTGGATCGGGGTGCCCTCGAAGCCGAACTCCTCGCGCAGGCGGCGCTCGACGAAGCGCCGGTAGCCGTGCTCCAGGAAGCCGGAGGCGAAGAGGACGAACCGCGGGGGCTTGCTGCCCGCCTGCGTACCGAACAGGATGCGGGGCTGCTTGCCGCCGCGGACCGGGTGCGGGTGGGCGGCGACGACCTCGCCGAGGAAGGCGTTCAGGCGGCCCGTCGGGACGCGCGTCTCCCAGCCCGCGAGGGCGGTCTCGATCGCCGGGACCAGCTTCTCCATGTGGCGGCCGGTGAGCGCCGAGACGTTCACCCGGGGCGCCCAGGCGACCTGCTGCATCTCGGTCTCGATCTCGCGCTCGAGGTAGTAGCGGCGCTCCTCGTCGAGCTCGTCCCACTTGTTGTACGCGATCACGATCGCGCGGCCCGCCTCGACGGCCATGGTGATGATGCGCTGGTCCTGGACGCTGATGTTCTCGGTCGAGTCGATCAGGATGACCGCGACCTCCGCCTTCTCGACGGCGGCGGCCGTGCGCAGGGAGGCGTAGTAGTCGGCGCCCTGCTGGAGGTGCACCTTCTTGCGGATGCCCGCGGTGTCGATGAACTTCCAGGTGACGCCGCCGAGCTGGATCAGCTCGTCGACCGGGTCACGGGTGGTGCCGGCCATCTCGTTGACGACGACGCGGTCCTCCTTCGCGACCTTGTTGAGCAGCGAGGACTTGCCGACGTTCGGGCGGCCGATCAGCGCGATGCGGCGCGGGCCGCCGACCGGGGTGCCGAAGGTCTGCGCGGGTGCTTCCGGCAGCGCTTCGAGGACGGCGTCGAGCATGTCGCCCGTACCGCGGCCGTGCAGCGAGGAGACCGGGTGCGGCATGCCGAGACCCAGCGACCACAGGGAGGCCGCGTCGGACTCGCCGCTCTGGCCGTCGACCTTGTTGGCGCACAGCACGACGGGCTTGCCCGCCTTGCGCAGCAGCCGGACGACGGCCTCGTCGGTGTCGGTGGCGCCGACCTTGGCGTCGACGACGAAGACGACGGCGTCGCAGGCCTCGATGGCGTACTCGGCCTGGGCGGCGACGGAGGCGTCGATGCCGAGGACGTCCTGCTCCCAGCCGCCGGTGTCGACGACCTTGAAGCGGCGGCCGGCCCATTCCGCCTCGTACGTGACGCGGTCGCGGGTGACGCCGGGCTTGTCCTCGACGACCGCCTCGCGGCGGCCGATGATCCGGTTCACGAGGGTCGACTTGCCGACGTTCGGCCGGCCCACGACGGCGAGGACGGGCAGGGGGCCGGCAGCGGCCTCCCCGAGCGCGCCTTCGACGTCCTCGATGTCGAAGCCCTCTTCCGCGGCGAGCTCCATGAACTCCGCGTACTCGGCGTCGCCAAGTGCTCCTTGGTCGTGCTGGTCGTTCATGAAGTCCGTTCCTCGTCGTTCGTGGTGATCGGTGGCACCCGCGCAGCGGGGTTCCACTACTGGTTCAAGTCTCGCTCAGCGCCCGGTGAGGCGCTTGGCATCGGCCAGGTGGGCGGTCAGCCGGTCCTGGATGCGTACGGTGGCCTCGTCCAGCGCGGTACGGGTCCGGCGGCCACTGCCGTCCCCCGCGTCGAAGGCCGAGCCGAAGACGACGTCGACCCGGCTCTTGAGTGCCGGGAGCCCCTTGACGAGGCGTCCCGGGGTGTCGCCGCTGCCGAGGACGGCCACCGGCACGACGGGGGCGCCGCTGCGGACCGCGAAGTACGCGAGTCCCGCACGGAGCGAGGCGAAGTCGCCCTCGCCCCGGGAGCCCTCGGGGAAGATCCCCAGCGCTCCGCCCTGGTCGAGCACACCGAGGGCGCGCCCTATCGCGGTCCGGTCCGCTCCGCTCCGGTCGACCCTGACCTGCCCGATCCCGTTGAGGAAGGGGCCGAGGGGGCCGACGTAGGCCTCCTTCTTGATCAGGAAGTGCAGCGGCCGCGGTGCGGTGCCCATGACCATCGGGCCGTCGATGTTGTGGGAGTGGTTCACGGCGAGGATGACGGGGCCCGAGACGGGCACCTTCCAGGCCCCCAGGACGCGCGGCTTCCACAGCCCGTACATGAGCCCGATGCCGATGCGCCTGCCGACCTCCGCACCCTTCAGGGAGGGCGCTTCACTCACGCGGACCGCCCGTTCCGGATGCTTCCGGCGGTCTGCGGGGTCTGCCGCTCGGCCACCAGCGTGACGACGCACTCGATGACCTGGTCGAGCGTGAGTTCGGTGGTGTCGACCTCGACGGCGTCGTCGGCCTTGGCCAGCGGGGAGGTCTTGCGGCCGGAGTCGGCCGCGTCGCGCTTGACCAGCGCCTCCCGGGTGGCCGCGAGGTCGGCGGCCTCCTTGCCGCGGAGCTCGCCGCTGCGGCGCGCGGCGCGCGCCTCGGCGGAGGCCGTCAGGAAGATCTTGAGGTCGGCGTCGGGCAGGACGGTGGTGCCGATGTCCCGGCCCTCGACGACGATCCCCGTCGCCGCCGCGGCGGCGATGGAGCGCTGGAGCGCGGTGATCAGGGTGCGCACCTCGGGGACGGCGCTGACGGCGCTGACCTTGGAGGTGACCTCCTTGGTGCGGATGGGACCGGAGGCGTCCACGCCGTCCACGGTGATCGTGGGGGCGTGCGGGTCGGTGCCCGAGACGATGGCCGGCTTGCCCGCGGCGACCGCGACGGCCTGCGGGTCGTCGGTGTCGACGCCGTTGGTGATCATCCACCAGGTGATGGCCCGGTACTGGGCGCCGGTGTCCAGGTAGCGCAGCCCGAGCTTGGCGGCCACGGCCTTGGAGGTGCTGGACTTGCCCGTGCCGGAGGGACCGTCGATGGCGACGATCACGGCGGACGGAGCTACGGTTTCCACGGTGCGGGCACCTTCCTGGTTGCTGGTGCTGTCCGGGCGCGCCAAAAGCGCCCCTCCCCAGGTTACCGGGCCCCGGCGCCCCCCGTCCCCGCCCGGCGGATCCGGACCCTCCGGGAGCCGGTTCCGCGCGGCCGGAACCCGGCGGTACGGGTCCGCGCACCGGCGGATTTCCGCCGCCGGAGCCCGGCGGGAGCGTCCGGGCCGGCTACTGCTGACGCAGGGCCCAGCCGCGCTCGCGCAGCTCGGCCGTCAGTCCGGCCACCGCCCGCGGCTCCACCATCAGCTGGACGAGGCCGGCCTGCTGGCCCGTCGCGTGCTCGATGCGGACGTCCTCGATGTTGACCCCCGCCCGTCCCGCGTCGGCGAAGATGCGGGCCAGCTCGCCCGGCTGGTCGCTGATGAGGACGGCCACGGTCTCGTACACCGTCGGCGCCGCGCCGTGCTTGCCCGGCACCCGTACCCGGCCGGCGTTCCCGCGCCGCAGCACGTCCTCGATGCCCGCCGCCCCGCCGCGCCGCTTCTCCTCGTCGGCCGACTGCAGGCCCCGCAGGGCCTCCACGGTCTCCGCGAGGTCGGCGGCGATCCCGGAGAGGACGTCGGCGACCGGTCCCGGGTTCGCGGAGAGGATCTCCAGCCACATCCGGGGATCGGAGGCGGCGATCCGCGTCACGTCCCGGATGCCCTGCCCGCAGAGCCGGACCGCCGTCTCGTCGGCCTCCTCCAGGCGGGCCGCGACCATGCTCGACACCAGCTGCGGGGTGTGCGAGACCAGCGCCACCGCCCGGTCGTGCGCGTCCGCGTCCATCACGACCGGCACGGCCCGGCACAGCGCCACCAGTTCCAGCGCGAGGTTGAGCACCTCGTGGTCGGTGTCCCGGGTCGGGGTCAGCACCCACGGCCGCCCCTCGAAGAGGTCGGCCGTCGCGGCGAGGGGGCCGGAGCGCTCCTTGCCGGCCATCGGGTGGGTGCCGATGTACGCGGTGACGTCCACGCCCAGTTCGGCCAGTTCCCGGCGCGGACCGCCCTTTACGCTGGCCACGTCCACGTACGCCCGGGCCACCCCGCGTCCGATCACGTCCGCCAGCGTCGCGGCGACGTGGGCCGGTGGCACGGCGACGACGGCGAGGTCCACCTGGCCCTCCGGGGCCTCGTCGGTGCCGGCGCCGAGGGCGGCCGCGGTACGGGCCTGGGCCGGATCGTGGTCGACCAGGTGGACGGCGATCCCGCGGGCGGACAGGGCCAACGCCGCCGAGGTGCCGATCAGTCCGGTTCCGATGACGACGGCGGTTCTCACGGGCGCTCCAGGGTTGCGTACGGCACGGCGGGGGCACTGCCCGGCCAGCGTAGCCACCGCGCGCGCCGCGAGGGCCCGGCGGTCCGTCCCTCGGGACGGTGGGCCGGGCCCTCGCGAACGGCGGCGTGCGCGCCGGTCAGAGCTTCTGCTGCCGGATGATGTCCTCCAGCGAGCCCGAGGGCACCTGTCCGTCGGGCGTCAGCCTGTCGACGGCCTGGGGCAGTGTCCTGGCGATCTCGTCGGCCGCCTTCTCGGGGGTGACGCCCGCCTGCTCGGCGACCTTCTGGAGGGTCTCGTCGGGCAGCGCCTCGGCGATCTGCGCACCGCTGACCGACTTGTTCTCGCCGGTGCCGACCCAGGACCGGGCCTGCTCGGCCAGCCCCGACTTGGTCAGCATGTCCATCAGGCCGCCCAGCGGGTTGTTCCCGCCGCCCGCCTGGGCGCCGGCCGCGCCGGCCGCGCCGCCGCCGCCGAGGAGCGAGCCGAGGAGCGAGCCGAGGATGTTGCCGCCGCCGCCTCCGGTGCCGCCTTGGCCGCCGCCGAGGAGGCCACCGAGAAGAGAGCCGAGGTCGTTACCCGCCATGGTCGTGCCTTTCGGAGAGGGACCGGGCCGCGCGGACAGCGGCGCACCCGGCTTCGAGACACGGACAATGTCACCCGTACCGGACGGTGCCGCCACCTGGCGCACACGCCCGTTCCGGTTCCGGATCCCGCTTCCCCTCCCGCTCCGGTAGAACGTTCGGCATGATCTTCCACCTCGTCCCGCTCGCCGACTGGGCGGCCGCACCCGGCCTCCCGTACGCCCCGCCCTCACTCGCCACCGAGGGATTCGTGCACTGTTCGGCGGACCGCCCGACCGCACTGGCGATCGCCGACGCGCACTACCACGGGGTACGGGGGACCCTGCTCGCGGTGGAACTCGACGAAGCAGCCCTGACGGCGGACGTCCGCCGGGAGGGTGATTCAGGGGGCCGCTACCCGCACGTCCACGGCCCTTTGAACCGGGAGGCCGTGATCCGCGTGTGGGAGGTCGTACGCACTCCCGGCAGTCCTGCCTCACTGGCCCCATGGCAGCCGGGAACCTGAAAAGGCGCGGCGGACTCCGTCCCGGGGCCCGTCACAGGCCAGGATGCTGCACGCCATCCGGCCACAGAGCGAGGAGACAGTCATGAGCTACCCCACGCGTACCGCCCGGCGCACCGTCCTGGCGGCAGGCGCGGCCACCCTGGCGGGCGGCGCGCTCGCCGCCTGCGGCGGCGATTCCGAGCCGAAGCCGGCCAGCGAGCCCGGCAGTGCGGCCGCACCCTCCGCGGCACCGTCCGCGCCCGCCGGGAGCGCCGCGAAGGCGATCGCCAAGACGGCGGACGTACCGGTCGGCGGCGGCACGGTGCTCAAAGAGGAGAAGCTGGTGATCACCCAGCCGAAGGCCGGCGAGTACCGCTGCTTCTCGGCGGTCTGCACCCACTCGGGCTGCCTCGTGAACAAGGTCGCGGACGGCACCATCGTCTGCCCCTGCCACGACAGCAAGTTCAAGGACACGGACGGCGCGGTCACCAAGGGCCCGGCCACCCGCCCGCTGTCCGAGAAGAAGATCACCGTGGCGGCGGACGGCAACATCTCGCTCGCCTAGGGCGTCCCTCTCGGATCGTGCCGACCCGGCACGATCCGAGGGGTGGCCTGTCGGCAGGCCCCCTTAGGCTCTCCGGATGGACGATCTGACGCTGGTGCGGGACCACACCGTCTACCGCTGCGTGATGGGCTCCCGGGCGTTCGGACTGGCGACCGAGGCGAGCGACACCGACCTGCGCGGTGTCTACCTCGCCCCGACTCCGCTGTTCTGGCGCTTCGACAAGCCCCCCACGCATGTGGAGGGCCCCCGGGACGAGGAGTTCTCCTGGGAGCTGGAGCACTTCTGCGCGCTCGCCCTGCGCGCCAACCCGAACATCCTGGAGTGCCTGCACTCCCCCCTGGTGGAGGAGGTCACCCCGGTGGGCGAGGAACTCCTCTCCCTCCGCGGGGCCTTCCTCTCCCGCCGGGCCCACACCAGCTTCAGCCGGTACGCCCAGTCCCAGCACGGCAAGCTCCTCGCCGACGTCCGCGTCCACGGGGCCCCGCGCTGGAAGCACGCCATGCACCTGCTGCGCCTGCTGCTGTCCTGCCGGGACCTGCTGCGCACGGGGCACCTGGCCATCGACGCGGGTCCGATGCGCGACCGCCTCCTGGCGGTCCGCCGCGGAGAGCTCACCTGGGACGAGACCGACGCCTGGATGGCCCGCCTCGTCGAGGAGACCGCGGCCGCCCTGGCCGGCACGCCCCTCCCCGAGGCCCCGGACCGGGCCCGCGTCGAGGACTTCCTCCTCCGCGCCCGCCGCGCCTCGGCCGTCCACACCGAAACCGCCGCGTCCGCGTCCCGGCACTGACGGGACGCCTCACCCCCTACGGGGTCACGCGTCCCAGAGGGTGCCGAAGGACAGGAGTTCGTCGCGGTACTCGATGCGGCCCTCCCACTCGCGCGGCCAGGCGTCCGCGCCGAGGTGGGCGCCCGCGAAGGCGCCGGCCAGGCAGGCGATCGAGTCGGAGTCGCCCGCCGTGCAGGCCGCGCGGCGCAGGGCCGTGAGCGGCTCCTCCGGGAAGAGCAGGAAGCACTGCAGGGCCGTGGCGAAGGCCTCCTCCGCGATCCAGCCGTCGCCCGTCGTCAGGCAGGGGTCGGTCTCCGGGGAGGGGGTGCGCAGGGCCTGCGCCACGCGGTCCAGGACGCCCAGGCACTCGTCCCAGCCCCGGGCGATGAAGGACGTCGCGGAGGCGTCGGAGGACGTCCGCGTCCAGAGGTCGCCGAGCCAGCGCTCGTGGTAGCGGGTGCGGTTCTCCAGGGCGTACGAGCGAAGCTGCCCGACCAGCCCGGTCACCTCGGTGCCCCGGGCCAGGAGGTACACCGCCCGCGCCGTCAGGTCGGAGGCGGCCAGCGCCGTCGGGTGTCCGTGGGTCAGGGCCGACTGGAGCTGGGCCGCGCCGGCCCGCTCCTCCTCCGTCCAGCCGGGCACCAGCCCGACCGGTGCGACCCGCATGTTCGCGCCGCAGCCCTTGGAGCCGAGCCGGCTGGCGTCGCGCCAGTCCCGGTCCGGGTGGTCGAGCAGCCGGCAGGCCGTCAAACAGGTCTGGCCGGGAGCCCGGTTGTTCTCCGGGGAGTGGTACCAGGCGACGAACTCCTCCCGGACGGGCCCGGCCAGGCGCAGGGGGCCGACGCGGCCGCGTTCGGCGGCGGTCCGTATGCCGCGGGCCAGGGCGAGGGTCATCTGGGTGTCGTCGGTGACCATCGCCGGGCGGGGCAGTTTCATCTCGCGCCACGGGCCGGTCTTCGCGAGGATCGACGGGACGTCGTTGAACTCGGTGGGGTAGCCCAGGGCGTCACCCAGCGCGAGGCCGATGAGAGCGCCCGTCGCCGCTCGTTTCGTGGTCGTCGTCATCGGGGGTGTCCTTCCGAGGGGCGGAGCAGGGGCGGGTGCAGGGTGGTGGCCGGTCCCGGCCGGTAGAGCGCGGCGGGCTTGCCACGGCCGCCGGTGAGCCGGGCGGCGCCGGGTACGGCCTCCACGAAGCCGGGGGTGGCCAGCACCTTGCGGCGGAAGTTCGGGCGGTCGAGGGCGGCGTCCCAGACGGTCTCGTAGACGGCCTGGAGCTCGCCGAGGGTGAATTCCGGCGGACAGAACGCGGTGGCGAGGCAGGTGTACTCCAGCTTCGCGCCGACCCGCTCCCGCGCGTCCGCCAGGATCACCGCGTGGTCGAAGGCCAGCCCGGAAGCCTCCCCCGCCGCCACCCAGCAGGCGTGGGCCGCGTCGCCGCCGCCCCCGGCCGCCGGCTCCGGCATGTCCGGGACCAGCGCCGTGAAGGCGACCGAGACCACCCGCATCCGGGGGTCCCGGTCCGGCTCGCTGTACGTGCGCAGCTGTTCGAGGTGCAGGGCCGCGACCACCGCCTCCGGCAGCCCGGTCTCCTCGGCCAGCTCCCGGCGGGCGGCGGACTCGGCGGACTCGCGCGGCAGGACGAAGCCACCGGGCAGCGCCCAGGCGCCCGCGTACGGCTCCTGCCCGCGCCGGATCAGCAGCACGTGCAGCCGCCCGCCCCGTACGGTGAACACCGCGAGGTCCACGGTCACCGCGAACGGCTCGAAGGCGTACGGGTCGTAGCCCGCCGGCGCTCCCCGGTTCATCGTGCCTCCGGCAGCGGGTCGGCGAAGTGCCAGCCCTCGGCGAGCAGTCCGTCCACCGCGGCCACGGCCGTCGCCAGCCGCTCCTCCCGGTCTCCGCGCACGACGAGGAACCGCCTCCCGGTGGCTTCGAGCTCCTCGCGGAACCGGCCGGTCATCCACGGCCTGAGGTGCGGCCCGTCCCGCAGCCCGTCGTCCTCGAAGGGGACGTCCGCGTGGTCGGTCAGCAGGTAGAGGTCCCGGCGGGTCAGCGCGGCGGTCTTCTCGACCTCCTCGTTGCGGCCGCCCAGGTAGCGCTCGTGCCAGATCCCGGTCGCGAAGGAGTCGGTGTCGCAGATCAGGACCGGGGAGCCCAGCCGGGCGGCCCGCTCCTCCTCCGCGTCCTGGCGCCGGGCGATCACCGGGAACTCCTCCGAGGTGAAGGAGACGTCCGCCCAGGAGGCGTCCGGGTCCGCCGCACGGGCTGCCGCGAGCTTCTCCTCGCTGTACCTGCGGCCGTACTCGGCGACCCAGCCGGTGCCCGCCCAGACCCCGCCGCGCCGCCGGTAGTGCGCGGCCAGGGCCCGGGACAGCGTCGTCGTCCCGGTGGACTCGGCGCCGAGCACGACGACCCTGCGGGCCAGCGAGGCCCGTACGGCCGGACCCAGGAAGTCCCAGCAGGCCGCCGGGTCCGCCCGTACGGCCGTCCCCGATACCGGGAACAGCTCCCGGCCGGGGTCCACGCAGACCTCCTCGGCGCCGAACCGGCGGGCGAGCTCGGCCCCGTAGCCCTCCGAGGTGAAGACGGCGTCCACCGGGCCGGCCACCGCGCCGCGGAACACGGCCATGTGGGCCTCCCAGACCGCCGGGTCGTTCAGGTCGACGGGAATGTCGTCCACCGCGCCGACCACGTCCGCCTCCGGGTGCGCCTCGCGCATCCAGGCGACGCGGTCGGCCAGCGGCACGGACTCGACGGAGGCGGCGCAGACCAGTACGGTCAGCCGCTCGCAGCGGTCCCGGGCGGTGCGCACCAGGTGGTGGTGGCCGGCGTGCGGCGGGTAGAACTTGCCGAGCACCAGCCCGTGCCCGAAGCGCCTCACGCCCTCGCTCCCAGGGCCGTACGGGCGGCCGGCGCGGGCAGCGACCGCCGCCAGCCGGTCAGGCCGGCCACGCACAGGGCGAGGAAGCCGACGTACAGGAGGGCGGTCAGGTACAGCTCCTTGTACGCGTACAGGGGGATGTAGATCAGGTCGGCGGCGATCCACAGCCACCAGGACTCGACGAGCTTGCGGCACTGGCCGTAGGTGGCGGCGAGCGAGAGGCCGGTGGTGGCCGCGTCCCAGAAGGGGACGGTCGAGTCGGTGGCCCGTGAGAGCAGCAGGGTCAGTCCGAGCACCCCCACCGCCCCCGCCGCGGCCAGCCAGACCCATTCGGTGCGCGTGGTGCGGCGCACGGTCAGGGCCCCCTCGGTTCCCGGTCCACCCCCGTGGGTCCAGGACCACCAGCCGTACGCGGCGAGGGCGATGAAGACGATCTGCAGCCCGGCGTCGGCGTACAGGCCGGCCTGGGTGAAGAGCGCGATGAAGAAGATGTTGTTGGCGATGCCGATCGGCCAGTTGGCGACGTGCTGCCGGGCGACCAGCCACACGCACAGGGCGCCGGTGGCGAAGCCGAGCACCTCGGTCCAGCTCAAGGTCCAGTTCATTCCGGGCCCCCTCCCTTTAATAGTCAAATTGACTATAAAGGACGGAGGGGTCCGGGACAAGGGAGAAGCCCGCGGCGCCGTGGGGCGCTGCGGGCTTCTCCGTGAGCCGGTGGGGCGGGCGGTCCCTACAGACCGACCTCGCGCATCAGCATGCCGACCTCGGTGTTGGTCAGGCGGCGCAGCCAGCCGGACTTCTGGTCGCCCAGCTCGATCGGGCCGAAGGAGGTGCGGACGAGCTTCTCGACCGGGAAGCCGGCCTCCGCCATCATGCGGCGCACGATGTGCTTGCGGCCCTCGTGGAGGGTGACCTCGACCAGGTAGTTCTTGCCGACCTGGTCGACGACGCGGAAGTGGTCGGCGCGGGCGTAGCCGTCCTCCAGCTCGATGCCGTCCTTGAGGCGCTTGCCGATCTCGCGCGGCAGCGGGCCGGTGATGGCGGCGACGTACGTCTTCTTCACGCCGTACTTCGGGTGCGTGAGGCGGTGGGCCAGCTCACCGTGGTTGGTGAGCAGGATGATGCCCTCGGTCTCGGTGTCGAGCCGGCCGACGTGGAACAGGCGCGTCTCACGGTTGGTGACGTAGTCGCCGAGGCACTGGCGGCCGTCCGGGTCCTCCATGGTGGAGACGACGCCGGCCGGCTTGTTCAGCGCGAAGAACAGGTAGGACTGGGTGGCGACGGTCAGGCCGTCCACCTTGATCTCGTCCTTCGGCAGGACACGCTTGCCCTGCTCCAGCACGATCTCGCCGTTGACCTCGACGCGGGCCTGCTCGATCAGTTCCTCGCAGGCGCGGCGCGAGCCCATGCCGGCACGGGCGAGCACCTTCTGCAGGCGCTCACCCTCCTCCTCGGCGCCGGGGAAGGTCTTCGGGGTCTTGATGACCGGCTTGTCGGCGTACCGGTCGCGCACGCGCTCCTCGATCCGCGCGTCCAGCTCGCGCGGGCGGGACTGGCCGCTGCGGCTGCCCGGGCCTCGGCGCGGGCCGCCGGCCCCGCCGATGCCGGGAGTCTTGGAGGTCTTGGGGCCGCCCTTGGCACCACCGCGCGCCGCGGCGCCACGGGCACCGGAGCCGCCGCGGGGACCGTCGGCCGCGCCGCGGGCTCCGCCGCCGCCCGCCTTCGCCCCGCCGCGGCCGTTGCGCTCGCCCTCGGGGCCCACGTCGTAGCGGCGCTCCTCGGGGCGCGGGTTGCGGGGACGCTGGGGGGCCTGGTCGCGGTCGCGGTCCTGCGAGCCGCCCGCGCCGCGGTAACCGCCGCCGGAGCCGGAGCCCGTGGAGCCGGAGCCGCCGCGGTAGCCGCCGGAGCCCGTGGAGCCGGAGCCGCCGCGGTAGCCACCGCCGGAGCCGGAGCCGCCGCCGCTGGAGCCCCCGCGGTAGCCACCGCCGGAGCCGCTGCCACCGCCGGAGCCGCCGCCGCGGTAGCCACCGCTGCCGGAGCCGGAGCCGCTGCCGCGGGCGCTACCACGCCCGCCGCTGCCGCCGCTGCTGTTCCTGTTGCCGCCACCGTTGCCGTTGCCGCTGCTTCGCATCAAAGTTCCGTCGTCTTGTCGTCGTCTTCACATTTCTGGGGCGTACGGTGCCTCCAGATCGAACGACGGCACACCTTCCTGCGTCTCGGCTTCGATCGCGTCCGCCTCGGGGAGGAAGGGCGCGAGTTCCGGGAGCTCGTCCAGGCCGCGTAGGCCCATCCGCTCCAAAAAGTGGTTCGTCGTCCTGTACAGGATCGCACCTGTTTCGGGTTCCGTCCCCGCCTCGGCCACCAGACCCCGCTGGAGGAGGGTCCGCATGACCCCGTCGCAGTTGACTCCGCGGACCGCCGAGACCCTCGACCGGCTGACCGGCTGCCGGTACGCGACGACCGCCAGGGTCTCCAGGGCGGCCTGGGTGAGCCGGACCTGCTGGCCGTCCAGGACGAAGGCCTCCACGGCCGCCGCGTACCGCGCGCGGGTGTAGAAGCGCCACCCCCCGGCGACGAGCCGGAGCTCGAAGCCCCGGCGGGCCGTCGTGTACTCGTCGGCGAGCTCGCGCAGGGCGAGCGCCACCTCCCTCGGGGTGCGCTCCAGCACCTTGGCGAGGTGCGCCTCCGTGGCCGGCTCGTCCACCACCATCAGGACGGCCTCCAGGGCGGGCTTCAGCTCCAGGGCCGCCACCGCGCCGGTTCCGCCCGCCGGGGCCTGCGCCCCCGCGTCGCCGCTGCTCAATCCTTCGCCTCCACGATCCGGTCGAACTCGTCGGTCACCGTCGGCATGCCATCGCCGTCCCCGCCGCTCCAGCGCACGGTCAGGGTGTCCAGGGCCGCCTCCTGGTCCAGGACCACGGCCTTCTCCCGGTAGAGCTCCAGGAGGGCCAGGAACCGCGCGACGACCGTCAGGGTGTCCCCGGCGTCCTCGGTGAGCTCCTGGAAGGTGGCCTCGCCGCGCGCCTTCAGCATCCGCACCACGAGCCCGGCCTGCTCGCGCACGCTGACCAGCGGCGCGTGGATGTGGTCCACGTACACCTGGGGCTCCGCCCTCGGCTGCATGGCGCGGGCGGCGACGCGGGCGAAGCCCTCCGCGCCGATGCCGATGACCACTTCGGGCAGCAGTTCGGCGTGGTGCGGCTCCAGGCCCACGGTGCGCGGGTAGCGCCGGCCCTCGGCCTCCGCCCGGGCCTCGAAGATCTCCGCGATCCGCTTGTACGCCCGGTACTGGAGCAGGCGCGCGAAGAGCAGGTCGCGGGCCTCCAGCAGGGCGAGGTCGCCCTCGTCCTCGACCTCGGCGGCCGGCAGCAGCCGGGCGGCCTTCAGGTCGAGCAGGGTCGCGGCGACCACGAGGAACTCGGTGGTCTGGTCGAGGTCCCAGTCGGGACCCATGGCCCGGATGTGGGCCATGAACTCGTCGGTGACCCGGGACAGCGCCACCTCGGTGACGTCCAGCTTGTGCCGCGAGATCAGCTGGAGCAGCAGGTCGAAGGGGCCCTCGAAGTTGGCCAGCCGCAGGGTGAACCTGCCGTCGCCCGGCGCCGCGGACCCGCCGCCGGGCCCCGTGCGGCCCCCAGGAGCCGCTGGGGTGACGTCTGCGGCCTTCGCGGCCGCCGGGGCTCCCGGCCCGCCCGGAAGCGGTGCGCGGGCCGCAGCGGGCGCCTCGGGGGCTTCGGCGGCGCCACCGGGCTCGACGGGCGGCTCGGCGGCGGGTGCCCCTACGGCCTCCGGCGGCTCGGCCGCGCGTGCCCGTACGGTTTCGGCGGCGGGTGCCCCTACGGCTTCGGCTTCGGGCTCCCCCTCGGGCGAGCCGGGCTCCGGGACGGCTTCGGCCGCCGGGTCCCCCGCGGGCGGCCCCGCTCCGGGACCGCGCCCCAGGGGGCGGCGGGTCGGCGGGCCGGGTTCGGCGGGGAGGTGCATCGCGGTCCAGGCTGGTGCGGAGGGGCGGGGTGCGGGTGGGGCGCGCCCGGAGGACCGGGTCAGCGCCCGCGCAGCCGCCGTACCAGGATGCTCGCGTCCCCGCGGGATTCGAGATCCGCGAGGACGACGGCCACCGCCTCACGGACGATACGGCCACGGTCGACCGCGAGCCCGTGTTCGCCGCGCAGCACCAGCCGCGCGTGTTCCAGATCCATGAGCTCTTCGGCGGAGACGTAGACCGTGATCTTCTCGTCGTGCCGCTCGCGCCCGCTGGGGCGCCGGTTGGCGCCCCGGCCCTGGCCCTTGCCGCGGCCGCCCGGCTGGGCCGGTCCGTTCGCGGAGCTGGCAGAACCTTCCTGCGGCCGCCTCGGTGCCCCCACCACGGGGTCGGTTCCGGCCGCCGCCTCCCGGCCGCGCCCCTCCCCCGCCGTGCCCTCCGCCGAAGCCGGCGCGTGCTCCGCTCCGGGCGCCTCCTCGGCCCCCCGCCGCGGCGAGGACGACTGGAGGGCCATCCCCCCGGTCGTGCGGAACAGTTCGTCGGCTCCGGGCAGACTCACTCGGCGTGACACCGGGCGAGCACCTCCCTGGCGAGCTGGCGGTAGGCGGCGGCGCCGACGGAGTTGGAGGCGTACGTGGTGATCGGCTCACCGGCGACCGTGGTCTCCGGGAAGCGCACCGTGCGGCCGATGACCGTGTGGTAGACGTGGTCGTCGAAGGCCTCGACGACGCGCGCCAGGACCTCGCGGCTGTGCACCGTGCGGGAGTCGTACATCGTGGCGAGGATGCCGTCGAGCTCCAGCTCGGGGTTGAGCCGCTCCTGCACCTTCTCGATGGTCTCGGTCAGCAGCGCCACGCCGCGCAGCGCGAAGAACTCGCACTCCAGCGGGACGATGACCTTGTGGGCCGCCGTCAGGGCGTTCACGGTCAGCAGGCCGAGCGAGGGCTGACAGTCGATCACGATGTAGTCGTAGTCGGCCATCAGGGGCTTCAGGGCCCGCTGCAGGGTCGACTCGCGCGCGACCTCGCTGACGAGCTGCACCTCGGCGGCCGACAGGTCGATGTTGCTGGGCAGCAGGTCCATGTTGGGGACCGCCGTCTTCAGCAGCACCTCGTCGGCCGACATGCCCCGCTCCATGAGCAGGTTGTAGACCGTCAGGTCGAGTTCCATCGGGTTCACGCCGAGGCCCACGGACAGCGCGCCCTGCGGGTCGAAGTCGACGAGCAGCACGCGGCGCCCGTACTCGGCGAGCGCGGCACCCAGGTTGATGGTCGACGTGGTCTTGCCCACGCCGCCCTTCTGGTTGCACATCGCGATGATCTTCGCCGGACCGTGGTCGGTCAGCGGACCCGGGATCGGGAAGTACGGGAGCGGGCGTCCGGTCGGGCCGATCCGCTCACGGCGCTGCCGGGCAGCGTCGGGGGCGAGGGTGGCCGCGTACTCGGGGTCCGGTTCATACTCCGCGTCGGGGTCGTAGAAGTGCCCTTCGGGCACGTTTTCGTAGTCGGCGAAACCCACGGGCTTGTCGCCGCTCGGGTCGCCGGCCCTGGAGTTCACGTCTAGGCCGTCCATGCTCTTTCGGGGCGTCTGCATGTGCTGGTGGTTTGCGAAGGTGCGGACTGCGACGGAGCCGACAGCCTCGAGCCCGGCGGGGCCTGGGCCCCGCTCCGGCGTCCCTGCGCGACCACCTCCAGGAGCAAATGTCGACTCATTCACAAGTCGTCTTACCTCCTCGGACGTGACCAGGACACTTATCGATAGGTCAGCGTTGCACCATGCCGACGGTTGGCGACTCTATGGCGTGTCACCGCCCAGCGGCAACACAATCCGTCGGACCCGGCACGATGTGTCGGCAACCGAACACCTCTCTGTCAAGGGCGTCCGAGCTGTCGCCGCGAAGTTTCGCGGGTGTGCGAAAGGGTTAAAGGGCTACGTTCGAGGCGAGTTGAGCGGGGTCGCCGGGTACCCCGCGAACGCCTCCGGCCGGACCTCGCGAGCAAGGTCCGGCCGGATACGTGAGATTGACGTCAGTCGTTGACGCGTCAGCCGAGCAGCGTGTTCAGCTCCAGCGTCGGGAGGCCGTGCGCGTCGGCGACCGGACCGTAAACGACCTGGCCGTCATGGGTGTTGAGGCCCAGGCCGAGCGCCGGGTCACGGCGGAGCGCCTCGACCCAGCCGAGGTTCGCGAGCTGCACGATGTACGGCAGCGTGGCGTTCGTCAGCGCGTAGGTGGAGGTGTTCGGAACCGCGCCCGGCATGTTGGCGACGCAGTAGAAGACCGAGTTGTGGACCTGGAAGGTCGGCTCGGCGTGAGTGGTCGGACGGGAGTCCTCGAAGCAGCCGCCCTGGTCGATCGCGATGTCGACAAGGACACTTCCGGGCTTCATCCGGGACACCAGCTCGTTGGTGACCAGCTTCGGGGCCTTCGCACCCGGAATCAGCACCGCGCCGATGACGAGGTCGGCCGCGAGGACGGCCCTCTCCAGCTCGTAGGCGTTGGAGACGATCGTCTGGACCTTCGTGCCGAAGATCTTGTCGGCCTCACGGAGCTTGTTGATGTCGCGGTCCAGCAGGGTCACGTGGAAGCCCATGCCGATGGCGATCTGCGCCGCGTTCCAGCCGGAGACGCCGCCGCCGATGACCACGGCCTCGCCGGCCGAGGTGCCGGGGACGCCGCCGGGGAGCACGCCGCGGCCGCCGGCCGAGCGCATCAGGTGGTAGGCGCCGACCTGGGGGGCCAGGCGGCCCGCGACCTCGGACATCGGGGCGAGCAGCGGGAGCGCGCGGTTGGCGAGCTCGACCGTCTCGTACGCGATGGCGGTGGTGCCGGACTCCAGCAGGGCGTCCGTGCACGCGCGGGACGCGGCCAGGTGCAGGTACGTGAAGAGGGTCTGGTCCTTGCGGAGGCGGTGGTACTCCTCGGCGATGGGCTCCTTGACCTTCAGCAGCAGGTCGGCGGTGGCCCAGACCTCGTCGGCGGTGCCGAGGATCTCGGCGCCGGCGGCGACGTACTCGGCGTCCGTGATCGAGGAACCCACACCGGCGTTCTGCTCGACGAAGACCTGGTGGCCATTACGGGCCAGCTCATGCACGCCGGCGGGCGTGATGGCGACCCGGAACTCGTTGTTCTTGACCTCGCGGGGGATGCCGACCTTCATCGTCGATCACGGTCCTTGGCTCAGGGGATTTTTCGGGTCACTTCCATACATACCCGCCCACAAGAACGCGCAACGGGATGCACCACAGGATGACGTGGTGGAGCCAGTCTAATGAAGGATGAGTCGCTGTCTAGCCTTGCAAACGAATAATCTTAGTCGGAAGCACTACGGATTTCGCAGGCTGCGGGGTCATCTCCCAGCAATCTGTCAGCTGCGGACCGGTGCAGCCTGGCGGCCGCGGGGTCACCGAGGCGGTCCAGCGTGTCGGCCAGCCGGACCTGGAGGGCGGCCTCAAGTCGCTGGTCCCCCACCCGGCGCGCCAGCTCCACCGCCTCCCGGCAGGTGTGCAGCGATTCCTCGGGCCGCCCCGCGTACTCCTGCACCCGCGCCATCTCGCTCAACGCCTTTGCCTGGCCCGGGACATCGCCCAGCTTCCGGTAGCCCGCGGCGGCGGCCCGCCAGCTGCGCAGCGCGTCCCCGTAGCGACCCGCGTAGGTGTGGACGTTCCCGAGCCGCCCGTACAGCCGCGCCTCGTCCGCGCGCTCCCCGCGGGCGAGCGCCTGGGACAGGGCCCGGCCGAACCAGTCGGCGGCCCGGTGCCAGTCCGTGAGCTCCTGGTACGCGCCGCCTACGGATTCCATCGCGCGGCCGGTCGCGTACGGGTCGTTCGCCGCCTTTCCGGCGGCCAGTGCGGCCCGGTAGCGCTCCAGGGCCTCCTGGGTCCGGCCGGTCTCGGCGTCCAGGTCGGCCAGGTTCAGCAGGGCGGCGGCCTGCTCGCGGTACAGGTCGCGGCGCTCGGCGACGTCCAGGACCAGCCGGTGCAGCCCGTACAGCTCGGGGGCCGCCTCGGCGGTGCCCCGGTGGTCCGCGAGGGCCCGTACGAGCCCGGCGACCAGCCGGCGGGCCAGGGTGTCGAGCCCGCCGTCGGCCACGGCCATCGCGGCGGCCGCCGTCAGGGCGGGCAGCCGGGTGTCCAGCCAGGTCGCGGCGGCCCGCCGGTCGGGGAAGCGCAGGGCGCGGGGCAGGCCGTCCAGCTTCTCCGGTCCACCGACGGGCCCGTCCTCGGACCCGTCGGCGGGCTCGGCCATGGCGCGGCAGGAGTGCAGCAGCCGTACGGTGCGCTCCAGCATCCGGGCCCGGGCGAGCTGGACCTCGGCCGGGCGCTCCTTGGCCTCCAGCAGGGCCTGGAGCAGCGGGGCGAGGCAGCCGGGCACCAGGAACAGACCGTCGCGGGAGGAGTGCAGCAGGCCCAGTCCGGCGAAGTCGTCCAGGGTGGCCTGGGCGGCGGCCACGGAGCACCCGGCGAGGGCGGATGCGGTGTGCGAGTCGACGACCCCGGCGGGGGCGAGCGGCAGGAGCCGCAGGGTCCGCTGGGCCGGCTGCGGCAGGGACTCGTAGACGAGCCGGAAGCCGCGGGCGAGCGGGCCGCCGGTGGCGGGCGGCATGTCGTGCAGCTGCTTGGACACGTCGACGACGGAGGCCTTGGGGTGGGCGGCGAGCCAGCCGCCGACGAGGCGCAGCGCGGCGGGCTGGCCCCCGCACTCCTCGGCGAGGGCTTCGGCCGCGCGGGGGTCGACGGTGACGCGGATGTCGCCGATGCGGTGGGCGAGCATGCTCACGGCCGAGGGGGTGTCGAGTCCGCCGAGGGTGCAGGGCCGCACGTCGGGGATGCCCGTGAGGGGGCCCTCGGCGGTGACCACGACCAGGCACTCCGGGGTGTCCGGCAGCAGGGCGTCGACCTGGTGGGGGTCGGACGCGTCGTCGACCATGACGATCGCCCGGCGCCCGGCGAGCGCGGTCCGCAGGGCGGAGCTCAGGTCGTCCTCGCCGGCTCCGGCCGGGGCGACGTGCCCCAGTCCCTCCAGGAGGTCCCTGACGGCGCGCTCGGTGGGTACGGTCTCGCCTCCGGGCGAGGTCAGCCGGGTGCGCAGGACCCCGTCGGGGTACTGCTCGGCGATCTCGCGCACGAAGGCCTCGGCGAGGGCCGTGCGCCCGGATCCGGGCCGCCCGGCGACGAGCAGCACCCGCGCCCGGGGGGCTTTGGCCTTCCGGCCGGAGAGGGTGTCGAGCCCGGTCCGTGCGATGTCCTCGCGCAGCTCCTTGAGCTCACGCCGCCGCCCGACGAAATCCGTCACGGATCCGCTCCTCTCGCTGCCTTCGGATTGCGAGCGTAGTTCACGCAGAGCGACGAGAAGGGTGGAGCGCGGCGGACAAATCCCCCAATCGGATCAGCGGATGGTCACACCACTACGCCGTACCGGCACCCGCGGGCTTCCCCGACCGCCCTCCGGGCCGGCCGGGCGCCCGGCCGGCGGCGCGAGGGCCCGCCGGCCGCGGGCGCCGCGGCGTCCGCCTCAGGCCTCGTACGGGCGGGCCGGCCAGGGGGCGAGAGCCGGGCGCAGCGCGTCCAGGCCGTCGCCCGCCAGAGCGGCGGTCACGGCCAGCACGCCCGTGACCAGCCCCGGATTCCCGAGCCGCCCGGCCAGCACGCCGGTCACCAGGTCCGCGAGCGGCACCCGCGCGATCTCCATGTCGGCCTCCTCGTCGGACACCTCGAACCGCTTCCCCTCGGCCTCCGCCAGGTTCCGCGCCAGGAAGATCCGTACGGCCTCGTCCGAACCGCCCGGCGAGGAGAAGAAGTCGGCCAGCACGTGCCACTGCTCGGCCTTGACGTGGGCCTCCTCGTAGAGCTCGCGCTGCGCCGCGTGCAGCGGGTTCTCCCCCGGCACGTCCAGCAGCCCGGCCGGGAGCTCCCACAGCCGGTGCCGCACGGGGTGGCGGAACTGCTTCAGGACCAGCACCCGCTGGTCCTCGTCGAGGGCCAGGACGCACACCGAGCCGGGGTGCGCCTGGTAGTCGCGGCGCACCACCATCCGGTCGGGCATGCGGACCTGGTCCGAACGGACCGCCGTCTTCGCCCCTTGGAACGGAGTGCGCGAGGCGACGACCTCCCACGACTCCGGTGTGTCCTCGATGTCGTTGCCCATGGCCATGGCCCGTACCTTCCCGAAAAACGCGACAGCCGGGGCACGATCCCGTGCCCCGGCTGTCTACGTTATGCGGTCAGGCCGTCACTTCGCGGACTGCTGCCGCTCCACGGCCGCCTTGACCAGCCCCGCGAAGAGCGGGTGGGGGCGCGTGGGACGGGAGCGGAGCTCCGGGTGGGCCTGGGTGGCGACGAGGTAGGGGTGGACCTCGCGCGGGTACTCGACGTACTCGACGAGCTTGTTGTCCGGGGAGGTGCCGGAGAAGACGAGGCCGGCCTTCTTCTCCAGTTCGCCGCGGTAGGCGTTGTTGACCTCGTAGCGGTGGCGGTGGCGCTCGTCCACGTACGCCTCGTCGCCGTAGGCCTCGCGCACGACGGAGCCCTCGGCGAGCTTGGCCGTGTACATGCCCAGGCGCATGGTGCCGCCCAGGTCGCCCGCGCCCTCGACGAAGGCCAGCTGCTCCTCCATGGTCGAGATGACCGGGTGCGGGGTGGAGGCGTCGAACTCGGTGGAGTTCGCGTCCTCGATGCCGGCCAGGTTGCGCGCGGCCTCGATGACCACGCACTGGAGGCCGAGGCACAGGCCGAGCAGCGGGATCCTGTTCTCGCGGGCGTAGGTGATCGCCCCGACCTTGCCGTTCACGCCGCGGTCGCCGAAGCCGCCGGGCACGCAGACCGCGTCCACGTCGCCGAGCTGGGCGGCGGCGCCCGCCGGGGTCTTGCAGTCGTCGGAGGCGACCCACTTGATCTGGACCCGGGCCTTGTTGGCGAACCCGCCGGCGCGCAGCGCCTCGGTCACCGACAGGTAGGCGTCGGGCAGGTCGATGTACTTGCCGACGAGCGCGACCTTGACTTCGTGGTCGGGGTTGTGGACCCGGTCCAGGAGGTCTTCCCAGACGGTCCAGTTGACGTCCCGGAAGGGCAGGTCGAGCTTGCGGACGACGTAGGCGTCCAGGCCCTCGGTGTGCAGGACCTTGGGGATGTCGTAGATCGACTTGGCGTCGATCGCCGCGACGACGGCCGCCTCGTCGACGTCGCACATCAGGGAGATCTTGCGCTTGATGGAGGTGGGGACCTCCCGGTCGGCGCGCAGCACGATGGCGTCGGGCTGGATGCCGATGTTGCGCAGCGCCGCGACCGAGTGCTGGGTCGGCTTGGTCTTCAGCTCGCCGGAGGGGCCGATGTAGGGCAGCAGCGAGATGTGCACGACGAAGACGTTGTCGCGGCCGACCTCGTGGCGGACCTGGCGGACGGTCTCCAGGAACGGCAGCGACTCGATGTCGCCGACGGTGCCGCCGACCTCGGTGATGACGACGTCGACGTCCGCGGTCGCCATGCGGCGGATGCGGTGCTTGATCTCGTTGGTGATGTGCGGGATGACCTGCACGGTGTCACCGAGGTACTCGCCGCGGCGCTCCTTGGCGATGACCGTCGAGTAGACCTGGCCGGTGGTGACGTTGGCCGAGCCGTCGAGGTCGACGTCGAGGAAGCGCTCGTAGTGGCCGATGTCCAGGTCGGTCTCGGCGCCGTCGTTGGTGACGAACACCTCACCGTGCTGGAACGGGTTCATCGTGCCGGGGTCGACGTTCAGGTAGGGGTCGAGCTTCTGCATCGTGACCCGAAGCCCGCGCGCCTTCAGCAGCGCACCCAGGCTGGAGGCCGTCAGGCCCTTGCCGAGGGAGGAAGCGACACCCCCGGTGACGAAGATGTGCTTGGTCGTCATGGAGTTGGGCGGCATCGCCAAGAGGGGGCTCCCGTGGTCGCGAGGTGAGGTGCGTCCGGCGCCGGCCTCCGTCGATCCGGAAGGGTCTCAGGGGGCGCCGAAGCTGCGGTTTCGGGGCTCCTGATTCGCACAGGCAGACCACCGGTCCACGGGGTACCAGCCTATCAGCGCCCGGACGGGTCCGCCTCCGGCGACGCCCCGCCCCCCGGTGTGCGGGGGTCGTGCGGGAAAGTTTCGCCTGCTCACCCGTTTGGTGGCATCACATTCTCCGCAGGCTTGTGTGGATCACTAGGGTGCCGTCATATCCTGCTCGGATATTGCGAACATCGCCGCCGGGCAGCCGTCAGACGGCCGACCCGAGCCGATATGCGGAATCATTGGCTCAACGCGGCGTTCCCCACCCATGGGAGACCGCGTGCACCGCGCGCAATGCAAGCGCCCTTCGGGGCGGACGTGGCCGTTCGACTGGAGATGCACGTGTCCGGGCGCATCGAGGATTACGCACTGATCGGGGACATGCAGACCGCGGCGTTGGTCTGTCGGGACGGGGCGGTGGACTGGTTGTGTCTGCCCCGGTTCGACTCACACGCCGTGTTCGCGAGCATTCTCGGCACGGAGGATCACGGCTTCTGGCGGATCGGCCCGGCCTTCCCGGCCGGCGTGGACGCCCCCCGCGCCACCCGGCGCCGCTACCGCGGCGACTCGCTGGTGCTGGAGTCGGAGTGGGACACCCCCCGCGGAACGGTGCGCGTGATCGACTTCATGCCGCCCCGCGAGGACCACGCCCCGCAGCTGATCCGCATCGTGGAGGGCGTCAGCGGCCGCGTGCCGATGCGCTCCGCCCTGCGCATGCGCTTCAGCTACGGACGGGTCGTGCCCTGGGTCCACAAGGTCGACGGCCGCACGGTGGCCGTCGCCGGACCCGACTCGGTGTGGCTGGACACCGACGCGCAGACCTACGGCAAGGACCTGACGACGTACTCCGACTTCACCGTCGGACCGGGCGACCGCGTGGCCTTCGCGATCAGCTGGCAGCCCTCGCACAAGGGGGCGCCGGAGACCCCCGCCGCCGAGGAGGCCCTGGAGGCCACCGCCGAGTTCTGGCGCGAGTGGGTCGAGCAGTGCACGTACCACGGGCCCTACCGAGAGGCGGTGGTCCGCTCGCTGATCACCCTCAAGGCCCTCACGTACGGACCCACGGGCGGCATCGTCGCCGCGCCGACCACCTCCCTCCCCGAGGAGATCGGCGGGGTCCGCAACTGGGACTACCGCTACACCTGGCTCCGGGACGCGGCCATCACCCTGTCCTCGCTGCTGCGCACCGGCTACCGCGAGGAGGCCCGCGCGTGGCGCGAGTGGCTGCTGCGCGCGGTGGCCGGGGACCCGGAGAACCTCCAGATCATGTACGGGATCGCGGGCGAGCGCGAGCTCGGCGAGACCGAGCTCGACTGGCTCCCGGGGTACGAGGGCTCCACCCCGGTCCGCGTCGGCAACGGCGCCGCCGGCCAGCTCCAGCTCGACGTGTACGGCGAGGTCACCGAGGCCCTGCACCTGGGCCACATGACCGGGCTGGCCCGCAGCGACTACGCCTCGCTGCTCCAGCTCAAGCTGATCCGCTACCTGGAGACCCACTGGGACCAGCCCGACGAGGGCATCTGGGAGGTGCGCGGCCCGCGCCGCCACTTCGTGCACTCGAAGGTGATGGCCTGGGTGGCCGTGGACCGCACGATCAAGCTGATCGAGAGCGGGGACGCGGACGGCCCCCTGGAGCGCTGGCGCGAGCTGCGCGACGAGATCCACCAGGACGTGTGCGAGAAGGGCTACGACAAGGAGCGCAACACCTTCACCCAGTCGTACGGGTCGAAGGAGCTCGACGCCTCCCTGCTGCTCATCCCGCAGATGGGCTTCCTGCCGCCGGACGACAAGCGGGTCATCGGGACCATCGAGGCGATCCAGCGCGAGCTGTCCACGCCCGACGGGTTCATCCTGCGCTACCCGACGTCGGGCGACGAGGCCGGAGTCGACGGCCTGGAGGGCGACGAGGGGGCGTTCCTCGCCTGCTCGTTCTGGATGGCCGACGACCTGGCGATGATCGGCCGGGTGGACGAGGCGCGGCGGCTGTTCGAGCGGCTGCTCGCGCTCCGCAACGACCTGGGGCTGCTGGCGGAGGAGTGGGACCCGCGGCTCCAGCGGCAGGTCGGGAACTTCCCGCAGGCCTTCAGCCACGTCCCGCTGATCGACACCGCGTTGCGGCTGACCGCGAGCGGGGCGTACGGGGGCTGATCGCGGGGACCGGGGCGGCGGCTTCCCGCCGCGCCCCGGTCCGCGCGGCCGCCTACGCTGGAGAGGTCCTTTGCCCTCCCCCGGTGGAAGGGGGCAGCCATGGCTCCCCTCTCGAAGGCGGGCGCGGCGCTGACCGCGCTCCGCGAGGACCTGGCCGGTGAGGTGTTCGCCCCGGGGGATCCCGGGTACGACGAGGCCCGGGCCGTCTTCAACTCCATGATCGACCGGCATCCGGCCGTCATCGCTCAGTGCGAGGGTGAACCCGACGTGGTCACCGCCGTACGCTTCGCCCGCGCACTGGACTTGAAGGTCGCGGTGCGGGGCGGCGGACACAGCGTGGCCGGCAACGCGAGCGGCGACGGCGCCCTCGTCGTCGACCTGCGCCGGATGACCGAGGTGACGGTCCATCCGGCGGCCAAGGCGGTACGCGTCGCGGGCGGCGCCACCATGAGCCATCTGGACCGGGCCTGCCAGCCCCACGCCCTCGCGACCACCGGGGGCCGCGCCTCCACCACCGGCGTCGGCGGCTTCGTCCTCGGCGGCGGCTCCGGCTGGCTGGACCGCACGTGCGGTCTGGCCGTCGACAACCTGCTGGGCGTGGACCTCGTCACCGCCGACGGCGAGTGCGTCACGGCGTCCGCCGAGGACCACCCCGAGCTGTTCTGGGCCCTGCACGGCGGCGGCGGGAACTTCGGCGTCGCGACGTCGCTGACCCTGCGCCTGCACGACCTCCCCGCCATGTCGATCGCCCTGCTCATGTACGCGCCGGAGCGCGGGCCGGAGGCGACCCGCCTGTTCCGGGACCTCGTCGAGGGCGGCCCGAGGGAGGCGAGCGGGGGCCTCATCTACCTGACCGCGCCGCCCGAGCCGTTCGTGCCGCCCCACCTGGTCGGCACCCTGCTCTGCGGCGTCCTGCTGACGTACGCCGGGCCCGAGGAGCGGATGCGCGAGCTGGCCGCCCCGCTGCTGGCGCTCCCCCACGAGGCGGAGGTCGTCACCGCGATCCCGTACGCGGACCTCCAGTGCATGATCGACGACCCGCCGGGGATGCGGAACTACTGGTCCGCCGAGTACCTGACGGGCCTGCCGGACGAGCTCGTCGAGGTGTTCTGCGCCCGGGCGCGCTCCATGCCGGTCCCGACGGGCACCCAGCACATCCTGTTCCCGCTGGGCGGAGCCATCGCGGACGGCCCGGCGGAGTTCCCCGTCCCGTACCGGGACTCGCCCTGGGCGGTGCACCCGTTCGGCATCTGGGAGGACCCCGCGGACGACGAGCGGTGCCGGCGGTGGGTGAAGGACGTACGGGCCGACGTACAGCCGTGGAGCACGGGCGCCGTCTACCTGAACTTCACCGGCGACGAAGGGTCGGAGCGCGTTGCGGCGGGACTGGGCGAGGACAATCTGCGCAGGCTGGGAGCCGTGAAGCGGCAGTACGACCCGGACAACGTCTTCCGCTTCAACCACAACATCCGACCCGCCTGACCCCCTGATAGCGTCCCGCGATATGGACAACCAGGGCGGGATCACGGTTCAGCGGGCACTGGAGCTGCCGGGACTGCGCAGCGGGCTGCCCGAGGTGGTGGCCTGCGCCGACCGCCTCGGCCGGACCGTCCGCTGGGTGCACGCGGGCGAGGTCCCCAACATCGCCTCCCTCCTCAAGGGCGGCGAGCTGCTGCTGACGACCGGCCTCGGCCTCGGCACCCGGCCCGCCGAGCAGCGGGCCTTCGTGCGCCGCCTCGCGGACCGGGGGATCGCCGCGCTCGTGGTCGAACTGGGCCCGCGCTTCACCCGGCTGCCGGCGACCATCGTGGAGACCGCGCGCACCGCCGGCCTGCCCTTGGTCCAGCTGCACCGGGAGGTCCCCTTCGTCACCGTCACCGAGGAGGTCCACACCGAGATCGTCAACGGTCACTACGCCCTCCTCCAGCGGGCCGAGGAGGTCCACCGGCGCTGTACGGAGGCCCTGCTGGGCGGCGGCGGCATCCAGCAGGTGCTGCGCATCCTGGCCGACTTCACGGCGAACCCGGTCTTCCTGGAGACCCCCGACGGGCAGCTGCTGTATGCGGCCGGCAGCTCGGCCGGGGACGCGGGCGCCGACCCGCTCCAGGTCTGGGAGGGCCTGCGGGGCCAGCGCGAGGTCGAGGCGTCCGCGAACACGGTGGTGATCGACGTCCCGGGAGGCGGCCACGGCACCGGCTCGGTCCGCGCCCGGGTCGTCCTGGTCGGGGTCTCCGCCCCGCTGGCCCCCGTGCACCGGATGGCGGCGGAGCGCACCGCGGGCGTCCTGGCGGTGGTCCTCATGCAGGCCCGGCAGGAGGACGAGCTGGCGGCGCGCGGCCGCGGCGACTTCCTCACGGACCTGGCCGAGGGCCGCATCCCGGCGGAGGACGCCCCGGCGCAGGCGCGCGTCCTCGGCTTCAAGCCGGGTCCGGGACCGCTGCTCCCCGTGGTGATGAGGCTGTCCTCCGACCTGGGACCGTCCGGCAACTGGGCGGTGCTGGCCCGCGCGGTGCTGGAGGAGCTGTCATCCGTAGGCGTCCCGGTCCTGCTCGGTGTGCGGCCCGTCGAGGGCCGGGTGCCGCTGCTGGTCTCCCTGCGCGCCGAGTCGGAGCGCACGGCGGTGGCCGACCGGGTCGCGCTGGCGCTGCGGGCCGGTGTGGAGCGTGCGGGCCTCGAACGCGCCGTCGCACCGCCCGCGGTGGTCGTGGGCGTCGCGGGCGGCTGGGCGGCCGCCTCGGCGGGCCTGCGGCACGCGGCGGAGACCGCCACGGCCGCCCACGGCCTGCCGGCCCGCCCCTGGTACGACGCCCGGCGCCTGGACATCGACCTGCTGCTGTGGCGGCTGCGCGAACACCCCGACCTGGCGGCGTTCGTGGACCGCGCGATCGGTCCGCTGCGGGCCCACGACGTGACCTCGCGGCCGCCGCTGCTGCCGACCCTGGAGACGTACCTGGCCCATGCGGGCCGCAAAGCGGAGACGGCCCGCGAGCTGCACCTGAACCGGCAGACGCTGTACAACCGGCTGGCCCGCATCTCGGAGCTGCTGGGCACGGACCTCGACGACCCCGAGACGGTGCTGTCCCTGAGCCTGGCCCTGCGCGCCCGCCGCCACACGGGCTCCTGACGCCCGGCCCGGCGAGCCGGGGCGCGGAAGGGCCGGCGGGCGTCGTCACCGTCGTTCGCTACGCCAGAAGCCGCAGGGAGCAGGGCGGCAGGACCGCAGTGCGGTCGACGACGCCCTGCTACCGGCCGCGTTCCATCAGTTCGTCGTACACCGACAGGACCTGCGCGACGGTGTCGTCCTCCGACGGCCACGTCGCCGCCTGAGCCCGGCCCGCCAGGGCGAGGGCCGCCCGCCGGTCCGCGTCGCCGAGCAGGTCCGACACGGTGGCGGCCAGCGCCTCCGGGTCCCCGTACGGCACGAGCGCCGCGCCGTCGCCGACCAGTTCGGGCAGGCCGCCGACCGCCGTGGCCACCAGGGGCACCCCGACCCGCAGCGCCTCCTGCGCCAGCGGAGCCCGCGCCTCCCACCGGCTCGGCAGCACCGCCAGGTCCGCCGCCGCGAGCAGCTGCGCGGCGTCCCGGCGGCGCCCGAGCAGCCGTACGGGCAGGCCTTCGGCCCCGATCCGCCGGGACAGTTCCGTCCGCAGCGGCCCCTCCCCCGCGATGACCAGCAGGGGTACGGGGTCCAGCTCCCGCCACGCGCGCGCCGCGTCGAGCAGGACGGAGTACCCGCGGTGCGGCACCAGGCTGCCGACCGCGACGAGCAGCGGCCGCCCCACCGCGCCGAGTTCCGCCCGCACCTTGCCCGGGTCGGCCGGCTCCGGGTCCTCCGGTGCGGCCGGCACCGCCACCGGCGCCAGCCGGGCGTCCCGCGCGCCGCGCAGCCGGGCCAGGTCGACCTGGTCCGAGGAGGCTCCGAGAACGACCGCCGCGGCGCGCGCCACGTGCCGTTCCAGCAGCCGGCCGAGCCGCCCGAGGGCGCCGCCCGCCGCGGGGCCGTCGCCGTGCCAGCTCACCACCAGCGGCACCCGGCGCCCGCGCAGGGCCAGCGCCGCCCGCAGGCCGGCCCGTACGCCGTGGGCGTGCACGACGTCGGCCTCCGCGCACGCGGCGCGCAGGGCACAGGGCGCGTCGGGCTCGAACCGCGCCCCGGCGCCGGTGAAGTCGTACTCGCCCTCCGCCGCGACGGGGGCGCAGACCGTGACGCGCACCCCGCGCGCGGCGAGCCCGGTCGCGAGCGAGCGCACGTGCGCGCCGCCGCCCGCGCCCGCTCCGAGCACGTGGAGGGCGCGCAGCGGCGGCCGACCGTAGGGCTGGGCGGGGACCGGGGAGGAGACCGGGGAGCTGCTCACGGGCCGAAGCTCCAGGGTGAGGGAGTCAGAGACGTCGCCCAGGATGCCAGCCCGTACGCGCGTTCCGGGACCATACGGGTGCGTATTCCCTGCGGGATACCGCCGGATACCCCCCAGGCTCACCCACACGGGCTACCCCGGGGCTCCCGTGGGGGCGTGCGAAGGGGCCCGGGCCGCATCGCGCGCCCCGGACCCCGTTCCTGCCCGCGCTCAGGCGTCCGCGCGCGCCGCGGCGAGGAGTTCCTCGGCGTGGGCCCGGGCCGAGGCCGAGTCCTCGTGGCCCGCCAGCATGCGGGACAGCTCGCGGATGCGGGCCTCTCCCTCCAGGACGGTGACACCGCTGCGCGTCACCGATCCGTCGTTGGTCTTCTCGACCAGCAGCTGCCGGTCCGCGAAGGCGGCCACCTGCGGGAGGTGGGTGACGACCACGACCTGGGCCGACTTGGCGAGCTTCGCCAGCCTGCGCCCCACCTCGACGGCCGCCTTGCCGCCGACGCCCGCGTCCACCTCGTCGAAGAGGTACGTGGGAACCGGGTCGGACCCGGCGAAGACGACCTCGACCGCCAGCATCACCCGGGACAGCTCGCCGCCCGAGGCGCCCTTCGCGATCGGCCGCGGCTGCGCCCCGGGGTGCGGGGCCAGCAGCAGTTCGACCTCGTCGGCGCCCGAGGGGCCGTAGGCCACGGTCCGGCCGCCGACCTCCACCCCCTCGGGGTCGTCGGCCTGCCGGATGTCGATCGTGACCCGCGCGTGCGGCATCGCCAGCGAGGCCAGCTCCTCGGTGACCGCGGAGGCGAAGAGCGTGGCCGCCTCCACCCGCGCGTCCGTCAGCGCCTGCGCCAGCTGGGAGAGTTCGGAGCGCAGCCCGTCGCGCTCCGCGGTCAGCTCCGCGATCCGCTCGTCGTCGCCGTCGAGTTCCAGCAGCCGCGCCGAGCCCTGCTCGGCCCACTCCAGTACCGACTCCACCGAGTCGCCGTACTTGCGGGTCAGCTGGGTCAGGGCGGCCCGGCGTTCCTCGACGGCGGCCAGCCGCAGCGGATCGGCGTCCAGATCGTCGGCGTAGCCCGCCAGCTCCCCGGCCACGTCGGCCAGCAGGATGCCCAGTTCCCCGATCCGCTCGGCGAGCACGCCGAGGGCCGGGTCGTGGGAGCGTACGGACTCCAGGGCCCGGTGCGCGCCCGCGACGAGCATGTTGGCGTCGATGGCCTCCGGGTCCTCGGGGTTGCCCCCGAGCGCCCCGTGGGCCACCTGGGCCGCCGACGCGAGCGACTCGGCGTGCCCGAGCCGCTCCGCCTCCGCCGCCAGCTCGACGTCCTCGCCGGGCAGCGGCTCCACGCCCGCGATCTCGTCCAGCCCGAAGCGGAGCAGGTCCGCCTCCTGGGCGCGTTCCCGGGCCCGGGTGACGAGGGTGTCCAGTTCGACGGCGACGGCGCGCAGCCGCCGGTAGGCGGCCGCGTACTTCTCCAGCGGTACGGCGACGGCGTCCCCGGCGTACCGGTCGAGGGCCTGCCGCTGCCGGGCCGGCCGCAGCAGCCCCTGCTGGTCGGTCTGCCCGTGGACGGCGACCAGGTCGTCGGCGAGCTCGCCGAGCAGGCCGACGGGCACGGAGCGGCCGCCGACGTGGGCGCGCGAGCGCCCTTCGGCGGACACGGTCCGGCTGATCAGGAGGGCGCCGTCGTCGAGCTCGGCACCGGCCTCCTCGGCGCGCAGTGCGGCGGGGGCGTCCGGGCGCATGACGATGCGGCCCTCGACCACCGCCGCTTTGGCCCCGACCCGCACCAGGGCGGGGTCGGCGCGACCGCCGAGCAGCAGCCCGAGGCTGGTGACGACCATGGTCTTGCCCGCGCCGGTCTCGCCGGTCACCGCGGTGAATCCGGGCGACAGCTCGACCACAGCGTCGTCGATGACTCCGAGCGACCGTATCCGCATCTCCTCAAGCACGGGACGACGATACCGAGGTTTCACCGGTGCCATGTGACGTCACCCGCCCAGGGTTCTGCGAACGGACGTGCTATTACGTGAGGGGCCACGGGTCAGTGGGGCGCCCCGCGCCACCCGGACACCGGCAGCGCGAACTTCGCCACGAGCCGGTCCGTGAACGACGCGTGGTGCAGCCGGGCCAGCCGTACGGGCACGGTCCCCCGCCGGACCTCGACCCGTGCCCCGGCCGGCAGCTCCAGCATCCGCCGTCCGTCGCACCACAGCACCCCGTGCGGGGTCCCGGGCTGCACCTCGACCGCCAGCACCGAGTCCGGCGAGGTCACCAGCGGCTTCGCGAACAGCGCGTGCGCACTGATCGGCACCATCAGCAGCGCCTCCACCTCCGGCCAGACCACCGGCCCGCCCGCGGAGAAGGCGTACGCCGTGGAGCCCGTCGGGGTCGCGCAGACGATCCCGTCACACCCGAAGCCGGTCACCGGGCGGCCGTCGATCTCCAGGACCACCTCCAGCATCCGCTCCGGGGACACCTTCTGGATCGCGGCCTCGTTCAGCGCCCAGTCCTGGTGGACCACGTCGCCGTTCGTGCGCACGGTCACGTCGAGGGTCATCCGCTCCTCGACCTCGTACTCCCGGGTCACCACCCGGTCCACGACCTTGTCCAGGTCGTCCCGCTCGGCCTCGGCGAGGAACCCCACCCGGCCCAGGTTGACGCCCAGCATCGGCACCCCCGAGCCGCGCGCGAACTCCGCGCCGCGCAGCAGGGTCCCGTCCCCGCCCAGCACGATCAGCAGCTCGCAGCCCGCCAGCACCTCCGGGGTGCACTCGGCCATCAGGTCCACCTCGGGCGGCAGCGGCAGGTCCACCGCCTCGTCCTGGAGGACCCGTACCCCCAGACCGCACCGCAGCAGACCCTGTACGACCAGCTCGGCACTGCGGATGGCCGCCGGCCGCCCGGTGTGCGCGAGCAGGAAGACGGTCCGTCCCACCCCTGAAGCCGAAGAATCTGTCACTGAGGCCCCTCCGCCACTGCCCTGTCGACATCCCCCGGGTCGAGGGCAGGTGCCCCCGCCCGCAGCCAGAGAAAATACTCGACGTTGCCCGATGGACCCGGCAACGGACTCGCGGTCACCCCGAGCACGCCCAGGCCCAGCTTCCCGGCCCGCGCCGCCACGTCGCGCACCGCCTCGGCCCGCAGCTCCGCGCTGCGCACCACGCCGCCGCTGCCGAGCCTGTCCTTGCCGACCTCGAACTGCGGCTTGACCATCAGCACCAGGTCGGCGTCCGGCGCCGTGCAGCGCACCAGCGCCGGCAGGACCAGGCCGATCGAGATGAAGGAGAGGTCGCTGACGACCAGGTCCGCCGGGACTCCGTCGATCTGCTCGACCGTCAGCTCGCGCACGTTCGTACGGTCCTTCACGGTGACCCGGTCATCGCTCTGCAGCGCCCAGGCCAGCTGCCCGTACCCCACGTCCACGGCCACCACGTGGGCCACGCCCGCCCGCAGCAGCACGTCGGTGAACCCGCCGGTGGAGGCGCCCGCGTCCAGCGCCCGGCGGCCCTCGACCCGCAGCCCCAGCGGCTGGAAGGCCGCCAGCGCCCCGGCGAGCTTGTGGCCGCCGCGGGACACGTAGTCCGGGTCGTCGTCGTCCTTCAGGACCACCAGGGCCGCGCTGGTCTCGACCTGCGTCGCGGGCTTGGTGGCGGTGGTCCCGCCCACGGTCACCCGGCCCGCGGCGATCAGCTGCGCGGCGTGCTCGCGCGAGCGGGCCATGCTGCGGCGTACCAGTTCGGCGTCCAGGCGGCGGCGTGCCACTCCTGCCACGTTCGGTTCAGCTCCTGTTTTCGTACGGACCAGGGACGGGCGGTGCGTCCAGCGCGGTCAGCGCCTCGCGCAGCCCCCGGTGCACATCCTCGTACACCGCGACGTGTCCGTCGGCCGTGAGGCCGTCGGCCTCCGCCAGCCGCGCCAGCTCCGCGTCGACCCCGGCGTGGCCGGTGGGCGTGCGTACGACGCCCAGCGCCACGGGCCCGGCGGGCGGGGCGGCGCGGTCGTCGGCCGCGGGTCTGTCGTCGGCCGCGGGTCCGTCGTCGGCCCCGGCCGGTCCGTCGTCGGCCGGTCCGTCGCCGGCGGCCGGTCCGTCGGCCTCGGCCGCTTCGTCGGTCATGCCCCGACGCTACCCCGAAGCGCTCCGCGACCACGTACGGCTCTGCGGTACCGTCGTGATCACGATGGCTACGATCGAGGAGTGCCGCGAAGCACTCGACCGACTCTCCGACAACCTCACGGGCGCCGACGGCGGTGTGCGCGGCGCGGCCGCCCTCGACCGCTCCCTCAGCTGCCACGTCACGGACCTGGACCGGACCTTCACCGGCCGCCTCGACGGCGGCCGGATCAGGGTCGACGCGGTCTCCCCGGGTCCCCCGGCCGCCAAGGCCGAGATCCGGCTGGCGATGACCGGTGACGACCTGGTCGCGATGGTCGCGGGCGAGCTGAAGTTCGCCAAGGCCTGGGCCTCGGGCCGGGTCAGGCTGGAGGCCGGTTTCCGCGACCTCCTGCGCCTCAAGAGCCTGCTCTAGCCAGGCCGCGCGCCCGCCGGGGAGTACGGGACGGCCCTTAGAGCGCCGTCGCCCCCGCGCGGGCCTTCGTACGGGCCCTGCGCGCCGCCGGGATCACCAGCGGCGTGCCCGTCGCGGGATCGTCGATGACCTGGCAGCGCAGGCCGAACACCTGCTCCACCAGCTCGGCCGTGACCACCTCGGCCGGCGGCCCCTCGGCCACGACCTCCCCGGCGCGCATCGCGATCAGGTGCGTGGCGTACCGGGCGGCGTGGTTGAGGTCGTGCAGGACGGCGACCAGGGTGCGCCCCTGGTCCTCGTGCAGTTCGGCGCACAGGTCCAGTATGTCGAGCTGGTGCTGGATGTCCAGGAAGGTCGTCGGCTCGTCGAGGAGCAGCAGCGGCGTCTGCTGCGCCAGCGCCATCGCGATCCACACGCGCTGCCGCTGCCCGCCGGACAGCTCGTCCACGGCCCGGTCGGCGAGTTCGTCCACCCCGGTCGAGGTCATCGACTCGACCACGATCCGCTCGTCCTCGGGCGACCACTGCCGCAGCAGGCCCTGGTGCGGGTACCGGCCGCGCGAGACCAGGTCGGCCACCGTGATGCCGTCCGGCGCGATCGAGGACTGCGGCAGCAGGCCCAGCGTCTTGGCGACCTTCTTGGCCGGCATCGAGGCGATGGCCTGCCCGTCGAGCAGCACCCGGCCCGCCGACGGCTTCAGCATCCGCGACAGGGCCCGCAGCAGCGTGGACTTGCCGCAGGCGTTGGGACCGACGATCACCGTGAAGGAGTGGTCGGGGATCTCCACCGACAGGTTCTCGGCGATGACCCGCTTCTCGTAGCCGAGGGTCACGTTCTCCGCGGTCAGCCGCTGCACTTGCCCACTCCTGACGTTCCTGGATGTCGCGGTCATATGCGTCCCGCCTTGCGTTCGGTGACGAGCAGCCAGAGCAGGTAGACGCCGCCCACCAGTCCGGTCACCACGCCCACGGGAAGCTGGTCGGCGCCGAAGGCCTGCTGCGAGGCCCAGTCGGACACCAGCAGCAGCACGGAACCCATCAGCGCGGCCGTCAGCAGGTTCCCGCCGGGCGATCGCGTGAGCCGGCGGGACAGCTGCGGCGCGGCCAGCGCGATGAAGCTGATCGGTCCGGCCGCCGCGCTCGCCGCGGTGGTGAGCAGGATCGCCGCCAGCATCAGCAGCAGCCGGGTCCGCTCGACCCGTACGCCCAGCGCGTACGCGGCGTCGTCGCCCATCTCCATCATCCGCAGGGCCCGGCCGTGTCCGAGGACCACGGGGAACAGCACCGCGCAGACCGCGAGCAGCGGCCACACCTGCGCCCAGTCCCGGCCGGCCAGCGAGCCGGTCAGCCAGACCAGCGCCCGGCTGGCCTCGACCAGCTGGGCCTTCGTGATCAGGTACTGGATGACGGCGAGGAGCACGGCGGAGGCGCCGATCCCGACCAGGACCAGCCGGTAGCCCTGGATGCCCTTCTTGTACGCCAGCAGGTAGACGGTGATGCCGGCCAGCACGCCGCCGGTCAGGGCGCCGGCGGCCACCGCGCCGGCGCTGCCGTTGAACAGGATGATGACGACGAGCGCGCCGACCGCCGAGCCGTACCCGAAGCCGAGCAGGTCGGGCGAGCCGAGCGGGTTGCGGGAGACCGACTGGAAGACGGCCCCGGACATGCCGAGGGCGGCGCCCACCAGCAGCGCGACCAGCACGCGCGGCATGCGCAGGTCGTTGACGATGAAGTCGTTCGCCGGGGTGCCGTTGCCCAGCACGGTCTGCACGACGTCCCACGGCGCGATCCGGAAGTCGCCCGTTCCGATGAGCAGGACCGCCAGGACGAAGGCCAGGGCGGTGAGCAGCACCGCGACGGACACGGCCCGCCGGTCGACCCGCAGCGACATCCCGCCGGGCGAGCGCAGCGCGCGGGGCCCAGCCGACCGGACGGGCCGGCCGGTCGGGAGTTTCACGATCACAGCTGGGCCATTCTCTTGCGCCGGACGAGGTAGATGAAGACGGGGCCGCCGATGAGCGCGGTCACGATGCCGACCTGGAGTTCGGCGGGCCGGGTGATCACGCGGCCGAAGACGTCGGCGCCGAGCAGGAGCACGGGCGACAGGACGGCCGAGTACGCGAGCACCCAGCGCATGTCGGGGCCGGTGAAGGCCCGTACCAGGTGCGGGATCATCAGGCCGACGAACGCGATGGGCCCGCAGGCCGCCGTCGCGGCGCCGCAGAGCAGGGTGATGGCGGCCATCGCCGCGATCCGCGTCCGCGTCAGGCGGGCCCCGAGCGCCCGGGCGGTGTCGTCGCCCATGGCCATCGCGTTGAGCGGCCGGCCCAGGATCAGCGCGAGCACGGCCCCGACGAGGAGGAAGGGCGCCACCTGCCGGACGGTGTCCGCGTTGGCCGAGGCCAACGAACCCACCGTCCAGAACCGCAGCTTGTCCAGGGCCTTGCTGTCCATCAGCTGTACGGCGTTGATGTAGCCGACGAGGGCCGCACTGGCCGCCGTGCCGGCGAGCGCCAGCCGCACCGGCGTCGCGCTGCGGCTCCCGCCCAGTACGTAGACGAGGACCGAGACGGCCGCGGCACCGAGGAAGGCCCACCACACGAACTCGCCCAGCGAGCTCGCCCCGAAGAAGCTGATCGCGGAGACCACGGCGGCCGCGGCGCCGGCGTTGACGCCGAGGATGCCCGGCTCGGCCAGCGGGTTGCGGGTCAGCGCCTGCATCACCGCGCCCGACAGGCCCAGCGCCAGCCCGACCATCAGCCCGAGCAGGGTGCGCGGGACCCGCAGGTCCCGCACCACCACGTCGGAGGGCGTCCCCGTGTAGTAGAAGAGACCGTGCCAGACCTCCTCCAGGGGCACCTGCCGGGCACCCACCGCGATGCTCACCACCGCGATCAGCGCGAGCGCCACGAGGGCGGCGAGCAGGCCGGCGGCGCGGACGCCGTGGCGCGGACGGGCCGCGACGACGGGCCGCGCGCTCGCGGCGGCACCCGGTTCGGGTTCTGGGGGACTCTCGACCAACACCAGGTTAGGTTAGCCTACCCTCGCCCCCTACGATTCAGAGGCCCAGCCGGGCCAGCGCCTTCTCCGCGTCGAGCGTGCAGGATCCGTCCCCGGCGGCCGTCCAGGCCGCCGCGCACAGCGCCCGCAGCCCGTCGACCGGATCCCCGTCCGGCCCCTCCGGCCCGTCCGCCGTGCGAATGCTCCGCAGCTCCAGCGCGTCCGCGTCCGCCGCGCAGACCCAGTCGCCGCAACGCCACGCGCCGTCCTCCTCGGTGACCTCCGGCTGCCCGGTCAGCAGCCCGCGCAGGTCCCGGTCCACGTACGTCGGCCGGTGCCGGGGCTCGGCCCGCACCAGCTGGGCGGCGTCCGTCACCCCGGTCAGCACCAGGAGCGAGTCCACCTCCCCGTTGAACGCGCCCTCGATGTCGGTGTCCAGCCGGTCCCCGACCACCAGCGGCCGCTTCGCGCCGGTCCGCAGCACCGTCTCCCGGTGCATCGGGGGCAGCGGCTTGCCCGCCACCTGCGGCTCGGCGCCCGTGGCGATCCGTACGACCTCCACCGCGGCCCCGTTGCCCGGTCCGATCCCGCGCGCCCCGGGGATCGTCAGGTCGGTGTTGGACGCGAACCACGGCACGCCCCGGTTGACCGCGTACGCCGCCTCGGCAAACCGCGACCACTGCAGCTCCGGGCCCCCGTACCCCTGGACGACCGCCACGAGCCCCTCCTCGTCGGACGAATCCACCGGCACCAGACCGCGTTCGCGCAGCGCGACCCGCAAACCCTCACCGCCGATCACCAGCACCTTCGACCCCGGCTCCACCTGCTCCGAGATGAGCCGGGCCACCGCCTGCGCCGAGGTGATCACCTCGTCCGCCTCGGTCGGGATGCCCAGCTCGCCCAGGTGGGCCGCGACGGCCTCCGGCGTCCGCAGCGCGTTGTTGGTGACGTACGCGAGGTGCATCCCGTCGGCCCGGGCGGCCGCGAGGGACTCCACGGCGTGCGCGATGGCCCGCCCGCCCGCGTACACCACCCCGTCGAGGTCGAGCAGGGCCGTGTCGTACGCCTGGTGCAGACTCCGCCCACTCGCCGCGGGACTGTTCCTGCTCACGCTGGTCATCCTGTCCGCTCCCGATGTGTTCGATCTGTGTGATTCCTCGGTCACCCCCGATCATCCCGCATACCAAGACGGGTCTTACCATGCACCAATGACCACACCTGGCACCGCTGACCACGGGCTGCGTCTGATCCCGTTCCAAGGCCTGCGCTACGTTGCGGAGCGGGTCGGCAGCCTCGCCGCCGTCACCTCGCCGCCGTACGACGTGGTCGTACGCCCGGACGGAGTCGATCACCTCGAATCCGCCGATCCGCACAACATCGTGCGCCTGATCCTGCCCCAGGCCGGCACCCCGGCCGCCCGCAACGAACAGGCCGCGCGCACCCTCCACGACTGGCTGGCCGAAGGCGTCCTCCACGCGGACCCGGAGCCCGCACTGTACGTGTACGAGCAGCGCAGGGCCGGGCTGCTGCAACGGGGGATCATCGGCGCCCTGGCCCTGTCCGACGCCGAAGCGGGCATCGTCCTCCCGCACGAGGACGTCATGCCGGACGTCGTCACCGACCGGGCGGGCCTGATGCGGGCCACCTCGGCGAACCTCGAACCGCTCCTGCTGACCTACCGGGGCGACGACCCCCGCACGGGCGCGACGGCGGTCGTGGAGCGGACGGCGGGGCGCCCGCCCCTCCTGTCGACCACGACCGAGGACGGCTTCCAGCACCGCCTGTGGGCCATCACCGATCCGGAGGAGCTGGCGGCCGTCACCACCGACCTGGGGCACCGCCAGGCCCTGATCGCCGACGGCCATCACCGCTGGGCCACCTACCTGCGCCTCCAGCAGGAGCACGGTTCCCCGTCTCCGTGGGACTTCGGCCTGGTCCTCCTGGTGGACACCGTCCACTACCCCCTGGAGGTCCGCGCCATCCACCGGATGCTGCGCCGCCTGCCGGTCGCCGACGCCCTGGCGGCGCTCGACGGCCTGTTCCGGGTGCGCCCGCTCGACGGACCGCTCCCGCTGGCCCTGGAAGCCCTCGCGGACGCCTCGGAGCGCGGCAACGCCTTCCTCCTCACCGGCGACGGCAGCTTCCACCTGGTCACCGACCCCGACCAGGCGCTCCTCGACCGCACGGTCCGACACGACCGCCCGGAGGCCTGGCGCCGGCTGGACGCGACCGTCCTGCACGCCACCCTGCTCGACGCCGTGTGGAACGTCCCGGACACCCCGGAGCACATCACGTACATACACGACACCCCGTCGACGGTGGCCATGGCGGAACGCCACGGCGGCACCGCGGTCCTGCTGCACCCGGTCCGGGAGGACGTCGTACGGGACCTGGCCCGCCAGGGCGTGACCATGCCCCGCAAGTCGACCTCCTTCGGCCCGAAGCCGGCGACGGGCCTGGTGCTGCGCGGCCTGGTCTGACGGCTGCGGACCGCTCCGGACATGCAGAAGGGCGGTACCCCGACCGGGGTACCGCCCTTCTCACGTCATGCCTCAGGCCTTGTCGCGGCCCGAGTCCTGCTCGTCGTCACCGTCGGGGGCGACGTCTTCGGCCACGGGCCGCTCCTGCGGCTCGTACTCCTCGTCGTCCTCGTCGTAGTACTCGGCGACGTCGGAGGCGCGCTCGGCCGCGGCGACCTCCGCATCGTCCTGGTCGTCGTCATCCTCGTCGTCGACGTCGACATCGACATCGACGTCATCCTCGTCGGCGTCGTCGGCGTGTTCGGCCGACGCGTCCACGAACTCGACGCCGTCGAGCTCCGCGAGGCGGTCGGAGGCATCGGTCGCCCCGTCCTTGTCCGCCTCGAGGGTCTTGGCGAACCACTCGCGCGCCTCGTCCTCGCGGTCGGCCGCGAGCAGGGCGTCGGCGTAGGCGTACCGCAGGCGAGCGGTCCACGGCTGGACGGTGCTGGAGGCCAGCTCCGGGCTCTGCAGGGTGACGATGGCGGCTTCGAGCTGCCCCTGGTCACGGCGGGCACCGGCGGCGACCAGTCGCATCTCGACCTGGCCGGCCTTGTCCAGCTTCTGCACCTCGGGCTCGCCGGCCATGGCCAGCGCCCGCTCGGGACGGCCGAGGCCGCGCTCGCAGTCGGCCATGACGGGCCACAGCTCGACCGAGCCGGTCATGCGCTTGGCGGCACGGAACTCCGCGAGCGCCTCGCTGTACTTCTGCGTGGCGTACGCGGCGAAGCCGGCGGCCTCGCGGACGGCGGCGACACGGGAGGCCAGACGGAGGGCGATGCGCGAGTACGCGTACGCCCGCTCGGGGTCCTCGTCGATCAGGCGCGCGACCATGACCAGGTTCTTGGAGACCTCCTCGGCGAGCCCCTTGGGGAGGCTCAGGAGCTCCTGGCGCACGTCGGAGTCGATCTCGAAGCCGGTGACGTCGTCGTCGATCGGGAGCCGCTTGACCGGGTCGCGGTCGGAGCGGAAGTCACGGTCGCCGCCACGGTCGTCGCGGCCACGGTAGCCACCGCGGTCGTCACGCCCGCCACGGAACCCACCGCGGTCGTCGTCACGGCGCGGGTACGAGGGACGGTCGCCACCACGGTCGTCGCGACGGGGGTAGCTGGGGCGGTCGCCGCCACCGCTGGACGGACGGCCGCCACGGTCGTCGTCACGGCGCGGGTACGACGGACGGTCCCCACCACGGTCGTCGCGACGCGGGTAGCTGGGGCGGTCGCCGCCACCGCTGGACGGACGGCCGCCACGGTCGTCGTC
>NZ_JBHXSY010000034.1:226-536 GCF_042715295.1 Streptomyces sp. NPDC058701 | reverse complement strand
ACACGGCGCGGGTACGACGGACGGTCGCCACCACCACTGCGGTCGTCACGGCGGAAACCACCGCCACCACCGGAAGGACGGTCGTCACGACGCGGGTACGACGGACGGTCCCCACCACGGTCGTCACGACGGGGGAAGCTCGGACGGTCGCCGCCGCGGTCGTCACGCCCGCCACGGAACCCACCGCGGTCGTCGTCACGACGCGGGTACGAGGGACGGTCCCCACCACGGTCGTCACGACGCGGGTAGCTGGGACGGTCGCCGCCGCGGTCGTCACGCCCGCCACGGAACCCACCGCGGTCGTCGTCAC
>NZ_JBHXSY010000034.1:0-129 GCF_042715295.1 Streptomyces sp. NPDC058701 | reverse complement strand
CACGACGCGGGTACGAGGGACGGTCCCCACCACGGTCATCGCGACGGGGGAAGCTCGGACGGTCGCCGCCACCGCTGCGGTCGTCACGGCGGAAACCACCGCCACCACCGGAAGGACGGTCGTCACGGC
>NZ_JBHXSY010000033.1:70136-83132 GCF_042715295.1 Streptomyces sp. NPDC058701 | reverse complement strand
TTTTTATGATTCTGTTTTTTGTCCCTGGGGCTCTTTGGGGCCGTGTGGGGCTAGCACGTGGTGGGGGGTTTGGTGTGGGGCGGGGCGGGGGCTATCTTTTTCGCCGGGGCGGTGGCCCGGCACGACCCCTACAACCGCATGCATCCGACCGAGTACAAGATGCAGTTGGCCGGCATGGGGGTCGGCCTCATGAACACCGTCAACGACCCGGCGACAGCTGCGTCCCGCATGTACGACGCGTTCATGAAGGACCCGGAAGAAGGTATCGGGAAGATCCTCCTCGAGGCCGTGGGGACGAAGGGCGTCGGAGCGGGCGCGGGCGCTGTCAGGAAGGGTGCGTCCTTGGAGCGGTTGGCCAACGGCGATCTGCCGGCGTCGCACCTTCCCGACGGTTCGCACCACAAGCCCTCCGTCGGCGATGAGTTCCGCGAGGCTCCGCACGACCGGTCTCGCGAAGCCGACTGCAAGTCCTGCCGCGACGACCCGGTTGACATCGCTACCGGCCGGATGCTCCTTCCCCAGACAGACATCGTGCTTCCGGGATCGCTTCCGCTGACGTTCGGCCGAACCTTCGAGTCCTCGTTCCGTTCGGGTCGGTGGTTCGGCCCCACCTGGATTTCAACCGTCGACCAGCGGCTGGAGTTCGATGCGGAACAAGTGGTGCTGGTTCGGGAGGACGGCAGTCTGCTGGGCTACCCGCATCCTTCGGAGTGCGGCGTTCCGGTACTTCCTCACCTTGGACAGCGCTGGCCTCTCACACGCGATCTCGATGGCGGTTATGCGGTCACCGATCCGGATTCCGGCCAAGTCCGCCACTTCACGCAGGACGGCTGCCTCGCTCAGATCGATGACCGCCGCGGGGCATGGATCGCCTTCACGTACGACGAGATCTCCGGAGCGCCCGTTTCCCTGTCCCACAGCGGCGGGTACGAGGTCCGGCTGACGTCATCGGACGGCCGCATCACCGGCCTCGCTCTGGCAGACGGGACTGAGATCCTGCGCTACGGCTACGAGGACGGCCACCTCACGGAGGTCACCAACTCCTCGGGTCTTCCCTTGCGCTTCACCTATGACCTGCTGGGCCGGATCACCTCTTGGACGGACACCAACGGCCACCGCTTCGACTACGTCTACGACGAGCAGCACCGGTGCATAGCCCAGTCCGGGACCAATGGACATCTCAACGTCCGGTTCTCCTACGGGGACGGATGGACCACCCACACGGACTCCCTGGGCAACCGCACCCAGTACACGGTCAACGACCGTGCGCAAGTCGTGGCAGAGACGGACTCGGCGGGGGCGACAACCCGCTTCTCGTACGATCGCCACAATCGCCTACTCGCCCGTGTCGACCCGCTCGGACGCACGTTCAGCTTCTCGTACGATGACGCGGGCCGATTGCTTTCGGTGACACGCCCGGACGGCCGGGTGGTGCGGGCCGAGTACAACGCGCACGGTCTGCTCACGCTGATCGTGAACCCCGATGGCACGACGATCCGGCAGACGTACGATGCCGCGGGCAACCGCACCTCATTGACCGACCCATCCGGAGCCGCGACCCTATTCGCCTATGATTCTCGTGGTCATCTCGCTTCAGTGACGGACGCCTGCGGTCACACGACCACGATGCAAACCAGTCCTGCGGGTCTGCTGATGTCGACGGCGGACCCCCATGGTGCGGCCACGACGTACACGCGCGATCGCTTCGGCCGTATTGCGTCGATCACCGACCCTCTGGGCCGCACGACCCATCTGAGCTGGAGCATCGAAGGCCGGCTCCTGCGTCGGGCCCATGCGGACGGAACCTCGGAAGCATGGGCTTATGACGGCGAAGGCAACCGCCTGACCCATACGGACGCAGCCGGAGGGGTCACGTACTTCGAGTACGGAGACTTCGACCTCCTCACCGCACGCATCGGTCCGGACGGAGCCCGGCACTCCTTCACCCACGACACGGAACTCCGGCTGACCGGGGTCATCAACCCACTAGGCCGGACCTGGACGTACACCTACGACGCAGCGGGTCTCCTCGCCGCGGAAACAGACTTCGACGCACGCACTCGCACTTACCAGTACGACGCGTCGGGCTCAATGACATCCCAGACCAATGCTCTGGGCGAGGCCGTCACGTACGACCGCAACGCAATCGGGCAGGTCGTGTGGAAGACGACGTCGGACGGTAGGACCGCCTACGCCTACGACGCCTGCGACCGCCCGGTATCCGTGTCCTCCCCGAGCTCAACCATCACCTGGCACCGCGACGCGGCCGGAGCCGTCACATCGGAGACGGTCGACGGCCGCACCCTCTCCTTCACCTACGACGCCGTGGGTCGCCGCACCACCCGTGTCACCTCGACCGGTGCCGAGTCCCACTGGACGTATGACGCCGCCGGCCACCGGACCGCACTGACCACCTCTGGGCGAACACTCACGTTCGAACACGACGCAGCAGGGCAGGAACTGACACGCCGAGTGGGACCCCAACTCTCGCTCACTCACGCGTACGACCTCGTCGGCCGGATGACCACCCAGACAGTAACCGGTCAGACCGGGCGTACCCTGCAGCGCCGCGGTTACATGTACCGCGAGGACGGCTACCTGACAGGGATCGACGACTCGCTGGCGGGCCCCCGCACCTTCACCCTCGACGCATCGGCCCGTGTCACAGCAGTCGACTCCGCCCGCTGGTCGGAGCGCTACGCCTACGACGATGAGGGAAACCAGACCCACGCCACCTGGCCGGACCGGCACGCGGGAGCAGAGGCGCAAGGAGGGCGGACGTATGACGGAACGTCCATCACCCGGGCGGGAGCGATCCGATTCGAGCACGACGCACTGGGGCGAGTCACCCTACGCCAAAAGACCTGTCTCTCCCGGAAACCCGAAACGTGGCGCTACGAGTGGAACGCGGAGGACCAGCTCACGTCGGTCACCACCCCCGACGGCACGTGCTGGCGCTACACGTACGACCCTCTGGGCCGCCGTACGGCGAAGCAGCGGCTTTCCTCCGGGGGTGACGTGATCGATGAAACGGTCTTCACCTGGGACGGTGCCGTCCTCTGCGAGCAGACGAACGGTTCGGTCACCCTCGCGTGGACCCACAAGGGATCCCACCCCCTCACCCAGACCGAGCACATCGACGCCGACGCGATCGACGACCGCTTCTTCGCGATCGTCACGGACCTCATCGGTACACCGACCCGGCTCCTGGCCGAAGACGGTACGACGGCCTGGCACAGCCGCAGTACCTTGTGGGGTACGACCACCTGGAACCGTGAGGCGTCGGCTTACACCCCTCTGCGCTTTCCGGGGCAGTACTTCGACCCGGAGTCCGGCCTCCACCACAGCCTCTTCCGCACCTACGACCCCGAAGCCGCGCGATACCTGAGCCCGGACCCTCTGGGCCTGGCTCCCGCCCCGAACCCCACGGCGTACGTCCACAATCCTTTGACGTGGTCCGATCCCATGGGTCTGGCCCCCGACGAATGCGTGGTGCGCGGCCCGTTCGACTTCAGAGAGCCGAACCCGGAGCATCCGCCGAAGCAAGGCCTGATCGACGTCATGCGATCAGCGCCCAAGGGCGAATACGTCGACTGCACCGAGATATCGGATTACATCATGCAGCGCGCGGATGGCGAAGGAAGGATCGTTCATTACATCACCCCTTCCGGAAACCTGAGGACGCCTGAGGCGGGGCCCAATGGGATCGAGTCGGTGGACTACGAATTCCATCAGGTATACACGGACGGTCGCTATATCTACGATCCGACCTTGAGTTCCAATCCCATTCCCCGGGGAGACTATGAGCGGGCCCTCAGGTCTCAAAATGATGAACGTGTCATAAGATTGAACGGCGAGGCTGATCTGCGTGAGCTCTGGGACAGGCGAAGGACGACCAGTTGGCGGTGATAAATGTGGAACAGGGGCTGCCGAGATTCGTGCGGGCCAGGATGGCCCTGGAGCGGTTCGCTCCGCTGGCCTGGATCAAGTCCGTCAGTGAAACCAACAACACGACGGGCCTTGTTCAACTGCCTTTGCTCGGATGGCGCTTCAGTGAGCCCCATCCTGAACTGAGAGATGTCTTCCTCTCCATTGCGCGTGATGTACCGCAGAATATTGAATGGACGTTCAGGGAGGGTCGAAACTCGTTCATCCTGCCTGCGGAGATCGCTGATTCCGAAGAAGGCTCGGAAGGCTCCGGCGCCCGCATGAGAGGTGATCAGGACATCTGTATCGCGGCCTCCGAGGACATGGAACAGATCATCGATGCGATCGCAGCGCAGCCCGCGCTGCCGGCCGTCGCACGGATGGTCGTGTTCCAGATCGCCAAGAGTTCGCCTGACGAGCTGATGTGCGTCGCGCAAGAACTTACCGGTGAAGCGGAAGTGGGAATGATCTTTCGGTTGGGCGGGATGCCTGATGTTGAACTGCGCCTGACGGCACTGCACCGGTATCCGCCCCGCCCGGAAACCAGGCGCCACGGCCCCTTGACCAAGATCACTCTTGCGGGGGCGGGGGCCGGAACGATTGCACGCAAGGACCTGTTGGTCGGCGTCCCCCTCAGCCAGGAGCATGGCTGATTCTTGCAAACGCCATGCATCGCAACGCTGGCCGCGACAGGGCCTGGCTGGCCAAGCGCCACTGGCCGGCCGGGCTCTCGTCCCGGCCTACTTCAGCACGTGGGCGGCGTACACGCCGGCGCAGCGGCCGCCATTGCACGGACTGAGGTGTTGGTGGGCCGGCTTCTTCCAGAGGGTTCGCGTCCCGTGCCTGCTGCGGAGGTCTGCGCGGTGGCGGACGGTGTGATCTGACGGGGCTGGGGTGATCGCCGATGATCTGGCGGCCCCGGGCGGTGTCGGGGTTGCGCGGCTGACCCCTGCCATCCAGGTGGGACAGGGGGAAGCGGAATGGGCTCATGGGATCGATAGATGCGCCAAGTACGCCCGATAGCGCCGAGCGTGGTCAGGGTGATGTCGTGGAGGCAGCGTGGCAGCGGCTGCTCCACCGCGAGGACATGGACATCAGGCTGGTGCGAGCCGCGTATGCGGAGCCGCTTCTCCGACAGTTCCATCCGTCGAGCAGCCACCAGAACCTGCACCTCAGCAGGTGCACTGGTGACGGGTCCTGGGATGTTTCGTTTTGTCATACATCTTTCTGGTGGGCGCTACCTCGTCGCTGGGCCGTCGCGTTCCCAGATCGTCGGGGAGGCGGAGACCGCCGAGGAAGCCGTTGGTCTGGTCGTCGGTGGTCTGCCACCAGGCTGCGGCCCTGCGGTCGCAGGGCGCCGGGAGGAGCTCGACCGGCTAAGCCCGTACGGACCCCGCGGCCCGGGCGGCCGGGGAGTGGCGGGCGGGGCGACGGCGCCCCCCGTCCCCGGACCCCCCGGCCGGCGGGAGTGCGAGGGGGCGCGGACGGGCTGCCCCTCCAGACCTCAGGGCATCTCGGCCGCCGGTGCCGTGTCCACGCCGGTGTCCGGGTCGGTGCCCGGGTCGGTGCCCGGGCGCTTCTCCAGGTCCGTGCCCAGCGCCGCGGCCAGCGCCGTGTCGAGCGCTCGGTCCGCCGGAACGGACACGTCGGGCAGCACGCCGACACCCTCCCAGTTGGTGCCGGTGACGGTGTTGACGCTCCGGGCGACCGGCACCGTCACCTGGACGTGCGCGGTGACCGCGTAGCGCGCGGTCGGGTGTGCGCCGCCGCGCGTCGTCTCGCCGATGACGACGGCCCGGCCCTGGGCCTGCAGGGTGTACGCCACGTCCTCACCCCCGGAGAAGGTGGTCGAGCTGGTGAGCACGTAGACCGGACGGTCCGTGTAGCGCGGGCCGGGCAGGTAAGCGGTCGTCCAGTACTGGCGGGTGACGCCGGTGGTCCGGTCGTGGATGTCGTTCAGGTGCACCTGGTCGTCGCCGAAGAAGTAGCTGCACCACATCGCGGCGCCCTCCGGCGACCCGCCGAGGCAGGTGCGCAGGTCCAGGACGAGTGCGGTGCTGTGGGTGACGAGTTGCATGGCGGCGCCGATCGCGCGGGCGCCCCCGGCGGCGTCGGCGATGAGTCCGAGCTCGATGAGCCCGACGTTCCCGTCCCTGTGCTCGACGCGTCGGACCCCTTGGTTCTCGGCCCTGAGCCGTGCGAGGAACGCCGCGCGCCCCTCGTCCTCGTCCTGCGGTTCGAGCGACTGCGGCAGGTCGGTCCAGAGGAGCCGCAGGTGCTCGTCCGGGCAGGCCTCCTGGAGGTGGCCGGTGACCGTGCGGCAGAGCGCCGGGCCGTCGAGGTCCGCGTACTCGCCCGCGGCGAGACGCCGCCGGATCGCGGCGTCCACCCGCTCGGCCTTGTCGGGGAAGACGTACCCTGCGGTGATCCGGTCCAGGGCCCGCTCGACTATCTCTTCGTTGGTGTTCACGGGCGGCATGCTAGGCGGCCGGCCACGGTGCTCCACAGCGATTTTCCCTGCTGGGAACCGGCGGTGACCGGCCGTCAGAGCGCGCTCGCCACGGGCAGGGTCACCTCGAAGCGGCAGCCGCCCGGGACGTTGCGCACATCGGCCCGCCCCGCGTGCGCCTCGACGATTCCGCGGACGATCGCCAGCCCCAGCCCCGCCCCGGCCGGGGGCGTACGGGCCTCGCTGCCGCGCCAGCCGGTGTCGAAGACGCGCGTCAGGTCCTCCTCGGGGATGCCGCCGCAGCCGTCGGTCACGGAGAGCACCACCGCGTCCGTCCTGTCCTCCACGGCGACGGCGACGGTGCCGTCCGCCGGAGTGTGCCGGATGGCGTTGACGAGGAGGTTGGCGAGGACGCGGGTCATCTCCTTGCCGTCGACCTCGACCGGTACGGCGGCCACCCGCTCGCCCACGAGCAGGACGCCGTGCTCCCGCGCGAGAGGGTCGGCTCCGGCCAGCGCGTCGTCCACGAGGTCGTACAGGGAGATCCGGCTGGGATGGAGGCTCAGCGCGCCGGCGTGGATGCGGGAGAGCTCGAAGAGGTCGGTGACCATGGAGTTGAGCCGGTCGACCTCCGTGAGGATCTGCCGGTGGTAGCGGGCGGGATCGGCGGCCATGCCGTCCTCCAGGGCCTCCGCCATGGCCCGCAGTCCCGCCAGCGGGGTCCGGAGGTCGTGGGAGATCCAGGCGACCAGTTCGCGGCGGGAGGCTTCCAGGGCCTGCTCCCGATTCCGGGACGCGTCGAGCTTGGCGCTGGTCGCCGCCAGTTCCCGGGAGAGGGCGGCGAGTTCGGCGGTGGCAGCGGTGGGGGGCGCCGCGAACCGGCCGCCGTTCCCGAAGTCCCGTGCCGCGAGCGCGAGTTCGCGGCTTCGCGCGACGACCCAGCGGCCGAGCAGCAGTGCGGTGGCCAGGGCGACGACGGCGGCCATGGCCACGACGACGGTGACCACCCACAGGTCGTGTGCGGACAGGAACATCGCCTGGGCCACCGCCAGTGTTCCGGCCAGCATGGCCGTGACGGTGACCGCCGCGACCACGGTGAGGGACACCGCGACCGAGCGGTGGCGCACCAGGCGCAGCGCGAGCGCCCCGGCGAGCCCGGCGCAGCCCGCTCCGGCGAGCGCGAAGAGCGCGATGAGTACGACGTCCTTCATGCGGCGGCCTCCGGCGTTTCCGCCGCGAAGCGGTATCCGACGCCCCAGACGGTCTGGATGAGCCGCGGCCGGGCGGGGTCGTCCTCGATCTTGGCCCGGAGCCGGCGGACGTGGACGGTCACGGTGGACAGGTCGCCGAAGTCCCATCCCCACACCTCGCGCATCAGCTCCTCCCTGCCGTGCACCCGGCCGGGGTGGGTCAGGAAGTGGGCGAGGAGATCGAACTCGCGCAGGGTGAGCGCCAGCTCGCGCCCCTGTTTTTCCGCGCGCCGGTTCTCGCGGTCGAGCAGGACGCCGCCCGCGGCCAGGAGGGGCCGCTCGGGCGCGGACTCCTGCCGTCGGCCGCCGCGGCTGCGGCGCAGGACGGATTCGACCCGCAGGACGAGTTCCCTGGGGCTGAAGGGCTTGGTGACGTAGTCGTCGGCGCCGAGCTCCAGGCCCGCGATCCGGTCGTCCTCGTCGCCGCGCGCGGTCAGCATGATGACGGGGACGGGGACGGCGGCGGTCGCGCGCAGCCGCCGGCACACCTCCAGGCCGTCCATGCCGGGCAGCATCAGGTCCAGCAGGACCAGGTCGGGCCGGCGCTCGGCGGCGCGGTGCAGGGCGTCGGGGCCGTCGGGCGCGTGCTCCACGGCGTAGCCGGCCCGTACGAGGTAGCCGGAGACGACCTCCGCGACCGTCGGGTCGTCTTCGACCACCAGGACCCGGGGCTGCGGTTCGGTGTGACTCATGGGTACCAGGATCGCACCGGCGCGGGGCCCTGTGGCGGGCCCGTGGGCCCGGTGGGGGCGGCGTCAGGCTTTCGTAAGGAGCGGGTCCGTCGCGCGGGCGGTGGGTCAGTGGGACGGCGCGCCGTATTCCGCGTGCCCGGTGTGGAATCCGTACGGTGCGTCCTCGTCCGGCACGGGGGCGGGAAAGCCGATGCGGCGGGCTTCGGCCCGGGCCAGTTCCAGGAGCCGTTCGAACTCTTCGTCGGTCATGGTGCTCGCCTCGCAGCCTTTCCTCGCCCGTGATTCGTGGCGGGAGGGCCGGAGGATTGGCCGGGCGGTCGACGTGCCGGGGGGGCCACGTGCTGGGGGGCCACGTGCTGGGGGGGCGGTCGACGTGCTGGGGGGGCGGTCGTGCGACGGCCCCGCGCGCTCGGGGGCCGGACGGCCGGTGGGCCGTCCGGCCGGACGGGAACCGTCAGGCGTTGACGCAGGTGTTGCCGAAGGCCGGGTTCAGCAGGCCGATGACGCTGATGGAGTTGCCGCAGGCGTTGATCGGGATGTGGATCGGGATCTGGATGAGGTTCCCGGAACCGACGCCCGGCGAGTAGGCCGCGACGCCCTGTGCGCCCGCATCGGCCGACGCGGCCGACGCGCCGCCGACGAGTACGGCGCCTGCCGCCAGCGCGAGCCCTGCGGTCTTGAGGAAACGGGACATGGAAGCCTCCTGTGGATGGTGATGCGCCGCCCCCGGAACGCGGGGACGGCGCGGGCCGCTGTGCTGCGTGGCCCTCGCAGGTGACTTCGGCGCGACCGGAGGGGCGGTTGGGTGGGGCGGCCCCGGTTCCCTCGTTCGAATGACGGCAGGCGGTTTCCTTGCGCCGGGCGGCCGATCCGCGGCGGCCTCCGCTCCGAAGTACGGACGGGCCCCCGTACCGGGCCGGACCGCGGACGGCCACCGGCCGCGGTGCCCCGGCGGACGGGCCCGTAGCATCAGGCGCCCCGGTCCCGAGGCCGGGCGCCCGTACCGAGAACCGGCCGGTCGGCGGCCGGTCCCCCTCCCCGGGGGGAGCGCCGCCGCCCTTGTGGAAGGAACCGACACCATGGGCCGTACGCCCTCAGTGGGAGACCTCGTGAACGACTTCTCCCTGCCCGGAGGGGTCCTCCGCGAGGACCGCTTCGAACGGTCCGACTACGCGCTGGCCGAGCAGCGCGGGAACACCGTCGTGCTCGCCTTCTATCCCGGCGACAACACCCCCGTCTGCACCAAGCAGTTGTGCTCCTACTCCGACGGCCTGGAGCAGCTCCAGGCCTGCGGGGCCACCGTCTGGGGCATCAGCCCGCAGGACGTCGACAGCCACGAGCGCTTCGCGCGCGACCGCGGGCTGCGCATCCCGCTGCTCGCCGACCCCGACCGCGCGGCTGCCCGGGCCTTCGGGATCGACGCCCCGCTCATCGGTCTGCGGCGCTCCGTGTTCATCGTCGCGCCCGACGGAACCCTCCGCTGGAAGCGCGTGGGAACCCTGGGCGCGACCTTCCCCTCCGCCACCACCATCGCCGAGCAGCTGACCGCCCTTCCCCGGGCCTGAGCCCTCGGACGGCTCGCAGCGGGCTGCGCGGCGCGGTGGCCGGAACCCGACGTACGGTTTGCGCGCGTCTGTGAAGATCATCCGCTCGGGGGTTCGTCTTCACTGGGGAAAGGGGGCCGCCTTGAGCGCTCCTGCCACACCGTACTTCTCCCTGCTGGGCCCGGTGCAGGCCTGGCACGGCGAGGTGGCGCTCGCGCTCGGGCCGCCGCAGCAGCGCCTGTTGCTGGCCATGCTGCTGGTGCGACGGCCCGGGGTCTGCGAGCTGGACGAGCTGATCGACGGGATCTGGGGTGAGGAGAGCCCCCGGACCGCGGTGGGCACGGTCCGGTCGTACGTGTACCGGCTGCGCCGGATCCTCGGTCCCTGCCTCGCCACCGAGGGGCGGGGCTACGCGCTCGGCGTGCCGGACGCCGCGGTCGACCTGAGCGTGTTCGAGGCCGAGGTGACCCGGGCCCGCGCCCGGGTCGCGGCCGGGGACCTCGGCAGCGGGTCCGAGCTGCTGGAGCGTGCCCTGCGCAGGTGGCGGGGGGTCCCGCTGGCCGGGCTGCCGGGGCCGTTCGCCCGGATCCAGCGGGAGCGGCTGGGTGAGCTGCGGCTGTCCGTACTGCTGGAGCGGCTGGAGCTGGACCTCGTACGGGGACAGCACGCGCGTCTGGTCCCGGAACTAGCCCTGCTGTGCGCGGAGCACCCGCAGAACGAGCGGCTGCGGAGCCTGCGTTCCACGGCCCTGGAGCGGGCGGGCCGCCCGGGCGAGGCCGGGGACACGACCGCCGGGGCGGCCACGGGCGCGGCCGCGGGGACCCGCGGCAGGTCCGCGGAACCCGGCGGCACATCCACTGGGCCCGGCGGCGGGCCCGCAGGGTCGGGCAGCGGCTCCACCGGGCCCGGCGGCGGGCCCACGGCGCCCGGAACGGTCAGTCTGCCGCCGCCGGCCCAGTTGCCCTACACCACGAGCGACTTCACCGGGCGCGACCAGGACACGGCGGACCTCCTGCGCACGCTGCGGCCGGACGGCGCCGAGGCGGTGGTGATCTCGGCCGTCGGCGGGATCGGCGGAGTCGGCAAGACGGCCCTCGCCCTGCACGCCGCGCACCGGCTGCGCGCGCACTTCCCCGACGGGCAGCTCTACGCCAACCTTCGCGGCGTACGGGAGGATCCGGCGCTCCCCGCGGGCGTGCTCGCCGCCTTCCTGCGGGCCCTCGGAGTGCTGGACTCCGCCATTCCGGAGGGCGCCGAGGAGCGTGCGGCCCTGTACCGGTCCCGGCTGGCGGGCCGGCGGGTGCTGCTGGTCCTGGACGACGCCCGGGACTTCGGGCAGATCGAGCCGCTGCTGCCCGGTTCGTCCGCCTGCGCCGTCCTGGTGACGAGCCGCAGCACCCTGCCCGAGCTCCCGGCGGCCCTGCGCATCCGGCTCGACGTGCTGTCGTCCGCCGACGCCGTGACCCTGCTCGGCCGGATCCTCGGCGAGGCCCGGATCGCGGCGGAACCGGCCGAGGCCGCCGCCATGGCCGAGTTGTGCGGACGGCTCCCGCTGGCACTGCGGATCGCCGGCTCCCGGCTGGCGACCCGGCCGGGCTGGTCGCTCTCCGCGTTCCTCGGCCTGCTGGAGGGGCGGCGCTCCCCGTTCTCGGCCACCGCTGCCGGGGAGGACGGGGTGGAGGCCTGCTTCCGGCTGAGCTACGAACTGCTCGGCGCCGACGAGGCCCGGCTGTTCCGGCTGCTGGCGCTGCCCGACCAGGAGGACGCGGAGGCCGCCGACGCGGCGGCCCTGACCGGGCTCGCGTACGAGCGGGCCGAGGAGTGTCTGGAGCGGATGACCGGCCTCGGGCTGCTGGAGTCCCCGGCGCCGGGCCGGTACCGCTTCCACGACCTGCTGCGGGCCTTCGCCCGCGCCCGGTCGGCGCAGGAGGACGGTCCGGAGGAGCAGGCGGCGGCCCTGTCCCGGCTCTGCGACCACTTCCTGGCGTCGGCCCGCAACGCGTACGCCGTCGAGCGCCCGGGCCATCCGCTGGCCGGGCTGCTCGCTCCCACGCGTTCGCCGGGCACCGCGGTCTCCGAACCCGGTCAGGGTCACCGGCTGTTCACCGTGCGGCACCAGTCCGTCCTCGCGGTCGCGGTGCAGACGGTCCGGGCCGATCCGTCGTCCGTGGCGCTCGTGGCCGACCTCGTGCTCGCCCTGGACCCGGTGCTCGACGGCTCGTTCCTCTGGGGCGCGCTGGTGGAACCGGCCCGCCTGATGCTGGGGCTGGCGCGCGAGCGGGGGCAGACCCGGGCGGCCGGCCGCCTCGGCTACATGCTGGGCGGTGCGCTGTACCAGCTCGCGCAGTTGGACGCGGCCGAAGCGGTCCTGCTGGAGGCCGAGTTCGACGCGCGGAACTCCGGGGACCCGGCCGTCCTGACGGAGGTCCACAACTGCCAGGGGCTGGTGTGGCTCGGGCGGGGCGAGTACGACCGGGCCCTGGAGTTGTCGGGGCGGGCCGTCGAGACCGGTGACCGGTGCGGCAACGCCTGGGGCGCGGGAAACGCGCGCACCTGCCGTTCCGTCATCCTGGCCGCCGCCGGACGGCTCGGCGAGGCGGCGGCGACGGCGCGTCTGAGCCTCGACTCCGCGCGGACCGCGGGCGATCCGTTCCGGCAGATCTACGCCCTGTACGCGCTCGGCACCGTCGCCCGGCTGCGGGGGCTGCCCGACGAGGCCATCGAGGGGCTCCGCGAAGGCGCGGAACTGGCCGCGCGCCACGGCTACTCCACCTTCGAAGTCTTCCACCTGGGTGAGGAAACCGCCTGTCACCTGGCCGCGGGGCGGCCCGGTGACGCGGTGGCGACCGGTCAGCGGCTCCTGGAACTGGCCCGGACCAAGGGCTGGTCGTTCGCGGAGGCCCGCGCCCTGCGGCTGCTCGGCACGGCGCTGGCGGACCTCGGCGAGACGGACCGGGCCCGGGAGTTGCTGACCCGGGCCGTCGAACTGCTCGCACCGATGCGGCCGCCCGAGGCCGCGCAGGCCCGCGCGGTGCTGGACGCCCTGTAGGGGCTGGCTGTCGCCGCACTCGTCCCTGCCGTACGGGCGTACGGGCGTACGGGCGTACGGGCGTACGGGCGTACGGGCGTACGGG
>NZ_JBHXSY010000033.1:58457-70037 GCF_042715295.1 Streptomyces sp. NPDC058701 | reverse complement strand
CGTACGGGCGTACGGGCGTACGGGCGTACGGGCGTACGGGCGTACGGGCGTACGGGCGTACGGAACAACCGTGACGACACCCCCTGGGGGGCTGTCCGCGGAGCGGCCCGGCCCTGTCCCGCGGCGGGGCCGGGGCGGGACGCCACGGCGGGGCCGGGCGGGACGCCACAGCGGGGCCGGGCGGGACGCCACGGGCCGCACCCATCGGACACCCACGCGCTGTTGATCGCCCCCCGCCACCGTGTGCCGAGCAAGACCGCACGGGGGGAAAGGGAGTACACGCATGCAGGCGACGACGACGACCGACCGCATCACCGTCACGATCCACGCCACCGATCCGCTCAGCCGGGCCGGGGTCGTGAGCCATCTGCGGCACAGCCCGAGCGTGGAGGTCCAGTCGCGCTCCCGGGAGCGGGACGGCCTCGTACCCGCCGCGACCGTGGCCGTGATGCTGGTCGACCGGATCGACGAGCAGTCGGCCGCCGAGCTGCGCCGGGTCCTGCGCGGCGGGGAGCAGCGGGTGGTGCTGGTCGCCCGTGAACTGCGCGAGCCCGACCTGCTCACGGTCGTGGAGTACGGCGTGCGGGCCATCGTGTGGCGGCACCAGGCCACCGGGGAGCGCCTCGTCAAGGCCGTACTGCAGGCCGCGGACGGGGAAGGGGTGCTGCCGCCGGACCTGATCAGCCGGGTCCTGGGCCAGGTCGGACGGCTGCGCCGGTCGGAGACCGCGGCGGCCTGCTCCGGGGTGGGGGGCGCGCCGCTGTTCGGCATGGCGCCGCGCGAGACGGACGTACTGCGGCTGATCGCCGAGGGTCTGGACACGCGGCAGATCTCCGAGAAGCTCGCCTACTCCGAACGGACCGTCAAGAACATCCTGCACGCACTGATGACCCGGCTGCGGCTCACCAACCGCGCCCACGCCGTGGCCTACGCGCTGCGGGAGGGCTACATCTGACCGGACCGGGAACGCGCGTTCCCCCCGACCGCCCCCGTGGCCCCGGCCGTCGCGCTCAGCGGCGGTCGCGGCCCTTCCGCCGACCCCCCGCCGCCCTCCACCGGGTCCCGCGGGCTCCGGCCGTACCGAGGACACCCATCACATGATCCACGAGATCGACGAGGCGCTCCGGCGCCTCCTGCGCCGCGGCGCCCTGCCCGAGGGGGCGGGCGAGATCGCTCTCGACGCCCCCACCCGGGAGTGGGCGGCACGGCGCAACACCCCGACGTTGAACGCGTACTTGTACGACATCCGCGAGGACGTGGCCCGCCGGGAGCGCGGCGCCTACGCGGAGCGGGGCGAGGACGGAACCGTCCTGCAGCGGCGGCAGCCGCCGCGCTGGTTCCGCCTCTCCTACCTGCTCACCGCCTGGACCGCGCGCCCCGAGGACGAGCACCGGATGCTCGCCGGGGCGCTCGCGGCGCTCCTGCCGTACGAGGCGCTGCCGGAGGAGCACGTGCCGCTCTCCCTGCGGGCGCACCGGGCCTCGATCGGCCTGACGGTGGGCGTCCCGCCCGCCGAGTCGCGTTCGCTCGCCGACATCTGGTCGGCCCTGGGCGGTGAGCTCAAGCCGTCGCTGGACGTCGTGATCACCACCCCGTTCCCGGTGACGCCGGTCTACCCGGTGGGTCCGCCGGTCACCGAGGGCGCGGTCGTCACCGTCCGGGGGGCCTCCGGCGCACCGGCCGACTCCCGGCCGCGGATGCTCCGTACGGCGCGACGCGGGAGCACGGCCGGTGAGTGAGTCGGCGTCTGCCCTGTTGAAGCGGCTGGCGGCGCTGCGCGCGGTGGCGGCGGCGCTGGTCGAGCGGCGCTCGGCCGGTGATCCCGCGGCGCACGATCCGCTGCGCGGGCTGTACGTGTCCCGGGAGTCCGCGCTGCGCGCGGCCTCGGAGGGCGGGCCGGACCCCGCCGCGCCGGCTCGGGGCGGCGGGGTCCGGGAGACGGCCGAGCCGTACCCCGGCGGTAGTGGCGGGGACCGGTTGTCGGCCCTCGTCAGGGACTTCGGGCTGTCGGCGCTCGACCTGCGGATCCTGCTGGCGGCGGCCGCTCCGGACGTGGACCGCGGCTTCGAGCCGCTGTACGGGTACCTGAACGACGACGTCGGCCGGCGGCGGGCCTCGGTCGCCCTCGCCCTCGAACTGGCCGGGAGCGGACCCCACCTGCCGCGGGCGCGCGGCCGTTTCCACGCGGCCGCGCCGCTGATCGCGGGCGGGCTGCTCGCGTTCGAGGACGAGGACCGGCCGCTGCCCGGGCGGGCGCTGCGGGTTCCGGAGCGGGTGGTGGCCCACCTGCTCGGGGACGACTCCCTCGACGAGGCACTGTGCCGGGCGGGGGTCAGCCTGCTGCCGGCCGCCCCGTGCGCGGCGGACCCGGCGGGGCCGGCCGGTGCGACGGGCGCCGGAGACGCGGCGGGCACGGCAGCGCTGGTCGCGCGGTCACGGCGGCCCGTCACCGTCCACCTCCGGGAGCGGCACGGCGCGGCGTCGGCGGCTTCGGTGGTGGCCGCGCTGCGGGCGGCGGGCCGGGCGGTGCTCCTGTACGGGCCCGGGGCCCGTACGCCGGACCCCTCGATCGGCACGGTCCTGCGGCGCGAGGCCCGGCTGCGCGGGGCCGGGACGGCGGTGGTGGTGACCTCGCTGCCCGACGACCCCGGCGGGCTGATCTCCTCGATCGCCGCCCCCGACATCACCTCGGTCTTCGCGGGGCCCGAGCCGTGCGACCCGGACTGGGCGCGGGGGGCGGCGGGCGTGTCGCTCCTCGCCCTGGACTCACCGGTGCCGGGGACCGGTCCCGGGGACGGCGGGGTCTCCGGGACCGGCTCCGGCGGCGGGGGCACGACCGCGGACCGCTGGCGGGCCGAACTCCCGGGGTTCGACGGCGACATGGCCGAGGCGGTGGCCTCGTACCGGCTGGACGGGGAGCAGATCGAGGCAGTGGGCCGGGCCGCGCGGGAACTCGCCGCCTTCGAGGGCGTCGCGCTCGGCGCCCGGCACGTCCGGCACACCGCGCGCCGGCTGTCGGCGCCACTGCTCGGACGGCACGCGCGTCAGGTGCGGCCGGCCGTGGGCTTCGCCGACCTGGTCCTGCCGGAGTCGCCGCGTTCCCGGCTGGTGGAGCTGGTGGGGCGGGCCCGCCACCGGGACGAGGTCCTCGGCGGCTGGCGGCTGCGGACCGGCGGCGGCCGCGGGCGCGGGGTCGTGGCCCTGTTCGCCGGGCCGTCCGGTACGGGCAAGACCCTCGCGGCCGAGGTGGTGGCCGGGGAACTCGGCCTGGACCTGTACGTGGTCGACCTGTCCTCGGTGGTCGACAAGTACGTCGGTGAGACGGAGAAGAACCTGGAGCGGATCTTCGTGGAGGCGGACCGCACCGACGCCGTCCTGCTCTTCGACGAGGCGGACGCCGTCTTCGGGAAGCGGTCGCAGGTCCGCGGCTCGAACGACAGGTACGCGAACCTGGAGAGCGCCTACCTGTTGCAGCGGCTGGAGTCCTTCGACGGCATCGCCGTCCTCACCACCAACCTGCGGTCCAACGTGGACGAGGCGTTCACCCGCCGCCTCGACCTGGTCGTGGACTTCCCGTTCCCCGACGCCGCACTGCGCGCGGACCTGTGGCGCGGCGCGCTGGCCGGCGCTCCGACCGAGCCCGGCATCGACGCCGAACTGGAGCGGTGCGCGGCCGAGTTCGAGCTCGCCGGGGGCTCGATCCGGTCGGCCGCCCTGACGGCGTGCTACGCGGCACGGGTCCGGGGCGACGGGCCGGTGACCGCCGCGGACGTACGGGACGGGGCCCGGCGGGAGTACGTCAAGGCGGGCCGGCTGGTGCCGGGCACGGCCGGGGCCTGGGCGCCGTAGCGGCCGGGACGTCGAACCACGGGCGGAGGGCCTGTGCCGTCCAGGCGTGGTAGACGACGGGGTCCGCGGCGATCTCGTCGGCGTGGGCCGCGAGGTGCTGGGCGGCCCGCAGGCAGAGGGCCGCGCCGTGGCCCAAGGTCGGGTTGGTGTTAATGAGGCTGTCCCCGGCGTTGACCAGACCGGTCACGACCGGCCCGTCGTCGGCGAGACCGGTCCAGCGGTTGTCCAGGCCGGCCATCGGCAGCACGGCCGACCGGGGCCCGCGCCACTGGATGCCCCTTCGCATCGTGTTGCGGGCTCAGCCTACTGCTCGGCGATCTTCGATCGCGGAGCGGCCCGTGCGGTCCCGAACCGCCGGCCCCTGTCGACGCCCGGCCGCACGAGCCGAGTTGCGATCAATGCCCGGATCATCCCTGTGTCGAACCTGCGGGCTTCCTTAAGGGACTCTGAAGAACCCCTCCCTGGCGCTCTTGTGGCTGGTCACGGACCTAGGCTCGGGCCAACTCCCCTCCTCCCCCGCTCCAGTGAGGTGTTACCGGCATGAGCCGCAGCCGAGATCTCGGTACCCCGTCCCGCGTCGAGGCGCGCCGGAAGAAGTCGGCGCGCACACGCATCGTGCTGTCCGTCACCGCGGCCGCCGCGGTCGTGGCGGTCGGTGTCGCGGTGGCCGACTCCGACGGGGATGCCCGTACGGAGCAGCGGGCCGGCGAGCAGACCGGTACGGCGTCCGGTACGGCCTCGGCGACGCCGACGGCGGCCCCCGCCGACGCGACGCCGACCGGCACCCCCGAGGCCTCGGCCACGGCGAGCGCGAGCCCGTCCGCGACGCCCGACGCCGGCGCGTCGCAATCCTCCGCCCCCGCCGATCCCACGATCCAGGCGAACAACGCTCCGGCCTCGTCGGCGGCCGCCAAGCCGGCCAAGCCGGCGCCCAAGCCCTCCCCCACGAAGGGCGGCGGCTCGGGTGGTTCGGGTGGTTCGGGCACCTCCGGCGGGTCCGGTGGGTCGGGCGGTTCGGGCACCGTGAACGGTGACGCCGAGTCCGCGGTCCTCTCCCTGGTCAACAAGGAGCGTGCGGCGGCCGGGTGCGGCCCCCTCGCCGCCAACGCGAAGCTGAGCGCCGCCGCGCGGGCGTACAGCGACACCATGGCCCGCAGCGGCGTCATGTCGCACACCGGTCCCGACGGGTCCACCATGACCAGCCGCGTGGAGGCCGCCGGATACAAGTGGTCCCGCCTCGGCGAGAACATAGCCCGCGGGCAGGCGGACGCCGCCTCGGTGATGAACTCCTGGATGAACAGCTCCGGACACCGGGCGAACATCCTCAACTGCGACTTCCGAGAGATCGGCATAGGCGTCCACAAGGGCGACGGCGGCCCGTGGTGGACGCAGAACTTCGGCACCGGGAAGTAGCGGAGCTCCGGCCTCCTCCCGGCCGGCGCCCGTCGGCGGGCCTCCCCCGCCGGTGCCCTCCCCGGGGTCGATCGGCGGACGGTTCCCCCACGCCGCCCCCCGGTCGGCCCTGCCCGTCCTCCGGACCCTCCGCGGGTCCGGAGGACGTCGGCGTTCCCGGAGCGCCCGCGAGAAGACCCGGGCTCCCCGCCGCCGCGGGCGGCAGTCCGGGGGGTGCCGGTGACGCGCCGCACCGTGCGTCGGCCACTATGGGGCCGTGCCCCGAACTCCGCGCTATCTGCTCCTATGGCTGTCGTGCACCGCCGCCAGCGTGACCGCCGTGCTCGCGACGGTCCAGTTCGTGGTCGGGTCGACCAGGCACACGCCCCCGGTCGCGCGGTCCGCCCCGGTGGTCATCGACACGCCCCCCGCCTGGGAGGCGGGCAGTCCGTCGCCGGAGCAGGTCTCGCCGTCCCCGTCCGCGGCCGCCTCCGCGAGCCCCTCGCCGACGCTGACGCAGCGGCCCTCCCCCTCGCCCACCCCCACTCCCGCGAAGGCCCCGGCGGGCACCCCGCGGACCAGCGCGCCCAAGTCCGTCGACTGCGAGCAGGGCGGGGCGGGCCTGCACACCGTCCCCTCCCAGGGCGGCAAGGTCACCGTCCGGTACGGGAGCAGGGGCGTGTGCCTGATCTCGGCGATCCCCGGCCGCGGTTTCAAGACGACCACCTCGCAGAGCGCCGACGACACCCTCTCGGTCACGTTCTCCAGCGACGGCCACCGGTCGGTGATCACGGCGACGGTCGTCCCGGGGGCGAAGGCCAGCGTGCGCGAGACCTCGTTCTGACGCCCGGCGCGACGACCGGAGCCGATGCGTACCACGGGGCGGCTCCCGTACCGTTCTGCGCGTTTCGCGGTGCTGTGTGTGGCCGTGCACCGGGTTCCGGCGAAGCGGAAGGTGAGCTGTTCCTTAGGGCAACCTCAAGATCCCGCCGGGGCGCTTCCGCGGGCCGCGAACGGTCCTATGCTCACGTCAGCCGAGCGGCCCCCGGCACCGGACGCACCACCGGTGAACCGCCGGGCCCCGACTTCTCCGAGCGGGGGTGTGCCTCGCCCGTCCCGCCGTCCCGAACCTTGCCCTGGGGTGTCTCCGTCATGAGTTCTCGCCTGCTCCGATCCGCCCGCGCCGCACGCCGCACGGTGTCCCCCCGCTCCGCCGCGCCGCTCCGGCGGCGTCCGGCCCTGGTCGCCGCGGCCGTGGTCGCGGCCGGGCTGACCGCCGCGTGCGGGCCCTCCTCCGAGCCGGCCGGCTCCGCCGCGCCCGCCGCCGCCTCGTCCGCGGCAGCGCTCCCCACCGGGGCGGCGTCGGCGAGCGCGTCCTCCGAGGCGCTCCCGGCCCCGTCGGGCTCGCCCTCCGCGTCGGCGTCCGGGTCCCCGACCGCCACGCCGGCCGGCTCCTCCCCGAGCCCCTCCCGTACCGGCGCCCGTACCGGGGCCGGCTCCGGCGCCTCCGCCGGGACGCCCTCGAAGCCCCCGCGGACCTCGGCGGCTCCCGCGCCGGCCCGGGTGCCCGGCCCCGGCTACGACGCCTCGGCGGACGCGCGGCAGCAGATCGACGCGGCCCTGCGCGCGGCCAAGGCCGACGGACGGATGGTGCTGCTCGACTTCGGCGCGAACTGGTGCGGCAACTGCAAGGCCGCCGACAAGGTGTTCGCCCAACCGAAGACCTCGGCCCTGCTCGGGGCCTCGTACCACCTCGTCAAGGTCGACATCGGCGGCAACAGCTCGGCGAACTCCGCGCTCCTGCGCACGTACAGCCCCTCGGGCGGGACGTACACGATGCCCGTCCTGGTGGTGGTCTCGCCGTCCGGCACCCTGCGCACCGACACCCACGTCACCGGGAACCCTCCCCTCACGGCGGACGGCATCAACACCTTCCTCCGCACTTGGGCGTCGTGAGACGGCGCGTACGAACGCCCGCCGTACCGACCGGCGCCCGCTCACCCTTCACCACTCACCGCACAGGGGCACGCAGATGAACAGGTCCGCGCCTTCGACGCCTTCCCTCCGCGTGAGGCGCTCCCGCAGGGCCCGCCTCGCGGCCGCCCTCCTCCCCCTGGCCGCGCTCACGGCCTGCGGAGGGGAGCCCGCCGGGGCCTCCGCCGGTCCCGGGTCCACGACGCGCTTCTCCGAGAACGGCGTCACCGTCACGCTCTCGGTGTCGGACTGGCGCGGCTCGAAGGGGACGCTCACCGCGGTCTTCACGCCCGAGGCCGAGGGGTTCCACCTGTACAGCACCGATCTGCCGCCCACCGGCATCGAGGGCGTGGGCCGGCCGACCACGGTGGCCGTCGGCGGCGCCCTCGAGGCGCAGGGCCCGTTGCGGGCCTCCGCGCGGGTGCGGTCGATCCGGGTGCCCGGGGTCGACTCCCCGGTCCCCGTCTACCCGGACGGACCGGTGACCACGACACTGGCCGTCAGCGCTCCGGGGAACGGCGGGGCGACGGTCGTGCTCGGGTACGCGAGCTGCAGTACCCGCGACGGCTGCACCATCCCGGTGTCCGACCGCGCCGTGCACCTGCGCGTCACGGACGCGGGCCCGACGTTCGCCGCCTCCTGAAGGGTGGTGCGCCCCGACGAGCCCCTTAAGGTGTCCGCATGCCGAGCGTCCTGGTCGTGGAAGACGACCCCAGCATCCGCCAGTCCCTGATCGAGGTCCTGTCGGAGCAGGGGTACGCCGTACGCAGCGCGGCCGACGGGTTCGGCGCGCTGCGTGAGGTCACGCAGTCGCCCGTCGACGCCGTGGTCCTCGACCTGGGGCTGCCCGACCTCGACGGAGCGGACGCCCTGCGCATGATCCGCGGGATCTCCTCCGTACCCGTCCTGGTGGCCACCGCCCGCGACGACGAGGCGGAGATCATCAACCTGTTGAACGCGGGCGCCGACGACTACCTGGTCAAGCCGTTCTCCGGGGGACAGCTCCTCGCCCGGCTCTCCGCCGTCCTGCGGCGCACCGGCAGCCTGCCGCCGCCGGGCGGCGGTGCACCCGGGGCAGTGGCGCCGACCGCCGACCCCCTGCGCTCCACCACCGTGGGCGAACTGGCGGTGGACCCGGGCGCGCGCACCGCGCACCTGGCCGGGCGGGAGCTGCGCCTCACCCGCCGGGAGTTCGACCTGCTGGCCTTCCTCGCCCAGCACACCGGACAGGTCGTCTCGAAACGGCGGCTGCTGAGCGAGGTCTGGCGCGAGCCGTACGTGGACGACCAGACGGTCGACGTGCACCTGTCGTCCCTGCGGCGCAAGCTCGGCGAACGCGCGGCGGCCCCGCGCTACCTCCTGACCGTGCGCGGCGTCGGCATCAAGCTGGTGGCACCCCGGTGAGGCGTTCACTGGCCGGAGTGGCGCTCGCCGTGACGTCCATGGTGGCCCTCTCCTTCCTCATACCCCTGGCCGCCCTGGTGATGTCGCTGGTCAAGGAGCAAGGCGTCACCGCCGCGGAACAGCGGGCCGCCGCACTTGCGCCGGTGCTCACCCTGACCAAGGATCCGGCCGCCCTGCGGGAGTCCGCGGCGAGCCTGGACGCGTCCGAGCACCTGGTCGTGCACCTGCCGGGTTCGGGGGCCCTCGGCAGTTCCAAGGCGCCCGCGGCCCTCCTCGAACGGGCCCAGCGGGGGCGGGAGTCGATCTCGCAGGAGGTCCCGGGCGGCTGGATCTGCCTTCAGCCGGTGGTGCTTCCGGGCGACGAGGTCGCCGTCATCGAGAACTTCGTGCCCGAGGCCGAACTCACCCGCGGGGTGAAGGAGTCGTGGGCGGTGATGTTCTTCCTCGCCGTGGGCCTGATCGCCGGTTCCGTCCTGGTCGCCGACCGGCTCGGCGCGAAAGTCGTCCGCTCCTCGAAACGGCTCGCGCAGGCCTCGCACGCGCTCGGCCGGGGCGACCTGGACACCCGCGTGGACCCCATGGGCCCCAGGGAGCTGCGGGACGCGGGTGTCGCCTTCAACGCGATGGCCCACCGCATGAACGAGCTGCTCGCCGTCGAGCGCGAGCTCGTCGCCGACCTATCCCACCGGCTGCGCACGCCGCTGACCGCGCTGCACCTGGCATCGGAACGCATGGCCGGGACAGCGGAGTCGGCCAGGGTCGAGGCGGCGGTCGACGAGCTGGAGGCCGAACTGGAGGCCATCATCGCCGCGGCGCGCACCCCCCTCGCGGTGGGCCCCATGGGCCAGGGCATGCTCGGTACGGAGCAGCCCGCGGGGCGGTCCCCGAGCCGGTCCGTGGCCTCGGGTGCGTCGGACCCCCGCTGCGAGGCGGCCGACGTCGTCCGCCGCCGGACCGCCTTCTGGACGGTTCTGGCGGCGCAGCAGAATCGGTCCTGCTCCCTCGACCTCACGCAGGAGCCGACCGCCGTCGGCCTCTCCGACGACGACGTCGCCGCCGTGGTGGACGCGCTGATCGGCAACGTCTTCCGCCACACCGCCGCCGGAACCCCGCTGGGGGTCCGCGTCGTCCGCACGGCGCAGGCCGTGGAGCTGGTCGTGGAGGACGGCGGACCGGGCATCCCGGAACCGGACCGGGCGCTCTCCCGCGGGAGCAGCACCGGCTCCACGGGCCTGGGCCTCGACATCGCGCAGCGCGCCGCGAGCGCGACGGGGGGAACGATGCGCATCACCCGCGGGCCGCTCGGAGGGGCGCAGATCACGGTGACGTTCGCCCTGGCCCCGCCGTCCCCGTCCGGCCACCGCTCCCGCATCTCCCGTCGCCGGGGCCGCAAGGGCAGCGGACCCGCCGGCCGAGCCATCGTGTAGGGCGGGAACTGTCCTACGCGGCCATGGCCGTCTCTTTCGGATCGTGGCGGACCCGGCACGATCCGAAAGAGCCGGCCGCCGAGTCGCTGCGCAGGGCCCAGGGGCCCTGGACGCCGCCCTGGGCGGCCGGAAGACCGGAGTGGCCGGCGCAGTCCGGCGCGGTCCGGCGCGGGCCGGGGCGGGCAGGTGCGGACGGCGGCGCGGCGTCAGAACAGGGTCTCCTGCCCCGGGATGACGGCGGGCTCGCTCCGGTGCTGCCGGTCGAGCAGTACCAGCAGTTCCGAGGCCCGCGTCCCGGGGTGCGCCCCGGACGGCGGGCCGCTTCCGGCTCCGGCCGTGCCGTTCTCGGCGGCTGTGACGTCATCGGGTGAGGGCATGGCGTTCGACATGGAAGGCTCCTGCCCCACCCGGCCCCCACGATGCGACCGTGCACCTGAACGGGCCCACTCCCGGATCGCGAGGTCGGCACCGGGGTCCACCCGCGTGCTCCCGGCACCGTCACTCCCCGGTCGGCGGGGGGTCCGGGTCCGGCGCGTGTGCCCGCGCAGCCGTCCGATCCCGGCGATCGGCCAGGTTCCAGGACAGGCGGACCGTCAGTCCGGCCTCGCTGCCGGCCTCCGCGATGATCCCGAGGAGCTGGCCGGACTTGACCGCCAGTTTGAGCCCGAACTCGACCTCGAACGAGTCCGGCGACCCCGCCCCGCCCTGGGCGATGCTCGCCGCCGCCCACCGGCCGATGCCCTGGACGGTATCCCGCACCTGGTCAAGGGTGAGGGCCACCGCGGAACCCAGCTGCGCGGCCCGCTGCCCCGAGCCGAAGCCGACATCGCCGTAGCCGGACGTGCCGCGCTGCTCCGTGGGTTCGAACGCGACATCGCCGATCACCTCCGCGGTAACGGTCGAACCGTCCCCCAGATCGATGGACACCGTCTGCGTCACCGGATTCCCCTCCCGCCCGCGCCTCTGCCGACCGCCACCCTATGAGCTGTCCCGTCATCCCTGGCGGGACAGCCCTGCGATCACCGGATTCATGCCGAGATCGTATCCGCACCGCCCCCAACAGGCTGCCGGGTCGGGCACGTTGCGGTAGCCGCTGCCCGTGGCCGCGGCTGCCGCCCGGCCGCGAGGTCGCCCTGAAGGAGGCGCGTTCTTCTACCCACCCGGAGGGATAAGAACCACATAAGATCGAATGCATGACCGGGGCGGGGCCGGGCACACGGTGCCTCGGAGGTTGATAACTATGGTTCCCCTGCTTCTCGTTCTTCTGCTGGCACTGATCCTCTTCGGCGCGGGTTTCGCGGTGAAGATTCTCTGGTGGGTCGCCATCGCCGTCCTGGTCCTGTGGCTGATCGGCTTCGTCGCCCGCCCCAAGGGCAGCAGCGGCCGCTGGTACCGCTGGTAGCCGCACCACACCACCGCAGTCCGACACTGCGTGCCGGTGGCCTGGACCCCCCATCGGGGGGGCAGGCCCCCGGCCCGTCGGCCTGCCCATGCCCGACGCGGCCCGCCGCCAGTCTCTTATAAACAACATAAC
>NZ_JBHXSY010000033.1:41256-58447 GCF_042715295.1 Streptomyces sp. NPDC058701 | reverse complement strand
CTCGCGGGGCCCTGGTTTCCGGTGGGTCCCCCCCCCCCCCCCGCGAGCCCCCCCCGGGGGGGGGGGGGCGGGCCCCCCCGTGGGGGGGCCCCGCCCCCCGGCACGTCGTCATGCCCTTGCCGTACGCGGCCGGCCGCCGGGTCCGGCGGGCTACGGGCGCGCGTAGCGCAGGTGCACGACGCCGTTGTCGAAGGTGTGCGTGCTCTTCAGGCGCAGCGGCACCGCTCCGCCGTCCCGCTCCGGGAACAGCGGCACGCCCCGGCCGATCCGGACCGGGTGCACGTAGATCGAGTACGCGTCCACCAGGTCGTGGGCCAGGAACGTGGCGGCCAGCCGGGCACCGCCCAGCAACAGGTCGGCACCCTCGGCGGCCTTGAGGGCGGCCACTTCTTCCGGGACGACCTCGCGCACGATCGTGGCGTTGGCGCCGACCCGCTGGAGGGTGCGCGAATACACGTATTTGGGGGTGTCCCGCCAGATGCCGGCGAAGTCCGCCAGCATCTGCGCGTCGGGGTCGGCGGTGGTGTCGGCCCCGGTGTCGACCGTCGACCAGAAGTCCTCCATCACCCCGTACGTCACCCGGCCCTGGAGGAAGGCGCCCACCCCGCGGGTCTCGTCGTTGGCGTGCCGGTTCACCGCGTCATCGACGACGTGCCAGTCGATCTCGCCGTCGGGCCCCGCGATGTACCCGTCGAGGGAGATCCCGGTCATCAGGATGATCTGTCGCATGGTCACCCAGGCTACGCCCGGCCCCCCGACACCGGAGCGGCGCGGCACGCGGCGCTCCGGTGGGGCCGTGCGCGGCGGTGCGCGGTCACGGCGGGAGGGGGGCGTCGCGGCCGACCCGCCCGGGAGCGCCGCGGTGGGAGGACGGACGGCCGGTCAGTGAACCCTCGGGCTCCGTTCGTACGAGCCTGCCGGCCGCACTCAGCATCCGGGGCGCGACGGCCGCACGGTGCGGCGCCCGCGCGGTGAGGTGGTGGCGGAGCGCGGGCTCGGGCGCCAGCCCGTAGCGGTCGAGGTAGTAGGCGATCTGGTCGGACCAGACCCAGACGCCGTCGGTCCGGAACCCGGCGGGCACCACCGGGCCGCGGGCGGGCTCGACGCGGTCGGGTTCGGGGCCCAGCGCGTGCACGGCGATCGGGGCCGCCCGCAGGGAGTGGAGCAGCGCGATCCGTTCCTCGACGGAGGTGACGCGCTCGTGGGCCGCGGCCATCGCCGGGCGGCCGTCCGGGGCCGTGAGGTCGAAGACCCGGGCCAGCCGCAGCCCGCCGGCCGGGGCGACGTCCCCCGGCGCCGCCGCCGCGGGGGCGGCGTCGTCGTCGGCGACGGTGGGGGTGTACACGACGGGTGGAGCGAGCCGGTGCAGGCGCTGCCGTACCGCCCCGACCCCCGGGGGCCGGTCCGCCGGGTCCTTGGCCAGGAGGTCGAGGACGAGCCGGTCCAGCTCGCCCGGCAGGTCGGGCCGAAGGGCGCGCGGGGAGGGCGGCGGCTCCTGGAGGTGGCGCACAAGGAGGGCGTGCAGCGGTCCGGTGCCGAAGGGCGGTACGCCCGTGAGCAGTTCGAAGAGCAGGCAGCCGAGCGAGTACAGGTCGGTCCGCGGGTCGGCGCGGCCGCCCCGGATCTGCTCCGGCGCGGCGTACGGCGGGCTGCCGAGGAAGCATCCGCTCATCGTCAGGCGGGTGTAGCCCCGGGTGCCCGGCGCCGGCTCGCCGCCCTGGTGCAGCCCGGCGATGCCGAAGTCCAGCACCTTGACGGTGCCGGAGCGGGTGAGCATGAGGTTCGACGGCTTGAGGTCCCGGTGGGTGATGCCGGCGGCGTGGGCGGCGCCGAGCGCCTCGCAGACCTGGAGGGTCCAGCCTACCGCCTCGGCCCACGCCGGCCGGCGGCCGGCGCCGGTGAGGGTGTCCAGCGAGGAGCCCTCGATCACCTCCATGACCACGTACAGGGGGTCTTCGCTGAAGTCGTACACGGTGACGATGTTGGGATGCCCGGACAGGCGGGCGGTGATCTTCGCCTCGCGCCGGAACCGGGCCAGTGCCTGGCCGCTCTCCTCCCCCGTGCCGCGGATCAGCTTGACGGCGACCGGCCGGCTCAGCCGCTCGTCGTCCGCCCGCCACACCTCGCCCATGCCGCCCGCCCCGAGCAGCGCCCGCAGCCGGTAGCGGTCGCCGAACAGGCGGCCGTCCCCGGTCTGCCCCGTGCCGGCCGTGCTCACCAGTCGTCCCCGCCGGCCGCGCCGGTCAGCCCGAAGCCGGCGCTCGCCAGCAGCGGGGCCAGGGAGTCGACGGTCACGGCGAACGCGGGCAGTTCCTCGCTCCGCAGCACCAGCACGCCGATGACCTCGCCCAGCTCGTTGAGCAGGGGTCCGCCGGCGGCCTCGGGCGGCAGCCGCAGGTCGGTCTTGTACAGCTGGAGTCCGTGCTCCGGGAACGGCTCGAACTTCTCCACGATCCCGGGGATCAGGACGTCGTCCGGCGCGGCCGCCCAGGCGAGGTCACCGATGTGGGTCAGCCGGGGGAAGCCCAGGCGCAGCGGCCGCTCCGGCACCGGTTCCGCCAGCAGCAGCACGGCGGTGTCGACGGCGGCGGAGTCGGACAGGAAGGTCCGCCGTACGAACCGCTCGCCCCCCGCCAGGTGCACGGTCGTCGGCGTCTCTCCCCGCGTCAGCCACTTCCGGCTGGTCAGCACGTGGCGGTCGGAGATGAGGAATCCCCTCCCCGGCGTACCGTCCCCGCGGTCCACCCGGACGAGGGCGGACGCGGCCGCCGCCACGAACCGCTCCGGGTGTTCGGGGTCCAGGACGAGCGCCGACAGCCCGGCGGCGTCGGCGAGCAGGGTCCGCCGGTAGCCCTCGACGTCGCCGTCTCCGGCCAGGCAGCGCAACCGCCGGCGCAGGTCCTCCGGCTCCGTCAGCGGCTCGGTGAGTTCGCCGAGCACGCGCAGCGCCCGCCCGTGGTCGCCGGCGTCGTGCAGGGCCCGGAACCGCTGGAGCGGGTCGGCGTCGGCCGCGGCGAGCGCCGCCAGTACGTCGTTCCAGACCGCCACCCGCGCCATGCCCTGCCGCATCCGCCCGACGTGTTCGCCGAGCAGTCCGGCGAGGTGGCGTCCCGCGGGGATCCGGGACGGGGAGCCCGGCTGGTCGAGGTACTCCCGCACGGTGGTCAGCAGGTCGCGCAACGGGGCTCGCAGGGACAGCAGTTCGCCCTCCATCTCGGCCGCCTCGGGGCCGTACATCTGGGCGAGCATGCGCTGCGTGGCCTCGTCGAGGGGCTGCCGGGAGGGCCGCAGGCCGGCGAGCCGTTCCCGGAACTCCCGGCACACCGGCTCGCTCTCCTCCAGGGACGCGGCCTCGTCCGCGAGCGCCCGCAGCGTGCGCAGGAGCTCCTCCAGTTCGCGCTGTCCGGTGTGCCGTTCGGTCATCGCCTTGATCTCCCGGGGTGAGAGCAGGGTGGTGTCCGTGAAGTCGACGGCCTTGCAGTTGCCGTTGCCCGTGTCCCTGGCGGTGACCGTCAGGACGCAGCTGGCGTCGAACTCGAAGGTCACCTCGATCGCGGGCTTGCCTTTGGGCAGGGGCGGGATGTTGGTCAGCGGGACGACCCCGATCTTCGAGCGCGGGTCGATCTGCCCGTTGTAGACCTCGATCAGCACTTCCGGCTGGTTGTCTCGGACCGTGGTGTACATGCTCGACCGCTTGGTCGGGATGGTCGTGTTGCGCTGCAATAGTTCGGAGAAGCCCAGTTCACCGTTCTCCTGCCGCACCGCGATGCCGAGGGGGAACGGCGTGACGTCCATCAGCAGGGCGTCCTCGAGGTATCCGGAACGTACCGCTCCCTGGAGGGCCGCGCCGTAGGCCACGGCGGTCCGGGCGTCCGCCAGCACCGTGCGCCTGAGCCCGAAGACCTCCTCCACGATGGCGCTGACCAGGGGCGAGAGCATGGGGCCGCCGACGAGGACCAGGTGGTCGACTCCGCCGAACACCTCCGCCTTCAGCCGTTCGCAGACCTCGCGCAGCGTGGCCAGCGAGTCGGCGAGGACCCGGGCGAGTTCCACCCGGGTCAGCTCCACGCGTACCTCGGGCTCGCCGAGGAAGGCGTTGAGGGTGTACTCGGCCTCGCTCTGCGCGGACAGTGCGATCTTGAGGTGTTCCGCGGCCAGTTCCAGCCTGCGCCGGGCCCGCCCGGTCGCCGGCACCTCCAGGCCGCGGGTGCGCAGCCGCTCGGCCAGGTACGAGGTGATGATGCGGTCGAAGTCCTGGCCGCCGTACTGGTTGTCGCCGACGATCTGCTCGACGTCGTAGACCTGGTCGGTGACCCCGATGGCGCTGATGTCGAGGGTGCCCGCTCCCAGGTCCACCACGGCGACGGTGTCCTGGAGCCGGCGCTGCGAGGCGGCGGCCATGCAGGCGGCGGTCGGTTCGTGGATCAGCTGCACCGGGGTGACCCCGGCGATCTCGCAGGCGTCGCGCGTGGCGCGCTTGGCGTTGTTGAGGAAGTAGGCGGGGATGGTGAGGATGACCCGGGGGCGCTCGACCGTGAAGTCGTGGCGCTCGGCCGCCCAGGCCAGCCACTCGTCCCTGACCTGCCCGAGCTCGGCCCGGGCCAGTCCTGCGACCGTTTCGCGGACCTCCTCGGCGAGCCGTTTCTCGACCAGGCTCCTGGCGTGCCGGATCAGGCGGGCGGCCACCTCCTCCGGCCGGTACGCGCGGTCGCGGATGCGGAAGGAGACGCTGTCGCCCATGCGGCGCTTCGCGGCGCTGATGTGGCCGACCACCCAGGGGGCAAGGACCTGGTCCCCGGTCAGCCCGACGATTTCCTCGCCCTGTTCGGTGAGGCTCAGCGTCGAGGCGAACTGGGTGCCGGTGCCGTCCGGGCAGATGACCGGCTGCCCTGTGCGGCTGTCGTAGAGGGCCGCGACGCAGGAGTGGGTTCCCAGGTCCAGGCCCCAGACCGGGGCGAACCGGCGGTCCACTTCGGCCCGTGCGCTCTCCACCCACGCCCCGGCCCGTTCCTCGAACGCGCTCCGGCCGACGGCGCCGACCGATTCGAGTGCCTCGCGCACCCGGCCGCGGAGCAGTTCGGGTACGGCGGTGTCGTCGCGTTCCACCAGCGAGCGCAGCACCTCGACGGCCGCCGAGTCGCGGCCGCGCAGTTCCACGGCGTCCAGGCAGCGGCGGACGAGTTCGCCGACGTCGCCCGCGCGGCGCAGGAATCCGCTCAGCCGGGGGTCCTCGATCGCCTCCTCGCCCTTCCACCGGATGAGGCCGCGCGCGGCCGCCGCGGGGTCCCCCGCGCGGGCGTAGAGCTCCACGGCCTCCTCGTGGCGGCCGTCCTGTTCGTGCAGGCGCGCGGCGCCGAGCAGGTCTCCGCCGGCCTCGCGGGCCGCGGCGCGCGCCGTCCGCCCTTGGGGGGAGTCCTCGTCCTTGAGGACGCGGTCCGCGTCGCCGAACCGTTCGGCCGCGCGGTACAGGCGGTGTGCGCGGTACAGGTCGCCGGAGTCCTCGGCGTGCCGGGCCGCCTCCACGGGCTCCGCGGCGGCCTCCTCGAACAGGCTCCACTCCCGGTGTACGGCGGCCCGGCCGTCGGAGTCCGGGGCCAGGTGCAACGCGGCGTCCAGGCGGCGCCGTTCGACCGTCACGGCGGCGGCGCGCAGGCTGCGCAGCTCGTCCTCCTCGCGGGCCCGGGCCTGCGCGGGCGCGGCCCGGCCGAGGTGCTGGAGGACGACCGAGACGAGTCGTACGGCCTCACCGCGCTCTCCGCGCTCGACGGCGTCGTCGATGGCGGGGCGGCAGGCCGCGGCCAGGGCCGCCATCCGTTCCGGCTCGTCCTCCGGGCAGGTGTTCAACGCGGCGTGCGCGTCGCCGAGTTCCTCGTGGCAGCGGCTCACCCGGTCGCGGCACCCGGCCCGTTGGTAGTGCGCCAGGGCCTCGTCCGGCCGGCCCGCCGCGCGGAGCAGGTCCCCGGCCCGCTCGTCGAGGAGCCGCAGGTGATCGGCGGCGTCGGCGCCCTGCGACCGGGCCAGCACCAGCCCGGCCCGTACGTCCTCCAGCCGGGGGGAGGTGGCGCAGCACTCCAGCGCCTCCCGTTTGCGGGCCCCGGTGTCGGCCAGCCGTACGGCGTCGGCTCCACGGCCCAGGAAGAGGCGTACGGGGAACAGGTCCGGCAGGAGGGGGTCGGCCAGGTGGGCGAAGAACGCCGACCAGAGCGCTCCGTCGTGTGCGAGCGCGGCGCGCGCGGTGTACGCCCGTAACGCGTCGGTCGTCAGGACGATGTCGAGCAGGCCGGCCTCCTGCCGGGCGCTGAGCAGCGAGACGAGCGCGTCCGCGCCGTCGCTCTCGGCGATCTGCACGGACAGCGATCCGTAGGCGGAGCGCTCCAGTTCGCGCTCGCCCAGGCGGCCGGCCACTGCGGCGACCACGGTCAGTGCGGGCCGCTCGCCGCGGCCGGCGGCGGCGCGCAGCACCGCCCGCTCGGCCGGGCCGAAGGCCCGCGGGTACCCCTGGGCGGGCAGCCGGGCGTCGTACTGTTCGAAGAGCCGCAGGGCCAGGGCCGCATCGTGGCCCAGGGCTTCCGTCAGCGCCTGTCCGTACGCGGCGGCGGCCCGGTCGAGGTCCTTGGCGGCGGGTCCGGCCGGCCCGAACCGCTGCTCGACCGCTTTGAGGGCCTTGCGCAGCTTCCGGGGCGTGCCGTCCGACGACCTGCTCAGCACCACGTGTCCTCTTCCCCCAGCGCTCAGGGGCGAGCCCCGTTCGCTCATGCTAGCCATCCCGGCAGCGCACCGGCCGGGATCCACCGACATCGATGCGGCCGGGCCGGGCGCCGGGTCAGCCCGGGGCGAAGAGGAGGTTGACGGAGTTGTAGTAGTTGGGCAGGTGCACCAACTCCGAGCCCGGACGCGGCGGGTCGGCCCTGGGCCAGTTCCGCGGGCCGAGCAGGTGGGCGGAGTAGTCGCTGTGCGGGACCCTCGGCACGAACCAGATGCGGTACGCGCCTCCCCGGGGGTCCGGCACGAACCGCCAGAGCTGGCTCGTGCTGTCCGCGCCGGTGCGGCAGGGGCGCAGGGTGACCGCGACCAGGTTCCCGCCGCCGGTGGTTCCGTCGAGGCAGGTTCCGGTGTCCGCGTTGCGGAGCTGGTGGGTGTGGTGAGGGCCGGGCAGGCGCTGCCAGCTCTGGGAGGCCTTTCCGGTGCACTTCTCCAGCTGCGCGCGGAGGTCGGAACCGGCGCCGCCGAGACCGACGCACAGTCCCGAGCCGACGTTGACCAGCGCGCTGCCGGCGGGGGCCGGCGAGGGCGACGCCGAGGTCGGCGGCGCGGTGGCCGCCCCGGTGGCCGACGCGGAGCCGGAGGGCAGCGGGGCGGCGGCGGGCGGGGCCGGTGCGGTTCCGGACGCGGGGGCGCCGATGGCCACGACCGGTGGCGATACCGGGAGCGACGCGTCCGGGACCGGGCCGGCCGGGGCCGCGGCCGTACGGGCGGGTGCGGCGGCCCGGTCGGCCGCGTCGGGGCCCGCGTCGCCCGGGAGCAGGCCGACCACCGTGACCGTGGTCCCCGCCACGGCAGCCGCCACGGCCCATTTCGCGGCGCCGGCCCGGGCGCCGGCGAGCTGGATCCCGTTCGCCGTGCCCGCGGTGAGGTGGGTGCCGCTCCCGCCCAGGGCCGACAGGAAGGCGGCCGGGTTCCACAGCAGGATCCCGCCCACCAGCAGCACGCCCAGGCGGCCGTTGACGTCGCGCAGGTCGCGCTCGGCCCGTGCGCAGTCGTCGCACGCCCGGAGGTGGCGCCCCAGGTCCCGGGTGAGCCGCTTGCCCGGACGGCGGAGCGCGGCGGCGAGCTGGCCCCCGTAGTGCCGGCACTCGTCGCTCGCGGTCCGGGTCAGGTGGGCGCGCAGGTAGGCCTCCCGCAGGCCCTCGCGTGCCCGCGCGACCAGGGAGCCGACGCCGCCCGCCGATATCCCGAGGCGTCCGGCGGTCTCGGCCGCCGGCTCGTGCTCGACGACGGCGTGCCACAGCACGGCCTGCCAGCGTTCCGGCAGCGACCGGTAGGCGCGCAGGACGAGCGATCCCTCCTCCGCCGAGAACACGGCGTCCTCGGCGTCCTGGTCGTCCGCGAGCCGGGCGGCCCATTCCTCGAAGTCCTCGGACAGCTGGGTACGGGCGCCCTCCCGCGCCCGGGCGGCCGCCAGGCGGCGCACGCAGGTCAGCAGGTACGGCCGCCAGGCGTACTCGGGTCCGGCACCCCAGGCGACGGCCCGGTAGGTGCGGGCGAAGGCCTCGGCGGCGAGGTCCTGGGCGGTGGACAGATCCCGGCAGCACGTACGGGCGTAGGCGAGCACCGAGGAGTGGTGACGGGCGAACACCTCGCCCATCACGTCACCGACGTCGGCATCGGTGTCGGCCTGGGTGGCGGCGTCGGCTTCGGACGCGTCGGCGTGCCCGCGCAGCAGGGCGCAGAGCTGCCCGTCGCTCAGGGTCCGGAGATGCTGCTGGCGGGCAGTGCCCGATGTACTCAACACGTGCTCCCGATTGGCTTGCTGATGACCCGCACGTCGGTTTCCGCGCGCGTTCGTCATGAGGTGAGGTGCGACGCTGCGCCCGACCGGAATTCGCGCAAGTGTGCACGCTCGTAAGGCCGCAGGCAAACGAGGGTGCCGCGGCGCGGAGCACGGACCGCTCCGGCCGGCGCGGCCGCCACCCCTGCGGCGCGCCGGGCGAACGAGATCGGTGCCGCATGCACCGAACTCCGTGTCTCCACCTCGACACCTCTACCGATCAGGCGTGAGGGGTACCCCCCGCCGGCGGGGCGGTCCGGGCGTACGGACACCCCTGCGGAGGGACCGGCGGGGCGCAGGGGCGTCCCGGGCGGCGGGCGGCGCCGCCGCCCGCCGGACCGCCGTACACACCGCCGCCGCACCCACTGCTGCCGTAACCCCCGCGGCCGTGACCGCTCATGTCACCGCACCCCCGAAGTGGCTGCGGTGACCGCGCCGGGCGGGCACGGGCGACCGGGCGGGGACGCGCAGCGGGCGGGCGGGCGCCGCGATCCGTTCCACGGCGCCCCGCGGCGTGGTTACCATCCCCCGGTGACCACCGCGCTGATCCTCGTCGACCTGATGCCCCGCATCGTGGCCCTCCCCCTCGCCCCGCACTCCGGCGAGGAGGTGCTGGCCCGCTGCCGCCGGCTGGCCGACGCCTTCCGGACTGCGGGCCGACCGGTGGTGCTGGTCCGCGTGGAGCGGCCGAACGCGGCCGAGCAGCCGCCCGGCAGCGGCTTCGCCCAGGATCTCGCCCGGCCCGGGGACGTGCTGGTCGTCAAGCGGACCGTCGGCGCGTTCCACGGCACCGACCTCGACGCCCGGCTGCGCGCCCTCGGCGTGGACACCCTGGTGTTCGGCGGGCTGGTCACCACGATGGGCGTGGAGTCCAGCGCGCGGGCGGCGAGCGACCACGGCTACGAGGTGGAGTTCGTCGAGGACGCCATGTCCGGGTTCGAGGCCGAGGAGCACGAGCTCACCGTGCGGCGGATCTTCCCCCGGTTCGGCCCGGTGCGCACCACCGCGGACTACGTCTGACGCCCTCCGGGATCCCGTGCCGGCGGGGCTCCGCGTCAGGACGGGGCGAGGACGCGGAACTCGTGGCCCTCCGGGCCGGCAAGCGCCGCTCCCGCCGGGGGACTTCCGCCGTCGGGCGCGGGGAACCGCCCGGTCAGCGGCCCGGTCGGCCCGTGCCGTTGACCGAGCCGCCCAGCAGGGCGTTGACGGTCCGCCCGTCGGCGACGCCCGTCACCGGGAGGTTCACCGACTGCTGGTACGCGCGGACCCGGTCGCGGATCTTGGTGTCCGAGACGGTCGGCGCGCCGTTCCTCCCGCCCGCCTTGAAGTAGTCGACGCCGAGCTGTGCGAACGCCCGGTCCGCCTGGAGGTCGTTGTCGGAGATGGTGGCCTGGGTCGCCCAGCGCAGCGCCGCGTCGAGCCGGGTGACCTCGAAGTTCCGCGACCCGCTGGTCAGCCGGTCGGCGGTGACGCCCTGCATCCACATGGAGGCGAGGGTGGCCCTGCCGAGCGTGCCGAGCTGGTCGGTGGCCGTAAGGACGCGGGTGGTCTTCTGGTCGGCCATGACGGCCTTCTGGTAGCAGATGAGCGAGGCCGCGGTCTGCGCGTCGATCACGCCCTCCTTCCACTGTCCCTTCAGCGTGCAGGCGTTGTTGCCGAGGGACGCCAGCCGCAGCTGGGCGAAGTGGACCGCGACGTCGGCCTGGTAGCCGGCCCGCCAGGGCGGCCCCTGCTTCGCGGCCTGCGGGTTCCCGGCCGGGGGCGGTGGCGCCCCCCCGCCACCGCCCGCCGGGGTTCCGCCGCCGCCCGCGCCACCCCCGCCGCCGCCCCCGCCCGGGGCGGTGCCGGTCCCGGCGGCGGCGCCGCCCGCTCCGCCGGCCCCCGGGTCACCGCCCGGCAGGGCGCCGCCGGGGAGCGGGTCCGGGGGCGGGGCGGGCGCGGAGGGCAGCGGGGCCTGCCCGCCGAGGGGGTCGGGCAGCACGGCCCCGGCCTCCGCCTTCCTCTCGCCCGCCGCCGAGTTCACCTTCGGGGCGAACCCGAACCAGAGCACGGCGAAGGCGACCGCCCCGGTGACCAGCAGGCCCCCGGCGAACAGCAGCCAGCCGGGGAGCACCGGGCGTTGCTCGAAGTCCCCGGCCAGCTCCAGGTCGCCGGCGTCCCCCGAGCGGCGGACCGTCACGGTCGTACGGTGCGTCTCGGTGCGGCCGGTCCAGCTGACCGACTGCGGCCGGACCTCCACGTCGGCGAAGACCGCTCGGCCCGGAGCCACCTGCACCGCGTTGGGCCGGATGTCGAAGGTGAGCCGGCCGGACTCGTCGCGGGCGGTCAGCGAGGCGGTCAGCGGGGTGTTGCCGAGGTTGTCCACGGCGACGGCGGCGCGTCCGCGGAAGCGCCCGACGAGGCTCGGCGGCACCAGTTCGGCGCGCAGTTCGGTGAACGGGGCGACGGTAACCCGGCCTTCGACGACGTCCCGCTGCACGGGGTACTCGCGCGGTTCGACGAGGATGCCGAACGGAGCGGGCCCCGCTGGCGCGTCGGGGGAACGCGGCGGTGCGAAGGTGATCTCCGCGCTGCCCTCGCTGCCCGGATAGAGCCGCAGGGTGCCCGGTTCGATCCGGGCCCAGCCTGCGGGAGCGCCCACGATCGAGATCCGGTACTCCTCCACCGTGTCCCCGGTGTTGCGCACCCGCAGGCGGGCCGTGGTCCGGCCGCCGGGGTCGACGGCCACGGCGGCCGGGTCGAGAGTGGTCCACATCGTCATGCCGGAAGGCTAGGCGGCACGGGCGGGCCGGTCGGTGCCCGAACGTACCGGACCGGGGGCACACCTGACTGCCCGTACGGACCACCCGGTCGCGCGTCAGCGCGCGGAGGGGGCGGGGGCCTGCCGGGCGAACTCGCGGACCAGCGGGTGGTAGCGGTAGCTGCCCGAGGCGCCGGGCTGGAGCAGGCCCGAGTCGACGAGTTCGTCGAGCGCGTCGGCCGTCCCGGCCTCGGAGGCACCGGTCACGTCGGCGGCCCACGCGTGCCCGAAGGCGTCGGGCGCCGCCGCCGTGGCCCGGAACGCCCGGGCGGCGGCCGGCGTCAGCCGGGAGCGGCACCGGCGGAGCCGGTCCTCGACGGCCAGGCCGTCGGCCCGCAGCGCGGCGAGCAGCCGGGGGCCGTCCGCGGACGCGAGGGCGGCCGCCGGCAGCGCGGGGTCCAGGCTCAGCCGGCGGCCGGCCAGGTACAGGGCGAGCGGCAGTCCGGAGCACCGGTCGGCCAGGGCGCGCAGCGCCGCGTGCTCCCCGGCCGGGCGCACCGGCCCGGCGGCGGCCGCCAGGACCCGCAGGGCGGCCGCCCCGTCGAGTTCCCCGACGTCGACCAGGAGCGCCCCGGGTACGAGCAGACCCCGCCCGGTGCTCGTCACGAGCGCGGCGCACCCCGGGGTCCCGGGGAGCAGCGGCAGCAGCCCCGCGGTGTCGTGCGCGTCGTCCAGGAGGGTGAGGACGCGCCGTCCGGCCAGGAGCGAGCGGTAGAGCGCCGCCCGGGCCTCCAGGCCGTCGGGCACCTCGCGGCCGGGTACGCCGAGCGCCCGCACGAGCCGGGCCAGTGCCTCGGCGGCTCCGCCGCGCGGGCAGGCCCGGAGCACGCCGTCGGGGAAGGAGCCGCGGACCTGCTCGGCGACGTGTTCGGCCAGGGTCGTCTTGCCGATGCCGGGCATGCCGGTGAGCACGGCCACGGGCACGGCGTCGGCCCCGGCGTCGGCCCCGCCGGTGAGCAGCCGGGCGAGCAGGCCGGTTTCCGCGGCCCGACCGGCGAACGGGACCGCGGGGGCCAGGGGGGCGAGGGGGGCCAGGGGGGCGGAGGGTTCCGCCGGGGCATAGGGGGCAGGCGGGCCCGCCGGGGTGGAGCCCGGCGCGGGCGCGGGCGCCGCGCGGGGTGTCACGCTCGGTGTCGCGCGCCCCCTGGCCGGGGCCGCGGCGGGCCGGGGATCCGTTCCCGGGCGGGGCGCGCCCGGTCCGCCGGCGGCGGCCGTGGAACGCAACCTGCGGTGCAGTGCGGCCAGTTCGGGCCCGGGCGGGACCCCGAGTTCCAGGTCGAGGATCTTGCGGGTGACCTCGTACACCGCGAGGGCTTCACCCGAGCGGCCCGCACGGTGCAGCGCGAGCATCAGCAGGGCCTGGGTCCTCTCCCGCAGCGGGTGCTCGGCGGCGAACGCGCGCAGGGCCGCGACGGCCGCGATGTCGCGGTCGAGGCCGAGTTCCAGGGCGCTGTGGAAGTGGTCCTCGCGGGCGGTCAGCCACAGTTCGGTGAGCCGGTCCCGCTGCCCCTCGGCGTACGGGCCGGGGAGCCCGGCGAACGGCGTGCCCGCCCAGAGTCCGAGCGCGTCGCCGAGGGTGCGGTACGCCGCGCGGGTGTCACCGGCGGTGCGCAGCCGGGCGGCGTCGGCGAGGCCCCGCTCGAACTGGTCCATGTCCAGGACCGGGTGGCGCAGCCGCAGGGCGTATCCGTCCGGGGCGGACAGCAGGAGCCGTGCCGGGGCGCGGGCGGGCCGGTCCGGCTCGAAGAGGGAACGCAGCCGGGACACGTACGTGCGCAGGGTGCCCACGGCGCGCGGCGGCACCCGCTCCCCCCACAGTGCGTCCTGGAGTTCGGCCATCGGCGCGGCGCGCCCGCGACGCAGCAGCAGGACGGCGAGCAGCGCCCGCTGCTGGTTCGATCCCAGGGGCAGCGGGGCTCCGCCGGGCACCCGGGCGGTCATCGGCCCGAGCATCCGGAACCGCAGGCCCGCCGCGTCTCCCACGCCCTGCTCCTGCGTCACGCGCCCCCCGATCCGCCGCACCACGGCCGGGGATTACGTTACTTCGGCCGGGCGCGGGGGGTACGGGCGGGCAGCCCGGGCTGCCCCCGACTCCGTCCGCCCGGTCCTCCCGCGGCGGTGGGCTGATGGGCGAAGGTCGGACTGACCGGCGGAACCGGCCCGGCCCACCACCGCGAGGAGATCACCGCGTGCCCACCTACCTGTCCCCCGGCGTCTATGTGGAAGAGGTCGCCGGCGGGTCCCGGCCCATCGAGGGAGTGGGGACCTCCGTCGCCGCCTTCGTGGGGCTGGCTCCCCACGGGCCGCTGAACGAGCCGACGCTGGTGACCAACTGGTCGCAGTACGTGGCCGAGTTCGGTGATTTCACGGACGGCTGCTACCTGGCGCACTCCGTGTACGGGTTCTTCAACAACGGGGGCACGGCGGCGTACGTCGTCCGGGTGGGCGGCGCCCCCGCGGCCGGACGTCCGGTGTCCGCGGAGGGCGGACGCCGGGCCGTCGCGTCCGCCGCGTCCGGCCGGTCCGCCTCCGGACCGGCCGGGGGCCCGGCACCGCAGGAGATCGCGGTCGGCGAGGCCGTCGCGCTCGGCGCCTTCAAGGTGGCGGCGCTCGCCGCGGACCGGACAGACGGCGGAACGCTGACCGTCGAGGTCCAGGATGTCGAGGGCGAGGGCGGCGCCGACCGCTTCAAGCTGCTGGTCAAGGACGGCGACACGCTCGTCGAGGACTTCGACGTCAGCGCCCGGAAGTCGGCGCGCAACTACGTCGTCACCCAGGTCCGTCAGCGGTCGAAGACCATCGTGGTCGAGGAGTCCGCGCCGGGTGTGGCGCAGGCCCGGCCCGAGGTGCAGTCCCTGACCCTGCCCGTGCCCGTCGCGCGCACCGCGCCCTCCGCCACGTCTCCCGCCGCGCCCGTGCCGGGGGCCGGGCACGCCTCCGGGGAAGGGGAAGGACGGCTGGAGTCCGCGCAGTTCATCGGCGACTCGGCCGACCGCACCGGATTCGGCGGCCTGGAGGCCCTGGACGAGATCAACATGGTGGCCGTCCCGGACCTCATGGCCGCCTACCAGCAGGGCCTGATCGACTTGGAGCAGGTCAAGGCCGTCCAGCTCGGCATGGTCGCGCACTGCGAGCTGATGGGCGACCGGATGGCCGTCCTCGACCCGCCGCCGGGGCTGAACGCCCGCGACATCCGCAAGTGGCGCATGGAGGTGGCCGGTTACGACTCCCGCTACGCCGCGCTCTACTACCCGTGGATCAAGGTCTTCGACCCGTCGAGCGGGCAGACCAAGGTGGTTCCGCCGTCCGGGCACATGGCCGGCATATGGGCCCGCAACGACGCGGAGCGCGGCGTGCACAAGGCACCGGCCAACGAGGTCGTGCGCGGCGCCGTCGACCTGGAGCTCCAGATCACCCGCGGGGAACAGGACCTGCTCAACCCCGTCGGCGTGAACTGCATCCGCGCCTTCCCGGGCCGCGGCATCCGCGTGTGGGGTGCGCGCACCCTGGCCTCCGACCCGGCATGGCGCTACCTGAACGTGCGCCGCTACTTCAACTACCTGGAGGAGTCGATCCTGATCGGCACCCAGTGGGTGGTGTTCGAGCCGAACGACCAGGCGCTGTGGGCGCGGATCCGCCGCAACATCTCGGCGTTCCTCGTCAACGAGTGGCGTTCGGGCGCCCTGTTCGGCCAGCGGCCCGAGGACGCGTTCTACGTGAAGTGCGACGCGGAGACCAACCCCGTCGAGTCCGTGGACCTCGGGCGGGTGGTGTGCGAGATCGGCATCGCACCGGTCAAGCCGGCGGAGTTCGTGGTGTTCCGACTGGCGCAGTTCTCGGGCGGGGGCGGGGAGCTGGAGGAGTAGCCCCTCCGGCGGAGAGCCCGACGCCTGACCGCCCGCAGACCGCGGACGCCACGCGCACCGCGCAGGCCGCGGACGCGACGCACACCGCGCGCACCGCGTACGCGACGCACACCACACACACGACGCACTTCCGTACAAGGAGAAGCCCCGCATGTCCCTTCAGCCCGGTGACGCGCTCACCTCACACAATTTCGGCCTGCAGATCGACGGTGTCATGGTCGAGTTCCTGCAGGAAGTCAGCAGCCTGTCCATGGAGCAGGACGTCATCGAATACCAGCAGGTCTCGGCGGACGGCAGGCCCGTCATCAAGAAGCTGCCCGGCGTGAAGAAGGCCGGTCAGTGCTCGGTGACGCGGGGCGCGACCCAGTCGAGCGCGTTCACCGAGTGGATCAGTGCCTCGATCAACGGCGACATGGGCTCCGCCCGCAAGAACGCCACGATCATGATGATGGACTACCAGGACAACCCGGTACGGCGCTACAACCTGCGCAATGCGTGGTGCTCCAAGGTGGAGGTCAGCTCGGTGAAGGCGGGCGCCGCGTCGGCGCTCACCGAGCAGGTCACCATCACCTTCGAAGAACTGGTCATCGAGTAATGCGACGCCAGGGACCAGGGCAGGGCCAGGGGCAGGGCCAGGGGCCGGGGTCGGGGTCGGGGTCGGGGCCGGCGGACGGGTACCCGTCCGGTGCGGGCATTGGAGGCCCGGGTACGGCCGTACGGGAGCCGCTGCGCACGGAATTCGAGTTCGAGCTGCCGCGCGGCTTCGTGGACGAGTCCGGAGCCGTGCACCGGAACGGCTCGATGCGGCTGGCCACGGCCCGCGACGAGCTGGTCCCGCTGCGGGACGTCCGGGTGCGCGAGAACCCGGCGTACCTGTCGGTGGTGCTGCTGGGCCGCGTGATCACACGGCTGGGCACGCTGGCGGCGGTGCACGACGGGACGGTGGAGAACATGTTCGCCTCCGACCTCGCCTTCCTCCAGGACTTCTACCGGCGGATCAACGCGGAGGGCCACACCCGTGCGGCCGTGTCGTGTCCGCACTGCGAGGGCGCGTTCGAGGTCGAGCTGGCCGGGAGCCGCCTGGGGGAATCGTGACGTACGCGGCCGACCGGATCGAGGAGGAGACCGCGTACCTGGCCTACCACCTCCACTGGGACCTGGACACGATCCTCGACCTCGAACACGCGGACCGGCAGGCGTACGTACGGCGGGTGGCGGGGCTGGAGGAGGAGTAGCGGCAACGGCGGCGGCACGGTGAACCGGAAGGGAAGGGGGAGGACGATGGGACTGTTCGGACGACGCCGGCGCGGGCGGGACCGCGCGGTGGAGGGTGTGGTGGGCACGGGACCGGCCGGCGCCGCCTCCGTGGACGAGTTCGCGACCGCGGCGGTACCGCCGCAGGACGGCGGGTGGGCGGCCATGGCGCCGGTCCAGCGGGTGCTGGGCGTGCCGCGGCTGACGGCCGACCGGAACTTCCCCACGTCCCTGGCGACGCGGCAGACCCTGGCCTTCAACGGCGTGATGGGGCACGCCGTCGCGCCGTCGGCCCCGGCCGGCCTGCTCCTGGACGCCCTCGTACCGGTCCCCCCGGGCCCGGGCGCGCACCCGCGTTCCGTCGCCCCGACCCTGCAACGCCTGCCCCTGGCGGGAACACCCCCTCACCCCCCGAAGCCCTCCCCCACGGCCCCGGCGGCCCCCGCGGCTCCGGCGGCCCCCGCAGCTCCGGCAGTTCAGGCGGCCCCCGCGGCTTCCGCGGCCCCTGCGGCTCCGGCAGCCCCGGCGGCTTCGGCGGCTTCCGCGGCCCCGGCGGCTCCGGCGGCCCCGACGGCCCCGGCAGCTCAGGCGGCCCCCGCGGCTCCGGCAGCCCCCGCGGCCCCCGCCGCTCCGACGGCTCCCGAAGCCCCGGCAGCCCCGACGGCTGCGGCAGTTCAGGCGGCCCCCGCGGCTTCCGCGGCCCCTGCGGCTCCGGCAGCCCCG
>NZ_JBHXSY010000033.1:19220-41159 GCF_042715295.1 Streptomyces sp. NPDC058701 | reverse complement strand
CCGGCGGCTTCGGCGGCTTCCGCGGCCCCGGCGGCTCCGGCGGCCCCGGCAGTTCAGGCGGCCCCCGCGGCTCCGACGGCTCCCGAAGGCCCGGCAGCCCCCGCAGCTCTGGCAGCCCCCGCGGCCCCGGCGGCCCCGGCAGCTTCGGCGGCTCTGGCGGCCCCGGCAGTTCAGGCGGCCCCCGCAGCCCCCGGCGACACTCCACGATCTCCGGCGGCCGGAGCCGCACCGGCGCCTGCGTCCTTCGCGGCCGCGCCGTCAGCCCCGGCGGTGTCGCCGGCCCCGGACCGCCCGGTGGTCTCCGCCCCCGGCAGCGCGGCATCCGCATCCTTCCCCCGCCCCGCGAGCCCCGTCCCCGTGGCGGCGCCCCCGACGTCGCGTCCCACCCCGGACCGCGCGCCGGCGGCCGAAGCCACCCCGGCGGCGCCGTTCCCGCTTCCGTACCCCGCCACCGCGGCAGCACCGGCCGTACCCCCGGCACCCCGTTCGCCCCACGCCCCCACGGGCCACCGCCCGAACGGCACGACCTCCGCATCCGCCCCGGGTGCGGCAACCGCAGCTCCCCCGCACCCCGTACAGCGGGCCTCCGCCGCAGTGCCCCAGCCGCTTCCCGGCACCGCCACACCCCGCCCCACGTCCCCTCCGGCCACCGCCCCCGGGCCGGTCGCCACCCCCGCAGCAGCACCGGCACCGTCCGCCGCACCCGCGGCGGCCGGTTCACCGGTACCCCCTACGGCGCACGCCCCCGCCGCCCGTCGGGGCGGCCCGTCCGCTCCGCCGCACCCCGTACAGCGGGCCGGCGCCGCGGCAACCGGGCCCGGAACCGCCTCAGAAGCGCCGCCCCCGGCCGGGAGCACGGCCACCCCCCGCCTCACGACTCCGGTGGCCCGTACCGCGCACGCTCCCGCCAGCCGCCACGCGAGCGGCACGACCCCCGCCTCCGCCACGCCACCACCCTCCGGGAGCCGACCCGCCCCGGACGCCACCGCCGCCGCGGCACCCCGGCCCGAGGTCACGGCACGGCTCCGCCCCCCGTCCCCTCCGGCCGCCGCCCCCGAGCTCGTGGCAGACCCCGCGGCGGGCGCGCACGTACCATCCGCGGTCCCGGAACCAGGCGCGGCCGGGGCACCGGCTCCGGCCTCTCCCGTGCAGCGCTCGACGGCGTTCCCTGCACCTGCCGCAGCGGGCGCCACCGGGCCGGCCCGGAACCCCGTTCAGCGCGTGCACGGCGCCAGGCACAGCAACGGCAACGGCAACGGCAACGGCGACAGCAACACGGCCGTGGGCGAAGCCACTTCGCCCACCGCCGCAGCCGTGCACCCGCCCGGTCAGGCCCCCGCACCCGACCCCGGGCACAGCGTGCGCGTGTCCGCGCCGCGGGCCTCCGGCAGCCCCACCCCCTCCGCAGACGCCCCCGCGCCGGCCGGTGCCCCGGCTGTCCGGCCGGCCGAACCGGCGCATCCGGCTCTGCCCGTACCCGTCGTGCAGCGGGCCGCGCGCGTCGGTGCGCCGCTGACCTCCGCGCCCCGGCCCGTCGTGCCCTCGCGGACGCTACGCCCCGTCGGCTTCCCGGCCGTTCCCCTCACCGGGCCCGTTCCCGCCCCCGACCCAGGGCCGGCTGCGGCGCCCTCCGAACCGCTCCTCGCAGGAGCCCTCGACGTCCCCGTGCCCGTGCCTCCCCCGGGGTCGGGCACGGGGACCCGCAAGCCCCTCGTACGGCGGGTGCAGCGCGCCCAGCCCGAGGAGTCTCCGGCCCGGCTCCGGCGGCCCCTGATCGGCGCCCCTATCAAGCCGGCCCCGGCGCCCGTGCAACCGTCCGCACCCGCACCGCCAACGCCCCCGGTCCCGGTCCCGGCCCACACCCCGCCTCAGCCCCCGGCGCCGGTCCCGGCCCACATCCCGCCTCAGCCCCCGGCGCCGGCACCCGCGCCCGCTCCCCTGCCCTCCGTACGGATTCCCGCGCCCCGGATCCAGCGCGCACCCGTGGCTCCGGCCCCCTTGGCCTCCGGGCGGCCCCTCACCCCGGCGGGTCCCGCCCCGCAGCCGGGGCCCGCGGCTCCGGCCGTGCTGCGGCGGACCTCGGCCACACCCGTCGGAGCGACGCCCCTTCCGCTCGCCGCACTGGGCCCGCACCCCGCCGCCCCGGGGGCGCCCGCCTCCGCCCCCACGCCGCCAGCACCGACACCGGCACCCGCCGGGCTGGGGGCCCCGGCGCGAGCCGTCCCCGTGCAACGGGTCGTCCGCGCCTCCGCCCCGGCACCCTCCGCACCACCGGCGCCACCGCCCCCAACGCCCGTTCCCGTACAGACCGCCCCGGCCGCCCCGCCACCCGGCGCCCCGCACCCCGTCACTCCGGACGCCGAACCACCGCCCCCGCCGCAGGCCGAGCTCGACGCGCTCGCCCGACGCCTCGTCGCACCGCTCTCGCGGCTGCTGCGCGCCGAACTCCGCGGGGACCGCGAACGCCTCGGCCGCCTCCGCGACCGCTGACCAGGCCGTACGCACCCTCCCCACGCCAAGCCGCCCCGCCGCGCCCCGCCCGCCCCCGAACAGAGAGTCCCGCATGCCCACGCCCCCCGACCCCGGATCCACGGTCTTCTTCAAGCTGAGCATCGACGGCCAGAACCTCGGGCTGTTCAACGGCTGCGACGGACTCTCCTCCCAGGTCGAGATCGAGCAGCACCAGGAGGGCGGGAACAACGGGTTCGTCTGGCAGCTGCCGACCCGTGTCACCTTCCCCACCATCCGCCTCACCCGTCCCCTCACCGCCGACACCGCCCGCGTCGCGGCCTGGATCTCCTCCCTCGCCACCGGCATCACCCGTCCCACCGCCCAGATCGCCGCCCTGCGCGCCGACGGCTCCGTCGTCGCCCAGTGGGGCCTGGTGGAAGTGCTCCCCGTGCGCTGGACGGGCCCGACCCTGAACCCGGCGTCCCCGTCCGTCGCCACCGAGACCCTGGAGATCGCGCACCACGGGTTCACCGACGCCGGAGGGGTCTGAGATGGCGGCCCCCACCGGCGGCCGCGCCGCCGCGGGGCTCTCGCGGGCCTCGCTCGCCGTCCACCAGCCGCCCGCCGTCCTCGGTGGGTCCGTCGGCGGCCTGCTCGGCGAAGTGCGCTTCCAGTTCAACCCCCGCCAGCTCCAGCTGTCCCGGTCCGCCCACTGGCGCTCCGATCCCGCCGTCGCCTACACCCGGGGCGCGCCGTCCAAGTTCACCGGCGTCAGCCCGGCGCAGCTGCGCGTCGACGTGTTCCTCGACGCCTCCGGCACCCCGGGCTCCGGCACGGTCCTGGGGCAGGTCGAACTGCTGCTCTCCTGCTGCGAGGTGACCGAGCAGAGCGTCACGTCGCAGGCCCCGTCGCCGCCCTGGGTGAAGTTCTCCTGGGGCTCGTTCAGCACGGTGCGGTTCACGGCGTACGTGACGAACGCGAGCGCGACCTACACCTTGTTCAGCCCGAACGGCACACCGCTGCGCGCCACCTGCTCGCTCGCCCTGACCGAGATCCCGACGTCCGCCAAGGGCCAGAACCCGACCTCGGGCGCCCTCTCGGCACGTCGCGTCCACCGCACCGTGGCCGGTGACACGCTCGCCTCGCTGGCCTGGCGCGAGTACGGCGATCCGACGCGCTGGCGGGTCATCGCCGAGGCCAACGGCATCGACGACCCGATGCGGCTGCGCCCCGGGACCGAACTCCTCCTCCCCGCCGGCTCGGAGCGTGTCGCATGAGCGAGAACACCTTCACCACCGTCCTGCACGTCGTCCTGGGCGGTTCGGTGCTTCCCGACCCCCTGGCCTCGCTGCTGACCGAGGGCTGGGTGGACGCGAGCGTCAACGTGCCCTCCGCGTTCCAGCTGGCCTTCTCCGACGGCGACGGCACCCTGACCCGCCGCTACCCGCAGCTCAGCGTCGGCTCGAAGGCGGTGATCAGTCCGTTCACGGACGGCGTCCGCGGCACCCCCCTGATCACCGGGGAGGTGACGGCGATGGAGGTGGACGCCGAGCCGGGCGCCGGGCGCCGCCTGGTGCTGCGCGGGTACGACCCCGGCCACCGGCTGCTGCGCAACCGGCGGGTCGCGGGCTACCCGCAGATGACGGCCTCCGACATCGTGCGCCGCCTCGCCTCCTTGAACGGGCTCACCCTGGGCAGGGTGGCGGCCACCCCCACCGTGTACGAGCTGGCCACCCAGCCCGGCACCACCGACTGGGACTACCTGAGCCGGCTGGCGGCGGAGAACGACGTCCGGCTGTCCTTCGACCCGGACGGGAAGCTCGACTTCGCTCCGCTCGCTCCCGCCGCCGGCGCGCCCGCGGACACGACGCCCGCGCTGCAGAGCCCGTACGTCCTGGAGTTCGGACACAACACGCTGCAGAGCCGGGTCGCGCTGACCTCGGCCGGGCAGGTCGACCAGGTGACGGTGCGCGGCTGGGACATGCTGACCAAGCGGCCGCTGGCCGCGCCGGCGTCCGCGGGCACCACCGCGGACATCGTGGCGGACCTCACCGCGGCGCAGCTCACGGCGCCCTTCGGCAAGGCCGGTCTGGACGCCGCCCGCGTCCCCTATACGGCCCCTTCGGAGGTCACCCACGCCGCGCGTGCGCTCGCCGACGACGTGGCGGGGTCCTTCGCGGAGCTGGAGGTGGCCGTCACCGGCAATCCGGGTCTGATGCCGGGCCGGCCGGTCGCGGTGAAGGGCGCGGGGTTCCCGTTCGAGGGCAAGTACACGGCGACCGGTGTCCGTCACGTGTTCGCCTCCGGGCAGCCGTACGTCACCTGGCTGACCGTCTCCGGCCGGCAGTTCCGCTCGCTGTACGGGCTGGCCTCGGGCGGTACCGGGGCCGCCGAGCCCGCGGCCCCGCTGCCGGGGGTGGCGGTGGCGCTGGTCACCAACGTCAAGGACCCGCTGGGGATGGGCCGCGTCCGGCTGCGCTTCCCCTGGCTCTCGGACACGTACGAGAGCGGCTGGTGCCGGGTCGCCCAGTTCGGCGGCACCGGTGGCGGCGGACTGCTCCTGCCGGACGTCAACGACGAGGTGCTGTGCGCCTTCGACCGCGGCTCGCTGGAGCACCCGTACGTCCTGGCCGGGCTCTACAACGGGGTGGACCGGGCGACCCGGGAGCCCGACGGCATCCCGGCGGTCGACCCGACGGCCGGCAAGGTCAACTGGCGGGCGCTGACGGCGCGCAGCGGTCACACGGTGGAGCTGCTGGAGCGGTCGGGCGCGGCGCGCGCGTCGAGCGGCATCCGGCTGCGCACCGGCGACGGCGGCGTGACGGTCCAGCTGGACGAGGCGCGGACCACCCTCACGGTCAGCAGCGACGGGACCGTGACCATTCACGGGGCCCGCGGCGTCGAGGTGGACTCCGGCGGCGATCTGACGCTGTCGGCGCGGGGGGCGCTGAACCTGAGCGCGGGCCGGGGACTGCACCTGAAGGCGGGGCTCGGCATGGACGTCAAGACCACGCTCGGGCTGGACGTGCAGACGCCGGGCCGGGTGGCCCTGCAGGCGGTCGGCAACGTCGGCATCACGGCGGCGACGGTGTCACTGATCGGCGTCACGACGCGCAACGGGCTGCCGTTCTGAGCCCGCCCGTCCGCACCGGCGGCCCGGTGCGGGAAAGCGGTCCGCGACACGAGGGAATGGGGAGAACGAGCAGATGAGCGAGCACTTCGTCGGGGCCGGCTGGGCCTTCCCGATGCGGACCGACCCGGGCGGCGCGATCGCGCTGGCCCGGCGGGACCGCGAGGTGGAGGAGGCGATGCGCCTGGTCCTGGCGACGGCCCCCGGGGAGCGGCCGATGCGCCCCGAGTTCGGCTGCGCGGTGCACGACCTGGTGTTCGCGCCCGCCAACGACGCGACGGCCGGCCGCATCCGGTACGAGGTCCGCACGGCCCTGGACCGGTGGGAGCCGCGGATCGAGGTGCGGGAGGTGACGGTGACCCCCGCGCCGGACGATCCCGCCGTGCTGCACATCGACGTGCGGTACGCGGTGCGCGGCACCAACAACCCGCGCAGCCTCGTCTTCCCGTTCTACGTGATACCCGCCGAGGGCGGCGAGGCCGTGGACGCCGCCGGTGAGGCGCCGGCCGCACCCGGGGGCCAGGCGCACCCCACCCGGCACCCCCAGGCCCACGGCGAGAGCGGACGACACTGATGGCCCTGCCCGCACCCCGGCTCGACGACCGGCACTTCCAGCAGTTCGTGGACGACGCGAAACGCTACGTCCAGCAGCGCTGTCCGGAGTGGAGCGACCACAACGTCTCCGATCCGGGCGTCACCCTGATCGAGGCCGTGGCGCACATAGCCGACCAGCTGGTCTACCGGCTGAACCGGGTTCCGGAGAAGAACCAGCTGGCCTTCCTGGACCTGCTCGGCATCACCCTGTTCCCGCCGTCGGCCGCGCGCGCGCCCGTGACGTTCTGGCTGGCCGCGCCGCAGCCCGAGCCCGTCGTCCTGCCCGCCGGGACCGAGGTCGCCACCGGGCGCACGGAGACCGACGAGGCGGTGGTCTTCGCCACCGAGCGCGATCTGACCCTGGTGCCGTGTGCCCTGTCGTACCTGCTCTGCCAGGGCGCGGGGGCCGCGCCGGCGGACCGCACGCAGGAGGTCCGGGCGGGCGTGGACGTACCGGCGTTCACCGAACTCCCGCAGCCCGGGGACCTGTTGTTGTTCGGGCTGTCGGCCGCGGTCCCCGACTGCACGGCGGTACTGCGGGTGGACAGCAGGGTCGACGGTGTGGGCGTGGACCCGCGGCAGCCCCCGCTGGTGTGGGAGGCGTGGACGCCGGACGGCTGGACGGAGTGCGAGGTCTCCTCCGACTCCACGGGCGGGCTCAACCGGCCGGGCGAGGTGGTGCTGCACCTGCCCGCCGGGCACGTCCTGTCCCGGCTGGGCGGGTTGGAGGCCGGCTGGGTGCGGTGCCGGGTGACGGCGCCCCGGGCCGGGCAGCCGTTCTACACCTCCTCGCCGACCGTGCGGGACGCCGAGGCGTTCACGATCGGCGGCACGGTCTCGGCCTCGCACGCCGAGTTCGTACGGGAGGAGCCGCTCGGGGAGGCCGAGGGCGTGCCGGGGCACCGGGTGCGGCTCGCGCACGTACCCGTCGTGGGGGACGTCCTGCTGGAGGTCTCGGACGGAGAGGGCTGGCAGCGGTGGCAGGGGGTCCCGGACTTCGCGGCGTCCGGCCCCGGGGACCGGCACTTCACGCTGGACGCGACCACCGGGGAACTCGCCTTCGGCCCGGCCGTACGCGAACCCGACGGCTCGCTGCGCCAGTTCGGGGCGGTCCCGGCCAAGGGCGCGGCCGTGCGGGCCGCCCGGTACGGGGTGGGCGGCGGCCGCGGCGGGAACGTGGCGCGCGGGGCGATCCAGGTGCTGCGCAGCTCGATCCCGTACATCGCGCGGGTGGAGAACCGGGAGGCGGCCCGGGGCGGGGTCGACGGGGAGACCGTCGACGAGGCCCGGCTGCGGGCGCCGATCGCGCTGCGGGCCCAGGAACGGGCGGTGACGGCGCGGGACTACGAGGAGCTGACCCGTCGGGCGGCTCCCGAGGCGGCCCGCATCCAGTGCCTCGCGGCGGGCACGGAATCGACCGCGGGGGCGGGGGCCGCCGGGGAGAACGCGGTCCGCGTGCTGGTCGTGCCGCAGGCAGTCGTCGACCGGGGCGGGCGGCTGCGCTTCGAGCAGCTCGTCCCGGGCGACGAGCTGCTCTCCCGGATCACCGGTTTCCTCGACGAACGGCGGCCGCTGGGCACCCGGTTGGCGGTCGGCCCGCCCTTCTACCAGGGGGTGACGGTGGTGGCCACCGTGCACGGCTACCGGGCGGCCGGCGCGGACCTGGTGCGTGAGGAGGCTCTGGACGCCCTGTACCGGTACCTGGATCCGCTGACGGGCGGTTCGGACGGCCGGGGCTGGCCGTTCGGCCGCTCGCTGCGGTCGGGGGAGGTGTTCGCGGCCCTCCAGCGGGTACCGGGCGTGGAGCTCGTCGACGAGGTCCTGCTGCACCCCGCCGACCCGCTGACCGGGCGGCGCGGCGACGCCACCGACCGCGTCGACCTCGGCCCGTCCGCGCTGCTCTTCCCTTTCGACCACCGCGTCCGCGTGATCGAGGCCCTGTGAGCGGCGACGGCGCGAGCGCGCGCGGCGCGCTGGACGGGCTGCGGTCGGCACATCCGCTGGGCGCTGCGCTGCCGGCCGTGTACGCGGACGACGACCTGGCCCAGCGGTTCGTCACGGGGCTGGACGCGATGCTGGCGCCCGTGTTCACCGTGCTCGACTGTCTGGAGGCGTACTTCGACCCCGCGCTCGCCCCGGCCGACTTCGTCGACTGGCTGGCCGACTGGGTCGGGGCGGAACTGGGGGGCGGCGAACCGGTGGAGGTGCGCCGTCACGCGGTGGCCACCGCCACCGCGCTGCACCGGCGGCGCGGTACCCGGCAGGGGCTGGCCGAGGCCGTGCGGCTGTGCTTCGGGGTCGCACCGGCGATCACGGAGAGCGGGGGCGCCGCCTGGTCGCCGCGGCCCCTCGGACCGTTCCCGGGCGTGCCGCGGGCGGCCCTGCACGTGACCGTACGGCTGCCCGATCCGGCCCCGCGCGACCGGCACCGGCTCGCCGCGGTCGTCGCGGCGGCCCGGCCGGCGCACCTGCCGTTCACGACCGAGGTGCTGGCGGCCGGCCCGCCGCGGCCGGAGGAACCGGTCGCCGGGCCTTCCGCGGCTGTCGCGCGCCCGGCGTCGGCGCGGGCCGCGCCGCCGCCCGCTCCGGCGGCGGCGTCCCCGTCACCGGCGTCCCCGCCTTCTCCGTCCGTACCGCCCGATCTGTCCGACCCGCCTGTTCCGGAAGGGAACTGACCACCATGCCCGTATCCGGGACCACCGCTCCCTGCCCCGAGTGCGCCGCCCCGTCGCGTACGACGGGCCAGTCCTTCTGCGACTCGTGCGGCGCCTTCCTCCGCTGGGACACGGGGAGCGCGTCCGCCGCCCCGGCGCCCCTCGGCGGGGAGGCGGACGCGTCCGAGCGGTCCACCGCCCCGCTCCCGGTGGTGCCGCCGCAGCCCGCACCCGGGCCGGGCGCCGCCGACGCTACCGACGCCCGTCGGGACGCCGACACCGGCACCGACACCGACACCGACACGACGTCCGACACCACGGCCCCGGTCCCGGCGGCCGCCACGGCGCCCTCCGGCGGCACGGAGGCGGCCCGCGCGCTGCTGGTGCCGGTACCCGCCGCCGCGGAGCCGGGCCGTGACCCGGCCGAGCGGCCCGGGACCGTCCTGCCCGGGCGGCCCGAGGCGGCCCGGCCGCGGGTCCGCACCCCGCAGCCGGCCGCCGCGGAGCAGCAGGGCCCTCCGTGCCCGGCCTGCGGCGGCTCGAACGCTCCGCACCGGGTCTTCTGCCGCTCCTGCGCCGCGCCCCTGGGGACCCGGCACGAGGAGCCGGAATCCGGTCCCTTCGCGGGGCGGCGCCCGGCGCTGCGGCGGGAGCGGCGGCGGTGGGTCGTGCGGGCCGTCGTGGTGGCGGCGGTCGTGCTGGTGGCGCTCGGGGGACTGATCGGGGGCCCGCCGGCCGCCCGCGCGGTCCAGGACCACTTCGCCAAGCGGGTGGCGGTGCGCCCCACCAGCTGGATCGCCTCCCACTCTGCGGCGGGCCACGGCCCCGAGGCGGCTTTCGACAACTACTCCAACACCTGGTGGGGCACCGGGTACGCGGGCGATTCCAACGGCCAGCACCTCCAGGCGGACTTCGCCCAGCCCGTGGACCTCCTCGCGGTGCTCGTCACCCCGGGGACCTCCAAGCGGCCCGGGCAGGCCGCCGACCAGGCCCGGCCGCAGGAGATCGACCTGGTGGTGACCGACTCCGCCGGCCGCTCGCGCACCGTGCACAAGACCCTCAACGACGGAGGCGTCCAGCGCGTCGACGTCCGGGGCCGGGACACCGCGTCCGTACGGATCGTCCTGCGGTCGGCGTACGGGATCGGTCCGGACCGGCAGGTGGCGGTGGCGGAAGTGGAGTTCTTCGGGCGCTCCCGCACCTGAGGGCATACGGGGACGGGGCCGCCCGTACGGGCCGCCCGGCACCGGGCCGGATCAGGCCGGAGGGCGCTGCGGGGCCACCACGGTGAAGAGCGCGCCTTCGGCGTCGGCGAGGACGACCGAGCGGGTGTCGCTCGTCGTCCGCACCGGGGAGGCGGTCCTCCCGCCCATCGAGGCGGCCGCCTCCACGGTCGCCTCCAGGTCCGGCACCCGGAAGTGGACGTGCCAGCGCGGGCGGACCAGTGGGTCGGGGTCCGCTTCGAGGGCGCCGCCGCTGATCCGGGCGACGGTGTCGCGGCCGTGACGGAGCACGACGTGGTCGTGTTCGTAGGAGACCGAGCAGCAGCCGGGCTGCTCGCCCGCCCAGTCGAGGACCTCTCCGTAGAAGATGGCGGCGGCGAACGCGTCCCGCGTGTGCAGCTCCAGCCATGCCGGGGCCGTGCCGCGGCCCACCGACCAGTCCGGGATGACCTCGCCTTGCCAGAACCCGAAGACGGCGCCGGCCGGGTCCGCCGCCAGGGCGGCCCTCCCGGTGCCGAAGGCGAGCGGTCCGACGGCCGTGGTGGCGCCGCGCTCCCGAATCCGCGCGGCGGTCACGTCGGCGTCTTCGACGGCGAAGTACGGGGTCCAGGCGGCCGGCAGGCTCAGGCGCTGGGCCAGCGCGCTCAGGCCTGCGACGGGGGCACCGTCGCGGAAGGCGACGGTGAAGCCGTCCCCGAGGTCGGTGGGGCGGAATTCCCAGCCCAGCACAGCGCCGTAGAACCGCTGCGCGGAATCAAGGTCCGGGGTCATCAGGCTCACCCAGCACGGGGCGCCGGATACCTCATGGCTCGACGTGGACACGGTTGCCCGCCTCATCTGCCGCTCGGGTGGGAAGGTCCCGTCCACGGTAGCCCCGCGGTGGGCGGGAGTCCGTGAGGCACGGCTGCCGCGGTCACGCGCCGTGTCCGCCCGTCGGTCCGGGGTGCCGGTGCGCATCCGGCCGGGCTCCGGGGGTTGCGTTCAGGCGCGATGGCTGCCGAAGGTGCCGCCGATGCCGTAGTACGTGCCGATCTGGTCGTGGTACTCCGGATCGGCGAGGTGCGCCGCCTGGTGGAACTCCGGTGCGTCCTTGATCTGCTGCCTGGTCCGGTCGATGTGGACCTTCTTCTCTTCGAGGTCGACCCGGGTCACCGTGCCGGCGGGCAGGAGCACCTCCCTGCCGAAGATCCACACTCCGGTGTCGACCACCAGGTAGGCCTCACCGACCTCGTCGGAGTGCTTGTCCACCTTGCCGATGCCGCCGTCGGTGGCCTCGACCCGGAATCCGGTGAGATCGGCGCCGGCCAGGTGCCCCGAAGTCGCCGCGTAGCTCCATCCGTGCTCGGTCACGTGAAACAACTCCTCCGGTCGGAGAACGCCTCGGGGAACGTCCGTACGGTCCAGCGTCTGCCCCCGGGGCCGGTCCCCACACCACGTCCGGTCCGCGGCGGGACCGGAGTGGCTGCCGATCCTTGGAGGCAACAACATGATTCCCTGCTGCGTCACGGCAACCACTCCGGCATGCTGACGGGTACCCCGGATATCCTTTTTCATACGACTCGGTCCCACCCGTACGGCGTCCCGTGCCGCGCCGGAGCCGCGGCCCGATCGGGTTGCCGACCTCCTGCCCGGGTACCCGCTCCGGTAGAGGGGCGGACGAACGGTGCGCACCCGACACCTCGGCGAGAGGCGGCGGCATGATCCAGATCCCCATCCCCCTGATCCCCACGGAAGAGGGCGTCCTCCTCATACCGGCCGAGCAGGTGACGGCGCTGTTGCGCCGGGTGGCGGCCGACTGGCTGGACGCGACGGATGCCGAGGAGACGGATGCCGATCCGCAGACCGTGCTGGCCATGACCGGCGTGCTGAACCGGCTCGCCGATCAGATCGACGCGGAGTGCATCGCCTGTACCCCTCCCCCGGGCGAGGAGCCCTGACCGTCCCGTTCCCCCGACCCGTCATCCCAGGAGGACCCATGGCAGCCACCAGCGAAACGGACGAGAACGCCCGCCGCATGCGCGACAAGGCCCAGGAATTGGAGCAAGCCGCGGCGCACGCCACCGAGCCGACGGAGCACGACCGGCTCATGCGCAAGGCCCTGCGGATCCGGGAGGCGAGCGAACGGGTCAACGGACCCGGCAGCGGCACCATGGACCCGATGTGAGCCGACCCGGGCGCCGCCGCCCCGGCTGAGGCGGTCCGGCGGGAACAGCACGTCATGTCATGGCGGTGGGCCGCCCCCTCGGGGGTGGCCCACCGCCATGACCGGGGTGGAACGCCGGGAACCATCGCGTCCCGGTGGTCCGCCCGGTACCGGCGGCGCCCGGCGCACCCGGGCCGCCCCCGTGCGCCGACCGCCGGGGTTCCCCTCCGCGGTGCGGGGCAGGCGCGCTGAGGACCGTGCTTCCTGCCGAAGGATCCGCCGTGATGTTCGCCGTGCTCCTCGTGCCGCCGTTCCTCCTGTGCGCCCTGCTCGCGCTCGACCGCTACGAGGAGCGCATGCTGGACCCGCGGGGCCCCGTGCCCCGCAGGCGGCACCTGCGGGCCTTGGCCGGATCGGGGGGCCGACACGCCGCCGTGCCCGCGCGACGGGCACGCCACGGCCGCCACGCGGCCTGACACCCGGCCGCCCGGCCGTGCGGCCCGGGGCTCATACCGGCAGGTCGGGGGCGATCTTTTCCGCGTACACGGTCAGCCGGTCGATCCGGGTCTCGTGGTTGGACGCCGTGGTGCTGTGGTCGCCGATCTCGCCCGGCCGGGCGTCGCTGAGGTACCAGGTGGCCAGGGGCTCGGCCGCGCCCCCGGCCGTCTCCTCGATCTTCACGTGCCGCACGACCGGTGCGGCCTCGGCGGACAGCGCCCATTCCTGCGCCTTCGGGGTGTCGGTGAGGACGCAGTCGGTCAGCGTGACGGTGAGCACCTGGCCGGGCAGGCCGCCGTCACCCTGCGGTCCCAGTCCGGAGACCTCCCGGCAGGTGAACCGCTCGCCGTGCACGGTGACGTGGAATCCCCTGGTCGTCTTCGTCTCGGAATCAGTCATGCCTGCCGCCTGCCCAGCCTCCGCCGCGCCAGACAGCCGGCTCCCGGTCTTCGCCGTCCGCGGGTTTGCCAGAATCGGATCATGCTGACCATCGGAACGATCGTCATGGGCGCCGCGGACGTGCGGCGGGCCGCCGCCTTCTGGGGCGCGGCGCTGGACTACGTCCCCCGGGAGGGAGCCGTCGACGCCCGCTGGACCGTCCTGGTGCCGGCCCGGGGTCCCGGCCCCGGGCTGGCCCTGGGCCTGAGCACCTCGCCGGTACAGGAGCGGCCGCGCGTCCACCTCGACCTGTACGCGGTGGACGCGGCCGAACAACAGGCGGAGGTGGCGCGTCTGGTGACGCTGGGCGCGCGGCCCGTGGACTGGGACGCGTACCCCGCGGACCCCGACTTCGTGGTGCTCGCCGACCCCGAGGGCAACCGGTTCTGCGTCATCGACACCTCCCACGGCTGAACTCCCCACGCGCGGAAGGGAGTCGGTGCGGTCACCAGGGCGTCGGGCTGCGCCGAAAGCGGCGCGGGAATCAGACGCTCCGGCCGCTCATGGTCCGGCTCCTGCGGGGCACACGCCCCTCACCTACTGAGAGGGGCTCCACCATGCTGGGCATAGCCGCCGCCGCACTGTTCTTCATCGCGTTCCTGATCAACGCGGCAGAGATCTCCACGAACAACGTCTTCACCTCCACCAACTTCATGCTCGTCGGTCTCACCCTGCTCGCGCTGCACGTCGCCGGGGTGGCGAGCGGGCTGGCCGCGCGGGGCCGTAGCCGCAGACGATGACGGTGCCCGCGGCCCGGCCGGCCGCCGCGTTCAGAGACCGAGGTCGAGGAGGGCGTTCTCCACGACCTCGGTGAGCGCGGGGTGGATCCAGTACGGGGTCCCGGCGAGGGTCGAGGCGTCGATCCCCAGGGCCATCGCGAGGACGAGCGGCTGGATGAGCGTGGGGGCCTGCGGCCCCATCAGGTGGGCGCCGAGCAGCCGGCCGGTGCCGGGCTCGGCCAGCACCTTGCAGAATCCGGTGGTGTCCTCCATGGCCCAGCCGTACGCGACGTCGGCGTGGCGCGCCGTCCCCACCGCGTAGGCCAGTCCCCGGTCCCGGCAGTCCTGTTCGGTGGCGCCGACCGAGGCGATCTGCGGGCGGGTGAACACCGCCGCCGGGACGTTGCCGTGGTCGGTGGACGCCAGGTCGTCCGGGTGGCGGAGGTTGTGCGACACGACCTGCGCCTCCCGGTTGGCCACCTGCTTGAGCGGGACCGGCGTGCAGACGTCTCCGAGGGCGAAGACGCCGTCGGCGGTGGTGCGCTGGTGCGCGTCGACGACGATCCGCCCGTCGTCGTGGGTGCGGATGCCGGCGGTACCGAGGTTCAGCCGGTCGCTGTTGGGCACGCGTCCGGCGGCGACCAGCAGCATGTCGGCCTCGACGGTCGAACCGTCGTCCAGGGTCAGTCGCAGGGCGCCCGGGCGGCCCGCGACCTCCGTGACCTCCCGGCCGAGCCGGAGGTCGTAGCGGGAGCGGACCAGTTCGGTGAACCGTTCGGCGACCGTCTCGTCCTGCGGGCCGAGGAGCCGTTCCTCCTTCTCGACGATGACGACCGAACTGCCCGCCGCCGCGAAGACCTCGGCCAGTTCGGCGGCGATGTAGCCCCCGCCGAGGACGGCCAGGCGTCGGGGAGGGGCGTCGATGCGCATGACGGTGTCGGACGTCTCGTACGGAAGGCCCGAGTCGGCCACCGGCGCGGGCACCAGCGGGCGTCCGCCGGCCGCGACGACGATCCGGTCCGCGCTGATGTCGAGGCCTCCTCCCGGCAGGTCGACGCGCAGCCGCCGGGGTCCGGTGAAATGCGCCCGGCCCTCGTACACGGTCACGAAATCCGACTCCATGCGGCCGCGGCGGCCTTCCTCCCGGTCGGCGTCCAGACGCCCGAAGACCCGGTCGCGCAGCTCGCGCCAGCGGACCGCCCGCAGTTCCGCGTCGACGTCGTACGTACCGGCCCCGCGGACGGTCTCTGCGACGTGGGCGGCGTAGGCCAGCATCTTGCTGGGGATGCAGCCGGCGTTCAGGCAGGTCCCGCCGAACCACTTCTCCTCGACGACGGCCACGTCCAGATCGGCGAACGACCCGTCGATGACCGCGTTGCCGGAACCCGCACCGATGACAACAAGATCGTGATGTCGCATCGGGTCAGGCTACGAGGCCCGTCCCGCCGTGGCGGGCCGCCGCGCTGGCGGTCGCGGCGCCCGGCTCACGGCCGTGGGCGGGGGGCCCGCGGGGTCATGACGTCGGGCTGACCGCGTCGATCAGGGCCTGCACCGTCGTGAGCCGGCCCAGATCCACCCCTTCCCGGACGTGGAACCCGGCGGCCTTCAGCTCCCCGAGCATCCCGATCACCGCGGCGTCGTCCAGTCCCAGGTCCTCCGCGAGGTCGGTCTGCGGCTCCAGCTCCTCGACCCTGCGCCCGCTGCGTCTGGCCACGATCTGCCCCACCACGCTGTCCCGCTTCACGATGTCTCCTCTGGCCTGTGCCGTCGTTGTCACCCGCCCCTACCCCCGAAGCGGGCCCGCGCAACCGGACGGGCCGTCACTCTGGCCGACACCCGACTCCTCCGTCCGCTCCGTTTGCGGCCCGGGATACCGGTCAGACGGGAGGCGTACGTTGTTCCCATCCCCCAGGGAGTGATCAGCTGTGTCGGAGAACGAGAAGAGCCAGGCCAAGACCGAGCAGGCCAAGGGCAAGCTCAAGCAGACGGCCGGCCGCGCGGTGGGCAACGAGCGGCTGACGGCCGAGGGCCGCGCCGAACAGGCGAAGGGCGATGCCCGCCAGGCCAAGGAGAAGATGAAGGACATCTTCAAGCGCTGACCGGCACCCCGCGTGACCGCCGCGGCCCCGGACCCGTCACGGGTCCGGGGCCGCGGCGCGCGGTGGCCCCTCCCCCGGCCGTGCGGCGCGCCGGACACGCCGCGCCGAGACCCGGCGGCGCGCGGCGTTACCGTCGGCGGCATGGACGATGATCGCCGGAGCTGGCGCCCGTGTGTCCTCGCCGCCGCGGTGTTCGCCGTGTGCATGGCGGGCACCACGCTGCCGACCCCTCTGTACGGCCTGTACCAGGAGAAGTTCGGGTTCTCCGAGCTGACGGTGACGGTCGTGTACGCCGTATACGCCTTCGGGGTCATCGGGGTGCTGCTGCTGGCGGGCAACGCCTCGGACGCCGTGGGCAGGCGCCCGGTGCTGCTGGCCGGCCTGGCGTGCGCGACGGCGAGCGCCGTCTGCTTCCTCTGCGCCACGGGGCTCGGCTGGCTGTACGCGGGACGGCTGCTGTCGGGGCTCTCCGCCGGCCTGTTCACGGGGGCCGCCACGGTGTACGTCATGGAGCTGGCCCCGTCGGGCGGATCCTCACGGGCCACCTTCGCGGCGACGGCCGCCAACATGGGCGGTCTGGGCTGCGGTCCCCTGCTCGCCGGTGTGCTGGCGCAGTACGCGCCCTGGCCGCTGTACCTCCCGTTCGTCGTCCACCTCGTCCTGGTGGCCGGGTCGGCCGCCGTGCTGCTGTGGCTTCCGGAGACCGTACGGGAGCTGCGACCGCTGAGGACCGTACGGCCGCAGCGGCCCGGCCTGCCGGCCGGGGTGCGGGCGGTGTTCGGGCCGGCGGCGACCGCGTCGTTCGTGGGGTTCGCGCTGTTCGGCGTGTTCACCTCGGTCAGCCCGGCGTTCCTCACGGAGTCCCTGGACGTGCACAACCGCGCCGTGATCGGGCTGGTGGTGGCGCTGGCCTTCTTCGCCTCCACCGCCGGACAGCTGGCGGTCGGGCGGATCGGGGTGGGGCGCTCGCTCCCGCTCGGCTGCGCGGGGCTCCTCGTGGGGCTGGCGCTGCTCGCGGGCGCCCTGTGGTGGGACCTGCTGCCGCTGGTGGTGCTGAGCGCGCTGGTCGGCGGGGCCGGCCAGGGCCTGGCGTTCCGCGGCGCGCTGTCCGCGGTGGCCGGGGCCTCTCCCCCGGACCGCCGGGCGGCGGTGATCTCGACGCTGTTCGTGGTGGCGTACACCGGCATCTCCGTACCGGTGATCGGCGTCGGGGTGCTGTCGGGCCCGATGGGCCTGGAGGGGGCGGGGCTGGTGTTCATCGCGTGCATGGCCGTCCTCGTCACGGCCGCCGGTGCCTACCTGCTCCGGCGGCCGGTGCGCTCCGCCGCGCCCTGAGCCCGTACGCCGGCGGCCGGGCGGGCGGGGCCCGCTCCGGCACGGCGACGTCCGCCCGACACGGCGACGTCCGCGTGGCTACGCGTCGCGGGCCAGGTCGGCGAAGAACCCGCGGACGTCCTCGGCCAGCAGCTCGGGCTGCTCCAGCGCGAGGAAGTTCCCGCCGCGCTCGAACTCGGTCCAGCGCACGACGTGGTGATCGCGTGCGGCGTACCGGCGGATCGCGACGTCGGTGGGCAGGGCGACGGCCACGGCGGTCGGAACCGTTCCGGGCTCCTTGGGCGCCCAGGCGGCGGGGTCGTGGGCCGTCTCGTAGTAGAGGTGGGCGGAAGAAGCTGCGGTGCCGGTGAACCAGTAGACGCTGACGTTGGTCAGCAGGGTGTCGCGGTCGACGGCGTCCTCGGGAAGCTCGTTCGCCGGGTCCGTCCACTCCTTGAACTTCTCGACGATCCAGGCGAGCTGGCCCACCGGCGAGTCGTGCAGGGCGTGGCCGACCGTCTCGGGGCGGGTGGACTGGATGGCGTTGAAGCCCATCTTGTCGTCGCGGAAGTCCTGGAGGCGCTGCAGCCGCGTCTGCTCGGCCCCGGTGAGGCCCTCGAAGTCGGCGGGGTCGTCCGAGGGGAAGGTGACCAGGCCGTTGAGGTGGACGCCGACCACGTGGCCGGGGTCGATCCGGCCCATCTCCCCCGCGATCCAGGCACCGCCGCCGTTGCCCTGCACCCCGTAACGGTCGTAGCCGAGCCGGGACATCAGGGTGGTGAACGCCCCGGCGATGCGGCCGGTGGTCCAGCCGGTGGAGGTCAGCGGCCCGGAGAAGCCGACACCGGGTGTGGACGTGACGACGACGTGGAAGTCCCGCGACAGCGTCTCGACGACGTCGACGAACTGGACGAACGAGCCGGGCCAGTCGTGGATCAGGAGCAGCGCGACGGCGTCGGGGTCGGCCGAGGGGACGTGGGCGAAGTGGATGTCCTGACCGTCGATCTCCGTGAGGTACTGCGGGAACGCGTTCAGCCGGGCCTCCGCGGCGCGCCAGTCGAATCCGTCGGCCCAGTAGGCGGCCAGGTCCTTCAGGTACGGGACGGGAACCCCGCGCTCCCAGCCGTCCACGCCCGGTACGCCGGTGCCCCAGCGGGCCCGGGTCAGACGGTGGCGCAGGTCGTCGAGGTCGCTCTGCGGGACGTCGATCCGGAAGGGCCGGATGCCGTTGGCGGGGGCGGGGACGGCTTGGGCGTTGCTGTTGGTGTCCATGGGGGAAAGACTAGGATCCATATAGGAACGGTTCCTTCCTCATGAGCGGGAACGGTGGGTCGCATGCTCGAAACCTCCGCGCGCCTCCTCAGGCTGCTCTCCCTGCTCCAGTCGCCGCGCGAGTGGCCCGGGTCCGAACTCGCCGAGCGGCTCGGCGTGAGCGGCCGGACCGTACGCAACGACATCGAACGCCTGCGCGAACTGGGCTACCCGGTGGGCGCCACCCGCGGACCGGCCGGCGGCTACCGGCTGGCCGCCGGGGCCGCGATGCCGCCGCTGCTCCTGGAGGACGACGAGGCGGTCGCGGTGGCCGTGGCCCTGCGCACCGTCGCGCAGGGCGCCCTGTCGGGGGTCGAGGAGGTGTCGCTGCGTGCCCTGGCCAAGCTGGAACAGGTCCTGCCGTCCCGCCTGCGGCGCCGGGTACGGGCCCTGCAGCAGTACACGGCGCCGGTGCCGGCCGACCGGCCCGCCCCGGCCGTCGACACCGAGACGCTGATGACGCTGGCGGCGGCGTGCCGGGACCGCGAGCGGCTGCGCCTGGACTACCGCGACCACGGGGGGACGGCGACCCGGCGGCTGGTGGAGCCGCAGCGCGTCGTCAGCTGGGGGCGCCGCTGGTACCTCGTGGCCTGGGACGTCGACCGCGACGACTGGCGCCTGTTCCGGGTCGACCGCCTCACGCCCCGTACCCCGGCCGGCCCGCGGTTCGCGCCGCGGGAGGACCCGGAGGGCGACGCCGCCCGGTTCGTCGCGGGCAAGGCGTCCGCCGCCGCGTGGCGCCACCGGGCCCGGGTGACCGTCCACGCGCCGGCCGCGGCGGTCCTGGAGCGGGTGAACCCGGCGGTGGGCGTGGTGGAGGCGGTGGACGCCGACACGTGCGTACTGGACACCGGGGCCGATTCGCTGGACGGCCTCGCCGTGCACCTCGGCCTGCTCGGGCACGAGTTCACGGTGACCGGTCCGCCGGAACTGGTGGCCCACCTGGAGGATCTGGCGGGACGTTACGCCAGGTCGACGCGACCCCCGTCGTCCGCGGCTCCGGAGCCGGAGCAGGGGCCGGGGCCGGGGTTGGAGCCGGGGTTGGGGCCGGGGCCGGGGTTGGAGCCGGGGCCGGGGAAGTCCGCGTTCCCCCGACGTGGAACGTCCCGGTCCGCCGGGTAGTCAGCCGGCGGGAGCGGCGGGTCACCGCCCTCCACCGGCGACACGTCGCACGTCGCGTCGCACCCTCGCATCTCTTCCCATGCTGGCTCCGCCAGGGGAAGTTGTCCGGAAGTGCGCACGACCGTGCGCGGCTCGAGAGGCTGGTGCGAGGATGAGCGCGCCATGAAGCCGGGCCGTTGTTTCCGCGTCTTTCGGGCTGCGGTGTTCGCGGCCCTCTGCGTGCTGCTCGCCGCCACGGGCCACCTCCTCGTGTCGGGGACGGCCGTGCCCTGGTGGGCGATGTGTGCCGCGTTCGCGGGCACGGCGGCCACGGCCTGGGGGCTCGCCGGCCGGGAGCGCGGGCCGCTCGCCGTCACCGCGGTGGCCGTCGCCGTCCAGGCGGGGCTCCACGCGGCGTTCTCCCTGGCCCAGTCGCTCGTCCACCCCTCCCTGCCGGCCGGGACGTCCCTCGCCCGCCAGTGGGCGGAGTACGCGACCTGCGGCAGCGGGACGCGGCCCGCGCTCGGCGGGCCGGCGGCCCACCCGCTGGCGGAGTCCGCCGCGCACGCGCACCACGCCCCGCACGAGCTGGCGTCCGCCCTCTCGGCGGGCACCGTACTGCCGGGGACCGTGCTGCCGGGCGGCTCGGTGTCGGGCGGCACGCTGTGGGGCGGCGCACTGTCGGGGGGTGGCCACGGGGTGACGGCCATGTCACCGGCCGGGATGCTCACCGCCCATCTGCTGGCCGCGGTGCTGTGCGGGCTGTGGCTGGCGTACGGGGAGCGCGCCGCGTTCCGCGTGCTGCGCGCCGTCGCCGGTCGGCTCGGGACACCGCTGCGCCTGCTCCTCCACCGGCCGGCGACGCCGCTGCGGCCCGGCCCGCACGCCCGTCGCACCCGGCGGCACCGCACGCCGCGGCGACTGTTCCTCGTCCACGCCATCACCTCCCGGGGTCCCCCGACGGGAACCGCTGTCCACTGACAGCCGGCTCCCCGAGCGCACACGCCGACGGCTCCCGTCCACCGCGCCCGGGCATCGGCCCCGCCCCACGGCGGGCCGTACCCCCTTCACCGGCCCCGCGCACCCCGCGGCGCCGGAACCCTTCGGCCGTGAGGACCTGTGGCGATGACCCCTGCCCCGACCACGCAGCACTGCCGGCACACCGCCGACTCCGACGCGGAGACCACCCGCCTCGCCCTCGACGCCCGCGACGGCGACCCCGAAAAAGCCGACCGCTTCGTCCGCGCCCTCCACCGCGACGTCTGGCGCTACGTCGCCTACCTCAGCGCCGACACCCAAGCCGCCGACGATCTCACCCAAGACGTCTTCCTCCGCGCCCTGCGCAGCCTCCACCGCTTCGAAGGACGCTCCTCCGCCCGCACCTGGCTCCTCTCCATCGCCCGCCGCACCGTCGTCGACAGCCACCGCCACGCCGCCGCCCGCCCCAGACTCTCCCACCACCACGACTGGCAGACCGCCGCCGAACAAACCCAACACCGCGACCTCCCCGGCTTCGACGACGGCATCGCCCTCACCGAACTCCTCACCACCATCCCCCCCGAACGCCGCGAAGCCTTCGTCCTCACCCAACTCCTCGGCCTCCCCTACGCCGAGGCCGCCACCACCATCAACTGCCCCATCGGCACCGTCCGCTCCCGCGTAGCCCGCGCCCGCACCGCCCTCATCACCCTGCTCACCGACACCACACCCACCACCCCAACCCCCCACACCACCCACACCACCCACCAGCCCCACCACCCCAACCCGACGGCACCGAGGGCCCGCCGGGTCGCGTCGCCGGCCTGATCTCCGGGCACGCCGCGGGAGGGCCGCCGCGTACCGGCGCTCGGGCCCTCCCGCGGGCGTACGGGCGTACGGGCGGCCGGGGTCAGGCGTCGTCGGCGCTGCCCGGCGTGCTCCGCGCGGAGCCGATCGCGCTGACCGCCGCGCCCGCGGAGAGCCCTATGGCGAGCCCGAGCCCCACGTTGTCGAGGAACGCGCCCACCACCACTCCGGCCAGCAGGCCGAGCGGAATCGCGATGACGGAGAGGCCGCCGTTGTCCTGTGCGCCGTCTTGACCGGTTTCATTCCCATGTGTCACCAGATCATTATCGGCACTCCGTCCACGGCCACGCCACCTCCGGCCAGGGGTTGGCGGCCGGTGGGCGCCGTGGGTCCGCGGCCCGGGGCGGGGCGCCCGGCCCCGGGCGGACGGGGGGGGGAGTGGTGCACGGTGTGGGTGGCCAGCCGACAGACCAAGTACG
>NZ_JBHXSY010000033.1:0-19211 GCF_042715295.1 Streptomyces sp. NPDC058701 | reverse complement strand
CGGCCCCCCCCCCCCCGGCCCGGGGTTGGGGGGGGGGGGGGCGCGGCGGCCCGGGGGCGGGGGCCGTCGCGCCGGACGCGGTACGACGGCGCGGGTCAGTCGTCCAGGATGTGGGTGCCGAGCCGACTGACCATGACGGGGTCGCGGTGGTCGAAGAAGAGCGATTCCCCGGTGTCCAGGGCGGCGACGGCCGCCATCTCCTCGGCGGCTAGCTCGAAGTCGAAGACGTCGAGGTTCTCGGCCATGCGCTCGGCCCGCACCGACTTGGGGATCACCACCACGTCGCGCTGGATGAGCCAGCGCAGGACCACCTGCGCCACGGACTTGCCGTGCGCGGCCGCGATCTTGCTGAGCTCGGGGTGGGTGAAGAGGTCGTTGCGACCCTCCGCGAAGGGGCCCCACGACTCGATCTGCACCCCTCGCTCGCGCATCAACTCCTGGTCGGCGGTGCGCTGGTGGAAAGGGTGGGTTTCCACCTGGTTGACGGCCGGCGCGATCTCGTTGTGGTCGATCAGGTCGACGAGCCGGTCACCGTGGAAGTTGGAGACTCCGATGGCCCGGACGAGGCCCTGGTGGAGCAGGGCCTCCATGGCGCGCCAGGAACCGTAGACGTCACCGTAGGGCTGGTGGATCAGGTAGAGGTCGAGGTGGTCCAGGCCCAGCTTGCGCAGGGAGGTCTCGAAGGCACGCCGGGCCTTGTCCTCGCCGGCGTCGGAGACCCACAGCTTGGTGGTGACGAACAGGTCCTGCCGGGGAATGCCGCCGGCGCTGATCGCCCGGCCTACGGCTTCCTCGTTGCCGTAGGCGGCCGCGGTGTCGAAAGAGCGGTAACCGGCGGCGAGGGCGTCGCTGACGGCCCGTTCGGTCTGCTCGGCCGGGATCTGGTAGACGCCGAATCCGAGGACGGGCATCTCGACGCCGTTGTTCAGTGTGACGGTCCGCATGCGGGGTTCCTTCCGTGCGGTGCTGTGGACGGGCGCGGCGGTCGGCGTTCGGGAGTCAGCCGTGTCGGCGCCCGAGACCGGGCTTGCAGTGGTACCCGCCGCGCCACGGCGTCTCCCGGACCGGTGCTCCACATGGGCTCGTGACGGGGCGGGCCGCCCACCGGATCGTGTGCGACTTCGGCGATTCGTCCTGGATTCATGCGGTACGACTTCCGCATGATGGGCGGGCCCGGGCTCCTCCCGGCCCCGCCCCTCCCCGGAAGGCTCCGCCATGACGCGTACCCGCCGCAGAACCGCGCTCCTGATCGCCGCGCTCGCCCTATGCACCCTGCCGCCGGTCCACTCGGCACCGCGCGCCGAGGCCGCCGACCCCGTCCGCTGTGCCCCCGGCGCCTTCCCCGTACGCCCCGGCGCCCCGGACGGAGCGCCGCAGGGGCAACTCGTCGCGCTCCGGCCGGACGCCGGTCCCCGCGACGGCGGCACCCAGCTCGCCCTCACGGGGACCGGTCTCACCCCCTACACCCGGGTGCTCCTCGGCACCCTGGGCCCCGACGGCTGCCTCACCGGCCGCGAGGCCATGGACGTGGTGCTGCTCAGCGACACGTCCCTCTTCGCCGTTGCCCCCCAGTGGCCCGCGGCAGCGACCGTCTCCGTCTACGCGGCCACCCCGTGCGGGCAGATCACCAACGGGCTCGCCTTCTCCTACCTCGGCTGAGACCGCCCGGAGAGCGTTCCACCCGGGCCGGGGGAAGAAGGAGACCCCGCCTGCCGTGCCGGATTCCCGTCACCCTGTGCGGAGCATTCCTCACCCGCCGTGCGCCGGGCCGTGTACGCGTGCACCGGCCGGGCGGGCGCCGCTCCCGCCGGAGCGCGCCCGGCGGGGCCCCTCCGCATACTGGATGGGACAGAACGACGGGTGGAAGGGGCGCCTCGTGCCATCGGTCCGGCCGGGGGGCGACGCCCGCGGCGGCCCGTTCCCGTCCGAGCCGGGCACCCTGCTCGAACACGTGGCGGTAGCCGTCTTCGGCCTCGGCGACGACGGTCTCGTCCACTACTGGGGGCCGGGCGCCCGGGACCTCTTCGGCCACGAGGCGGCCGCCGCCCTGGGACGGCCCGGCGCCCTGCTCTTCGCGGCCGAGCCCGACGGCCCGCGCGGCCGCGACGGCACCGGCGGCCCCGAACACACCGGCGCCCCTGAGCACACCGGCGGCCTCCTCGGCCCCGTTTCCTCCGGCGTCACCGCCGCCGACATCTGCGCCGCCCTCGTGGAGCGGGCCCGTACCCGGGGCTACTGGCGGGGCCGGCTCACCGCTCGGCACCGGGACGGCACCTCCTTCGCGTGCGGCTTCCGGGTGTTCCCCGTACAGGGCGCCGACGGACGGTCCGTGGTGATGGGCCTGGCGAGCCGCAGCGACGAACTGGACCGGGTCAAGACCAACCTGGCCTTTCTCGACGCCCTCTTCGAGACCTGCCCCATCGGGCTGGTCATGCTCGACGAGGACCTCCGCTACGTCCACCTCAACCAGGCGCTGGCGGACATGGACGGCATCCCCGTGGCGGAGCACGTCGGGCGGCCCGTGGACGAGATCATGATCATGTCCGACGGCGGCGAGTACCGGCGCATGGTCCGGGCCGTCGCCGACGGCGGGGCGCCGGTCGTGGGGACCCTGGTGGGGCTGCGCACCACGGGCCATCCGGACCGGGACCAGGTACGGTCGGTCAGCTTCTTCCCGCTCAGCGGGGTCGCCGGTTCCCGCCCGGGCGTGGGCGGGCTGATGGTGGACGTGACGGACCGCGAGCGGGCCATTCTGGAAGCCACCGCCGCCCGCAGTCGCCTCGCCCTGCTGGACCGGGCCTCCGCGCGCCTCGGGACCACCCTGGACCTGCGCCGCACGGCGCAGGAGCTGGTCGACGTCGTGATGCCGGACTTCTGCGACGGCGCCGTGGTCGAAGTGGTGGAGTGGATGGACGAGGCGGAGCAGTTCGACCCCGGCCGGCCGCTGATCACCCGCCGGATCGCCTCGGGGACGGTCCTGCCGCCGCCGGCCACCGAGCTCGTCAGCGGAGTGGAGCGCGTGCGGTACCCGCCCGGTTCCGTCATCCACGACATGCTGCGCACGGGCCGGCCGGTGTCCGCCGTGGTCGACGCGGACTTCCTCGCGCGGACCGTCCTCGTCGAGTCCCGCGCCCGGCTCCTGTCCGAGAGCGGGGTGGCGTGCATCCTCGTCGCCCCGCTCATCGCCCGGGACACCGTGCAGGGGCTCGCCATCTTCGGCCGGTCCGCGAACCGGCCCCCCTTCACCGGGGACGACCTCGCCCTGGGCGGCGAACTCGCCTCGCGGGCCGCGATCTGCCTGGACAACGCTCGTCTCTACGGGCGCGTCCAGGACATCTCGCTCACCCTCCAGCGGGCCCTGCTGCCCGATGTCCTGAGGACGGGCCCGTACGTGGACGTGGCCCACCGCTACCTGCCCGGCAGCCGCATCACCGAGGTCGGCGGAGACTGGTACGACGTGATCGGCCTGCCGGACGACCGGGTCGCGCTCGTGGTGGGCGACGTGATGGGCCACGGCGTCCCCGCCGCCACCGACATGGGCCGGCTCCGCATCACCACCAAGGCTCTGGCCGCGCACCACGCACGCCCCGACGGGCTGCTCGCCGAGCTCGACGCCTGCGCCCAGGAGGCCGGCATCGAGCTGGCGACGTGCCTCTACCTCGTCTACGACGCGACGACCGGCCGCGCCCTGATCGCCGGAGCGGGCCACCCGCCACCCCTGGTGCTCCGGCCGGACGGCACGGTCGACACCATCGACGAGGTCCTGGGCGTCCCCCTCGGTGTCGGGGGCCTGCCCTTCCGGACCGTGGAGCGGGCACTGCCCGAGGGCGCGGTGCTCGTCCTCTACACCGACGGCCTCATCGAATCCCGCGGCCGGGACATCGGCGCGGGTCTCGAAGCGCTGCGCGCCGAAGTGCGCCGGTCGGCCGGGCCGCTGGAGACGATGGCGGACCGCATCCTGACGAACCTGCTGCCCGACCCGCCCACCGACGACACCGTGCTCGTCCTGGCCCGCGTCCACCGCAGCCGACCCGGACCGGCGGCAGGGCCGGCGGACCGGGTCGCGGGCCCCGGCGCGGATCCGGCTACAGGTTCAGCCGGGCGTTGACCAGGTAGCGGACCTGCTCGGACAGCTCCTCCCCGCGGGCGCCGCCCCCGGCGCGGCGCAGCTCGCGCTGGAGCGCCTGCTCGGTGCGCAGCACCGTGTTGCGGGGTACCGGTACCCGCTGTCCGGGCTTCTCGGTGAACGGCTGGAGCTCCGCGGCCACGACCTGGGCGTCGTCGGACGCGCCGTGGCGGAGCGAGAGGAACACCCGGGAGAGCCAGTCGGCCGGGATCTTCACCATGAAATCATCCATAACGGCACAACGACCGACCGCCGCGACCGTGACGGACCTGCCGCGGACGGGCCGGGGGCCGCGGTGCGGTCCGTGGACCGCCGCCCGCGACCTCCCCGGTACCGACGACGGCCGGCGCCGCGCGAAGCGGTGCCGGCCGTCGGGTCGGCACGGGTCAGGCGTCGTCGCCCCGGGCCGCGGCGCCGACGAGCTCTTCGAGCAGGTCCTCCATGGTGACGAAGCCCAGCACGGCGTCCGCGGTGCCCGTCACGGCGGCCAGGTGCGTGCCCGCCGCCCGCATAGCGGTCATCGTGTCGTCGAGCGGGGTGTCGAGGGACACCTTGGTGATCGGGTGGAGGGCGCTGCGCGGGAAGGGCGCGGTGCGGTCGGTCGCCGCGAGGGCGTCCTTGATGTGCAGGTAGCCCAGGATCTGCGCGTCGGGTCCGGCGACCGGCAGCCGGGAGTAGCCGTGCTGTGCGGCGGTCCGCTCCAGGGCGCGGGGGGTGATGTCGTGGCCGACCGTCACGACCCGGTCCAGCGGGACCATGATGTCGCCGACCGGCCGCTTGCCGAGTTCGAGCGCGTCGCGCAGGCGTTCGCCGTCCTCGGGGGCGAGGAGGCCGGCGGCACTGGAGTCCTTGACGAGGCGGGCGAGTTCGTCGTCGGTGAAGACGGAGCCGACTTCGTCCTTGGGTTCGACCTTCAGCAGGCGCAGCAGGACGTTGGCGAGGGCGTTGATGCCGAAGACGAAGGGCCGCAGCGCCCGGGTGAGGGCGACGAGCGGCGGGCCCAGGAGGAGCGCGGTGGGTACCGGGGCGGCGAGGGCGATGTTCTTGGGGACCATTTCGCCGACCAGCATGTGGAGGTACGTCGCCAGGGTGAGGGCGATGACGAAGGCGATCGGGTGGATCAGTGCTTCGGGTACGCCGATGGCTGCGAAGGGGGGTTCCAGGAGGTGGGCGATGGCGGGTTCGGCGACGGCGCCCAGGACGAGGGAGGAGACGGTGATGCCGAGCTGGGCGGTGGCCATGACCGCGGAGAGGTGTTCGAGTCCCCACAGGGTGGTCCTGGCCCGGAGGTTGCCCTTGGCCGCCGCGGGTTCGATCTGGCTGCGGCGTACGGAGATCAGGGCGAACTCGGCGCCGACGAAGAAGGCGTTGGTGATCAGGGTGAAGGCACCGATCAGCAGCTGGATCGCGGTCATCGGCCCTGCTCCTGGGGGGTGGTGGCGGTGGCGGCCGGGGGCGCCGTGACGTTGACCCGGTCGGCGCGGTGGTGGTCGACCTCGAGCACGGACAGTTCCCACCCCTCGACGCTGAGGGTGTCGCCCTCGGCGGGGATCCTCGCCAGCTCGGTGGCGATCAGCCCGGCGAGGGTCTCGTACGGGCCCTCGGGAACGTCGAAGCCGATCTCCTCCAGCTCGTCGAGCCGGACGCTGCCGTCGGCCTTCCACACGCGGCGGCCGTCGTGTTCCGGGGCCTCGATCAGGTCGGGGGCCTCCAGCGGGTCGTGCTCGTCGCGGACCTCGCCGACGACCTCCTCGACGATGTCCTCGACCGTGGCGACGCCGGCGGTGCCGCCGTACTCGTCGATGATCACGGCCATGGTGCGCGAGCGTCGCAGCCGCCCGAGGAGGGTGTCGACGGGCAGGGAGTGCGGCACCATCAGCGCGGACGTCATGAGGTCGGCGACCGGGGTGACCGGGCGCTTGTCCTCGTCCAGGGCCAGGACGTCGCGGACGTGGACGGTGCCGACGACCTCGTCGAGGGTGTCGCGGTAGACGGGGAACCGGGACAGGCCGGTCGCCAGCGTCAGGTTCGCGGCGTCGGCGGCCGTGGCCTGCAGTTCCAGGGCCTGGACGTCCACGCGCGGGGTCATCACGTTCTCCGCGGTCAGCTCGGCCAGGTGCAGGGTCTTCACGAAGAGCTCGGCGGAGTCCGCCTCGATCACGCCTTCGCGAGCGGAGTGCCGGGCGAGGGCCACGAGCTCTTCCGGGGTGCGGGCGGAGGCCAGCTCCTCGGCGGGCTCCAGGCCGAAGCGGCGCACGAGGCGGTTCGCGGTGTTGTTCAGGTGCCGGATCAGCGGGGCGAACGCGGCCGTGAAGCCGCGCTGCGGCCCGGCGACGACCTTCGCGACGGCCAGCGGGCGCGAGATCGCCCAGTTCTTCGGTACCAGCTCGCCGACCACCATCAGGACGACCGTCGAGAGCGCGACGCCCAGCACGGTCGCCGTGGTGGAGACGGCGCCGGCGGGCAGGCCGGCCGCCTCCAGGGGGCCGCGCAGCAGCGCGGAGACGGAGGGCTCGGCGAGCATGCCGATCACCAGTGAGGTCACGGTGATGCCCAGCTGGGCACCGGACAGCTGGAAGGTCAGGCGCTTGGCGGCCTTCAGGGCGCTTTCGGCGCCCCGCTCACCCGCCTCGGCGGCACGTTCGAGCTCACTTCGCTCGACCGTCGTCAGCGAGAACTCGGCGGCCACGAACACGGCGCAGGCCAACGTCAGGGCGAGGGCGAGGAGCAGCAACAGGATTTCGGTCACCGTGCCACCCCCGTTCCCGTCGCGAGAATCTGCGGGCAGGTCGTGGCACGGCCTGGACTGGGAGGTTCACCCATTGCGGGTCTACTGCTCCTTCTTCTACTCGGTGGGCCGCCGTGCGGCGGCCCTGCGGGGTTGCGCGGTGGGGAGGGTCCCCGCCCCAATCGTAAAGGGCGGGCAAAGGTGCGACGTCAGGCACCCCGCTCCCCATGTGTCTACAGCTCTGTAGACAGGGCGAGAGCGGACCGTTTCACCTGACCACCGTTCGGGTGAAGCGGGATCCGAGGCCGCGTCTCATCACATCTTCTTTTCTTCATACGCATACATTCTTGGCCTGTCCGGGCACCCCGGGCCGAGGCCCGGCCGACGGCGGCGTCCCGGCCCCGGTTGCCGGTGTTGCGGTCCGAACCCCGACCGGGAGAGTGCCACCCATGCGTTCTCGTATCGCCGCGGCTGCCCTGATCGCCGCCCTCTGCCTGCCCCTCGCCGCGTGTACGTCGGCCGATCCCGCCGGACCCGTCCTGGGGGCCGCGGGCCCCCAGCCGCAGTCCGCGGCGCGGGCCGTCCCCGAGGCGCTCCGCTTCACGGCGAAGACCGTCGACGGCTCGGCCTTCGACGCGGGGGCGCTGGCGGGCAAGCCCGTGCTGCTGTGGTTCTACGGGGCGACCTGCGCCGAGTGCCCCGCCCAGGCCGTCGAGACCGCCGCGCTCGCCGACCGGCACCTGGGCCGCGTCCACGTGGTCGCGGTGGCCGGACCGGGCGCCGGCTCCGGCCTCCAGGGCTTCACCGCTCCCGCGGCGGGGGGCTCCCTGACCCATCTCGCCGACCCGCGGCACGCGCTGCGCGACCGCTTCCGCGCCGAGGGGGTCAACACGTACGTCCTCCTCGACGAGGACGGCGAGGACGTCTACCGGGGCAACGGCGCCGACACGGTAAGCCTGGACCGCGAGCTGGCCGCGCTCGTCGGCTAGGCCGTCTCCTTCGGATCTTGTCGGCCGGGTCCGCGTGGTCCGGTGCCGTGCGTCGGAAGGCGGAGGGGGCCGAGTAGGAGCGAGCAGGGCGGCCACCCGGCGCGGCACCGGATCCGCTGCCGCGCAGTGGGCGAGGGCCGCGTCGGGGGCGCCCCGCGTGACCAGAGCCGCCTTCCGGTCCGGCAGCCCGGCCAGCGCGCGCAGCGCTTCGCGGCGCACGCGGAAGTGCCGCCAGCGATACCGCCGATCCCGGAGATGCCCGGCCAGGAGCGCCGGGACGACGGCCAGCTCAGCCGCCCCCTTCCTCGTCGGTCCGGGCGAGGAGACCGCGCAGCAGCTGTTCGTCCCCCGGTGGGAGCGAGGTGACGAAGCTGGCGAGCACCGCCTGCCGGTCGGCCTCGCCGTCGAGCACCTTGCGCATCCGCAATGCGGCGAGCCCAGCCCCGTCGGCGACGGGGATCCAGTCGAACGAACGGCCCGCGCGCTCGCGGGCGACCGCGCCCTTGGCGTGCAGCCGCGTGAGGATCGTCATCACCGTGGTGTAGGCGAGTGTCCCGGGGAGCCGCTCCCGCACCCAGGCCGCCGTGACCGGTCCCGGCGCACCGCCGAGGACGGCGAGGACCTGAGCCTCCAGCTCGCCCTGGCCCCGTCGTGGCGGCAGCGCGTCCCCCGCGCCGTGCCCGGTTCTCATCCTCAGGCCTCCCGTCCGGGGATCGCGCGTTCCACGTGAAGTGCGGCCCCTCGTACTGAGCCCGCGGGAACCCCCCGCCGGACGGCGGGGACCGGCCGGGCCGCCGGGCAGCCGCGCCGGCCGTGGGTCCGTACCGCCTCCGGGGTCAGGCGGGCCGCTCCCCCGTGCCCGGGCTCCGGTCCGCCGGCCCGTCCGCGAACCCGTCCGCGTTCCGCTCAGGCGTCCGCTCCGGGCTCCCGTCCGGCGCTGCGCCCGCCGGTGCGGCGGTCCCCGGGACCGTCCCCGGAACCGGGTCCTCGTCGTTCTTCTCCGCCGCTTCCTCGGCGGCGCGCACCTGCGCGGCGAACTCCTTCTCCGAGATGCGCTCCAGCGTGCCGCCGTGCCGCCGGGCGAGGTCGTCGCCGGGCCGCGGCGAGGACTCGCGCAGGTCCACCACGAGCAGCGAGGCCCCCTCGTCGACCCGGCTGCTCAGCATGATCAGGCCCGCGCCGCCCTCCAGCAGCTGCTGGTTCTCGGCTGCGCCCCCGAGGGCCGCGCCCGCCGCCGTACCGAGCAGCACGCCGAGCGGGCCGCCCAGCAGGCCGACGAGACCGCCGACCAGCCCGGCGCCCGCCGTCGTGATCCCGGCGCCGCTGACATGGCTCTCCGGTACGTCGAGCAGCCCGTCGGCCGAGCGTTCCACGACCGCCGCCTGCCGCAGCCCCGGCAGGTCCAACGCCTCCCGGAACGCCGCACGGCCGGCGGCCGGCCCGGTGAACGAGATCAGCAGCACCTGATGGCTCTCCGCCATGTCGCATGTCCTCCTGCACTTCCCGGCGAGCACTCCCTGGTCCCCCCAGTGGAACCCGCGGCCGCGCCGCCCGCCTTCCGCGACACGCCACCGCCCGCGCGGCCCCCCTCCCCTCCCGCCCGCCACCAATCCGCCGTCCCGGGCGCTACGAAGAACGGATGAACGGGCCGCCGGGCATCCGGCAAGGCGACCAGCCGCCCCGGATCCTGGAGGACGTGTGATGAGGGCCGTTGCCGACCGGTTGGCGGAGCTGCTGGATCACTTCTTCGCCGGTCCGCTGCCGGTGCGCCTGCGCGCGTGGGACGGGACGGAGGCGGGCCCCGCGGACGCCCCCGTGGTCGCCCTGCGTTCCCCGCGGGCCCTGCGCCGGCTGCTGTGGCAGCCGGGCGAGCTGGGGCTCGCCGAGGCCTACGTCACCGGTGACCTCGACATCGAGGGCGATCTGGCGGAGGGGCTCAGCGCGGCCTGGCAGTCCGTGCGCGACCACGGCCGCGTCCGGCCCACCGGCGCCGGGTGGGCCCGGGTCACGAGCCTCGCCGTGGGCCTGGGCGTGGTCGGCCTGCCGCCGCGCGCGCCGGACGCGCCGCGGGCCCGGCTCGGCGGGCGGCTCCACAGCTCCGCCCGCGACCGGGCCGCGATCAGCCACCACTACGACCTGTCGAACGCGTTCTACGGGCTCCTGCTCGACCCGTCTATGGCCTACTCGTGCGCCTACTGGACCCGGCCCGGCGACCCCGCGTACGGCCTGGAGCAGGCGCAGCACGACAAGCTGGAGCTGGTCTGCCGCAAGCTCGCGCTCCGCGAGGGATCCCGGCTGCTGGACGTCGGCTGCGGCTGGGGCTCGCTGAGCCTGCACGCCGCCCGCTTCCACAAGACGCGGGTGACGGCGGTCACCCTTTCCCGCCGGCAGCGCGACTTCGTCGCGGAACGGGTGGCGCGCGAGGGACTCGGCGACCTGGTCGACGTCGAGCTGCGCCACTACCGCACCATCGACACCGGCGGGTACGACGCCGTCTCGGCCATCGAGATGGGTGAGCACGTCGGCGACGCCGAGTACCCGGCGTTCGCCGCGCTGCTGCACGGCGCGCTGCGGCCGCACGGCCGCCTGCTCGTACAGCAGATGTCCCGCGGCGCCAACGCGCCGGGCGGCGGTGCGTTCATCGAGGCGTACATCGCCCCCGACATGCACATGCGGCCCGTGGGCCGGACCGTCGGGGTCCTGGAGGGGGCCGGTCTCGAGGTCCGCTCGGTCGAATCCCTGCGCGAGCACTACACGCGTACCATCGACGCCTGGCGCGGGACGCTCGAGGACCGGTGGGGCGAGTTCGACGCCCTGGTCGGCGAGACGACCGCTCGCGTCTGGCGGCTGTACCTGGCGGGCAGCTCGCTGGCCTTCGCCGAACGGCGCATGGGGGTGGACCAGATCCTCGCCGTACGGCCCGGGCGCGACGGAGGGTCCGGCATGGCGCCCACGCCCGCCGACTGGTACCGGGCTGCGGAGGAGGCGCGTTGAGACGTACGAGAACAGGGGAGGACGCGATGGAGCCGACGACGGCGGACGCGCACGACGCGCTCGCGGTCCGCTGGGCGCCCTTCGCGCCCCGGGCCGCCGTGCTGGTGCTCAACGGCGGCCGGGCGGACGCCCTGGAGGCGCCGCCCCGGCTGAACCTTCCCGCCCTGCGGATGCGGCCGGTCGCCACCGGCATCGTCCGCGCCACCCAGCACGACCACGTCCTGGTCGGACACGTGCGCTACCGGCACCGCGGCTGGAACGGCGGGCGGGCGGACGCGCTCCAGGACGCCCGGGAGGCCCTGCGGGCCCTGCTGCGTACGGCGGGCGACGTCCCGGTGGTGCTCGTGGGGCACTCCATGGGGGGTCGCGCGGCGCTGCGTCTGGCCGGCGACCCGCACGTGAACGGGGTCGTCGCCCTCGCGCCCTGGTGCCCGCCCGGCGACCCGGTCGACCAGTTGCGCGGCCGGCGCGTCGCCGCCCTCCACGACCCGGCCGACCGCGTCACGTCGGCGCGGGAGACCTGGGACCTCCTCGACCGCGCCGACCGGATCGGCGCGCACACCCTCGCGGTGCCCATGGCGGCCGGGGGCCACGCCATGCTGCGCGACGCCCGTGCCTGGCACCGCACCACCACGTCCCTGACGCTCGGACTCCTCGGACTGGCGCCACTGCCGGCCGCCCTGGCCGGCCGGGTTCAGCGGGGCAGCGCGGAGTAGTAGCGGCGGCAGGCGCGGAGCATGCCCTCGTCGGACAGGGTGAACACGTCGACGAAGTCACGCTGCTGCGGCGAGAGCCGGCCCATCGCGACGACGCAGTCCCCCTCGGCGACGATCCGGACGATGTCGTGGCGCGCGCCGTGCGTCCCGGCGCCCTCCAGGTCGGGTCCCAGCGGGCCGGCGTGCAGCAGGGAGCCGTAGCCGTCGAGGTCGCCGCTGTCGAGGTAGTGGTACGCAAGGCGTACGTGGTCGACCCCCGAGTCGGTGATGACGGAGCTGGGCGGGATCCGCCCGGTGTACCGACGGTTCATGGGACGTCCTTTCGTACGGCCGCGTCCCCTCCGGAAGGCGGCAGGTACACCCTGCGCCAGAGGCGCAACTCGGGGCTATCCCCGCCCTATCACCAGCGCGGGCGCCGCCGGAGCCGTCCACCGGCCACGATGGCCGGAACTGGCACCCCCCGCGGCCCCCACGAAATCTCCACACCATGGACAACCGGAGACGTGTTCGGGAAGACTGATCCCCCGCTCCACCCGTATTCCCTCCCGGCTCGACCGTGTCGTGCACACGGTGCGAGCGGGATCAGGCACGCCCCAGCTGGGAGACTCATGACCGTTTCGCCCGGCGGGGTTCCGCCGACCCCGGACGCGGTGGTTTTCCGGATCCTCGGACCGTTACAGGTGGCCGGCCACGCCGGGCCGGTGCGCATCCCCCCGGGCCGGCAGGAGGTCATCCTCGCCGCGCTGCTGCTGGAGGCGAACCGGGTGGTCAGCACGGACTACCTGGTCGACCTGATCTGGGACGACGAACCCCCGGACACGGCGCGCACACAGGTGCAGATCTGCGTGTCCCGGCTGCGCAAACTGTTCAGTTCGGCGGCGATCGCCGCCGCCATCACCACCCGGCCCCCGGGGTACGTCCTCAAGACCGAGGGCGACCTGGTCGACGCCGCGATGTTCGCCCGTACGGTGGCCGAAGCCCGCGCGCTGGCCAAGCAGGGCGGACTGACCGGCGCGGTGGAACTGCTCCGTGCGGCGGCCGAGTTGTGGCAGGGCGACTGCCTGAGCGGGGTGTCCAGCGAGACGCTGCGCAGCAAGGCGCTGCAGCTGGACGAGGAGCGGCTCACCGCGGCCGAGACCCGCATCGAGCTGGAACTCGACCTGGGCCGCCACCACCAGCTGGTCGGGGAGATCCAGCTGCTGGTACGGGTCCACCCGCTGCGGGAGCGGCTGCGCGGGCAGCTGATGCTGGCCCTGTACCGCTCGGGCCGGCAGGCCGAGGCCCTGGAGAGCTACCGGGTCGGGCGCGAACTGCTGGTGGAGGAACTGGGTTTGGAGCCGGGCGGCGAGCTGCGGGCGCTGGAGTCGGCGATCCTTGCGGGCGAGGTCCCACCGCCGTTCCGTCCGGCCGCGGGCGGCTACGGCGGAGCGGTGGAGGCCGCCGGCACCGACGACGCGGGGCCGGCGGTGCCGGCCTCCGGGGCGGGCCCGGCGACCGGCACGGGTTCCGGTGCGACGGCCGCGGACCACGGCCCGGCCGCCGCTCCCGGCGAGCCGTCCGGGGCCGGGCCGGGCCGTGGGCCCGCGCTCCCGGCGACGGACGGGGCGGCCGCGTACCGGGACGAGGTCCCGCGCCAGCTCCCGGCCGACACGTCGGACTTCGTCGGCGACGAGGAGCAGATCGACCGGATCGAACGGGCGCTGCTGGGCGAGGGCGGCCGACGCGCCGTCGGGCTGGCCGTGGTGGTGGGCAAGCCCGGTACGGGCAAGTCCACGCTGGCCACGCACATCGCCCACCGCCTCAGCGAAACCGGCTTCCCCGACGGCCAGTTGTACTGCGACCTGAGGGGCACCGGGGCTCCCGCGACCTCCGCCGAGGTATTGGGCCGGTTCCTGCGGGCGCTCGGCATTCCCGGGGCGGTGATCCCCGAGTCCCAGGACGAGCGGGCCGAGATGTACCGGACCCTGATGGCCTCCCGCCGGGTGCTGGTCGTACTGGACGACGCGGCGTCCGAGAGCCAGATCCGGCCGCTGCTGCCCGGCAGCCGCAGCTGCGCGGTGCTGGTCACCAGCCGGGTCCGGCTCACCGGGCTGCCCGGCGCGCACCGGGTCGAGCTCGACGTCATGAGCACCGAGCACGCGCTGGAGCTGCTGGTCCGGGTGATCGGCGCGGACCGGGTGCAGCGCGAGGGGGCGGCGGCCGAGGCGCTGATCCGTACCGTGGGCGGCCTGCCGCTGGCGCTGCGGATCGTGGCCGCCCGGCTGGCGGCCCGCGCGCACTGGACACTGGCCTCGATGGTGCACCGTCTCGCCAACGAGCGGCACCGCCTGGACGAGCTGACCCACGGCGAGATGACGATGCGGGCCAGTCTCTCGCTCACGCACGACGGGCTGGCCGCCCCGGACCGCCGGCTGCTGCGGCTGCTGAGCCTCGCGAAGGGTCCGACGCTGCCGGGCTGGCTGGCCGGGGCGCTGCTCGACGACGACCGGCCCTTCCCCTCCGACCTCCTCGAACCGCTGGTCGACGTACAGATGCTGGACGTCGTCGGAGTCGAGTCCACCGGGGGTTTCCGCTACCGGTTCCACGAGATCATCCGGGTGTTCGCGCGGGAGCAGCTCGCCGAGCACGACGAGCCGGCCACCCAGACGGCGGCGCTCGGCCGGATGCTGGGCGGCTGGCTCTCGCTGGCCGAGCAGGCACACCGGCGCATCTACGGCGGGGACTTCACGGTGCTGCACGGCAGCGCTCCGCGCTGGGAGCCGCCGGCCGCCTGTGTCGACGAACTGCTGGTGGACCCGCTGGAGTGGCTGGAGAGCGAGCACGCCAACCTGGTGCAGGCCGTGGAACACGCCGCCGAGGCGCGGATGGACGAGCTGTGCTGGGACCTGGCGACGACCCTGACGACCCTGTTCGAGGGCCGGGGCTACTTCGACGAGTGGGAGCGCACGCACCGGCTGGCCCTGGAGGCCGTCCGGGCCGCCGGGAACACGCGCGGCACGGCCGCCCTGCTCAGCTCGCTCGGGGTGCTGCACCTCGGCCGGAGCCAGAAGGAGGAGTCCCGGACGGCGCTCACGGCGGCGCTCGGGCTGTTCCAGGAGCTGGACGACCGCCACGGGCTGGCCCTGTGCCATCGGGACCTGGCCCTGTTGGAGCGGATGCGGGGCAACGAGGAGGGCGCGCTCACCCTGTACGACCGGGCGCTGCGGGATTTCGACCGGGTCGGTGACGTGGTGGGCCGGGCCATCGTCCTGACGCAGAGCGCGCAGATCTGGATGGTGCGCGGACAGTCCTCGGCCGCGCAGGACCGGCTGGACGAGGCGCTCGGCATCTACCGCTCGGTGGGGTACACGGGCGGTCAGGCGCGGACGCTGCGGCGGGCGGGTCAGCTGTTGCAGTCCCAGGGCGAACACGAGCGCGCGGTACGGACGTTCAGCGAGGTGCTGGAACTGTGCCGGGACAGTGGGGACGTGATCGGAGAGGGGCACCTGCTGCGGGACCTGGGGCACGCGCACGCGGAGCTGGGGCGGGGCGAGTCGGCCCGGGGGTTCTACGCCCAGGCGCTGTCGGTGCGCGAGCAGATCATGGACCAGGGAGGTGCGGCGGTGGTCCGGCTGGACTTGGCGCGGCTGCTGATGGCGGGCGGCAACTCCCGTGAGCGCTCGCGCTCCCGCGAGCTGCTGGAGAGCTCGGTCCGGGTCTTCCGCGAGCGTCGGATGGATACGGAACTGGCCGAGGCGGAACGCCTGTTGGGCTCCGGGCTGTCGCCCTCCCGGACGATCGGTCCGGTCCTGGGCCAGGCGCTGATGCCGCTCGTGGGTTCGGCGCTCGACGCGGCCCTGGGCTCAGCGCCGGTTTCGTCCGTGCACCCGGCCCTGGGCACGGGCGCCGTGCGCGCACCGGCTACGGGGTCCGCGGCCGGGGTGTGACGTCGGTCTTGCGTCGGTACGGCATCACAGGCGGCTGACGCCGGCTTCGCACCGCGGGGATCCCGCGTCGGGGGCCGGCGTGGCCGGTCCGGCGCCCGCGGTCCGGCGTCGGGGTGCCGCATCGCCTGGGTGGCTTGCTGTGGTGCTCTCCGGAGCGTGGCCGCGGCGGGCAGCGCCTCGGGCTCCGGCCGCCCCGGGGAGTCGGCGGGGGGTCAGTCCCACGGGTTGGTGTCGGTGGAGGTGCTCGGCGAGGGGGTGGCCGTCGGGCCGGTGACGCCGGCGGTGGTGGCCGGGGTGGCCGGTCCGTCGGCTTGGGCGACCTGGGTGCCGAGCACGGCCGCTCCGGCGATGGCGACGGTGACGAGGGCGGTGCGGAAGGCGGTGGCGAGCGTCATTTCTGGGTCCCTTCATCGGTGCGCTCCGGGTTTTCCGGGGCGCTTCCTTCGTTCTGGGCACCACGTTAGGAACAGCCGGAATCCCCGCACCGACCCCGCTCCTATCCCCGCGCTATCACGGTTCTGGAGACGCGACAGGCGCGGCGTTGACCGGTGATAGCGGCGTCGTGGACGACCACCGGCGGGGCCGGACGGAGATAGGACCGCCTGCCGGGGGCGGTTCGCGCGGCGATGCCGGGGCGATAGCGCGCTGCCGACGATGGGAAGCAGGAACCGGGCCGGCTCACCCCAGGCCCAGCCGTTCCCCACCACCACCGCCGGGAGCGCACATGAACAGCACGGCTGACGTCGCCGCCGCCCTCACTTCGGTACGGGACACCCCCCGTCTGGGCATGCTCATCAGGACCCACCGGCTGCGGATAGGCCTCACGCAGCGGGAGCTGGCCGACCTGTCCACGATCAGCGTGCGGGCCATCCGCGACCTGGAGCAGGGCAAGGCGAGACGGCCCCGCCCCGACACGGTGCGCCTGATGGCGGACGCGCTGCGGCTGGGTGCCCGGGCCCGGGCCGCGCTGGAGGCCGCCGCCCAGCAGGGCCGGGCGACGGGGGCGGGCTGGGAGCAGCCTCCGGCGCCGCCGACCGCGCTGCACCCGATGATGGGGCGGGACGCCGAGGCGTCGGTGCTGGAGCGGGAGCTCGCCTCGGGGGCCGAACGCCTGGTCCACCTGGTGGGGCTGACCGGGGTGGGCAAGACCCGGCTGGCGCTGGCGGTCGCCGAGCGGCTGCACGGCGCCGGGCTCCCGGTGCTCTGGTACGCCTTCCCCGGCGCGGCGGCCGACCACCTGGGCTGCCCGCAGGGCGAGCCGGCGGCCCTGGTCGCGGCGGCGGTGGCCGAGCTGCACGCCCCGGCCCCCGCCCCTGAGCACGCCGGCGGCGGCACCCGTACGGACGGCGACCGCGGCGGCCACGGCGCCGACGGCGGCGTCCTGTCCGGCGCCGTCGACTCCCTCGCCGAACTGCTGGGCGACCAGGCGGCGCTGCTGGTCCTCGACGGCGCCCCGGCGGGTCCGCCCCGGTTCGACCGGCTGACCGGGCTGCTGCGCGCGTGCCCGGGGCTGCGGTTGCTGGTCACCTCCGACCAGCCGTGGGAGGTACCCGGGGAGCGGATCTTCCTGCTGGCTCCGCTGGAGGTGCCGGCCGCGGGTGCGGTGGATCCGGCGGCCCCGGCGGTCCGGGTCTTCCTCGACCACGTCCGGCGGGTACGGCCCGAGTTCGCGCCGACGCAGGCCGACGCCGAACGGGCCACTCGGGTCTGCCGGGGGCTGGACGGGCATCCCGGGGCGCTGGCCGCGGCCGCCTCCTGGCTGGTGGTGTGCGACCTGACCGCCCTGTGCCGCAGCCTCGACGAGGACCCGGTGGCCCTGCTCGACCACCTCGGCGGACGGGCGGGCACGGCCGGTTTCCGGGAGGCCCTGGGGCACCGGCTGGCCCGGCTCTCGCCCGCCGCCCGCGCACTGTTGGAGGCGCTGTGCGCGGGCGCCGGCGACGAGTTCGACCTGGCCGGGATCACCGCCCTGACCGAGGTTCCCGGCCGGCCCGGCCCCGGCCTGGCCGAGGCCGGCCGGATGCTGCGCGAGCTGCTGATCAGCGGTGTCGTACGGGCCGCGCACGAGGGCGGCACCTCCCGGTTCCGGGTGCTGGGCCTGGTCCGGGCAGCCTGCCGGGCGCCGCGTGCGGCTGCCGCCACTGCCGCCTGAACTGCTCGCCGAGTGCCGGAGCAACTGCCGCAGGGGCCGGGGGCCCGCGGGTTGGATGGCGTACGGCCGGACCACGCAGCAGATCTCGTACCCGCACGTGAACAGAGCTCGACCGCCCGCCACGGAGACCATTTTGAGGAGCCCGCGCATGTCCACCGAGCCGTCTGAACAGAGCAGCGCCGCGCACGGGCCGGCCGCTGTGCGGCTGCCCCTGTCGGCGGCGCAGCGCGACATCTGGATGGCCCACGGGCTGGATGCGTCCGGCTGCCGCTACAACATCGGGGAGTACCGGGAGATCCTGGGCGACCTGGACGCGGGACTGCTCGCCCGGGCCTGGTACCAGCTGGCCCGTGAGGCGGACTGCCTGCGCATCCGCGGCACCGGGTCGGACGGGGACGGGGGCGGGGACGGCGCCGGTGACGGTGGCCTGTGGCAGCTGGTCCACCCCGAACCGGGCGATCGCGCGCTGGAGTTGCTGGACCTCAGCGGCGAGGCCGACCCCGCCGGGGCCGGCCGGGCGTGGATGTCGGCGGAGCTGGCCCGCCCGTTCGACCTGGAGGGCGGATGGCTGACCCGCCACGTCCTGATCGCCGCGGGTACGACGGAGCAGGGCGAGCGCCGGTGGTTCTACTTCCACGCCTTCCACCACCTGGCCGTCGACGGCATGGGCATCGCCCTGATGGACCGGCGGCTGGTCGAGCTGTACGAGCGGGCCGCGGCCGGTGAGCCCTGGGGGCCGAGCCCGTTCGGGTCGATGGCGGACCTGCTGGCCGAGGACGAGGCGTACCGGACGTCGCCGGAGGCGGCCGCCGACCGGGCGCACTGGGCGGAGCACCTCGCCGGGCTGCCGCAGACCCCCCGGCTCGGCGAGGGCCGCAGCGGGCGTACGGCGCCGGGTGCGCTGCCGTTCGTACGACGGACGGTGGTCCTGCCGCCGGCGCGGGCGGACCGGCTGCGCGAGGTGGCGCGGGCCCACCGGGCACCGTGGACGATGCTGGTGATCGCGCTGGTCGGGGCCTACGTGCACCGGGTGGGCGGGAGCACCGAACCGGTGCTGGGCCTGCCGGTGACGGGCCGGCGTACGGAACTGGCCCGGCGCACGCCGGGCATGATGTCGAACGTGGTGCCCCTGCGGGTGCCGGTGGCGCCCGACGGGACGCCGGCCGAGCTGCTGGCGGTGGTGGTCGGGGAGACCCGGCGCGGGCTGGCGCACCAGCGCACCCGGTACGAGGACATCTGCCGGGAGCTCGGTCTGGGCGAGGCGGAGCGGCGGATCTCGGCTCCGCTCGTCAACATCATGGCGTTCACCCCGGGCATGCGGTTCTGCGGGTTCCCGACCACGCAGCACAACCTGAGCAACGGGCCGGTGGAGGACCTGGCGGTCGGCGTCTACGACCTGGGACCGGAGGGCGGGCTGCGGATCGACTTCGACGCGGCTCCCGAGGTGTGCGACCTCGCGGCGGTGGCCGGGCATCAGGACCGGTTCCTGCGGTTCGTCGAGCGGACCGTCGAGGCGATGGAACTGCCGCTCTCGGAGCTGGAGTTGCTGAGCGGGGCCGAGCGGCGCCAGGTGCTGGAGG
>NZ_JBHXSY010000032.1:0-84910 GCF_042715295.1 Streptomyces sp. NPDC058701 | reverse complement strand
AGGGCGATATCGGCTGATCGGGACATGGCAGGACCGTACCGCGACCGGAGGGAGCAACCCCTCCTTTTTTGATCACAGGCCCAGCAACCCGGCGAAGGTTCGCGGTCACAGCACTAGTCGCAACTCCGAGCGCTGACGATGCCCTCGGTCGGCCAATGGCAGCGACCCTTTGCAACATCGCGGTCAGATGCTGCCGTCACCGCAGGGGGAATGGCTCACAAGGACTGCCTCGCCATGGCAGGGTGGAGCGACTCCGTACGAGGGGGGAAGCCATGTACGTTCCGTCGGACGGGCCCACAGATCGATTCGTGCCGACACCCGGCGGCCTTCACCGGCTGCACCTTGTTGAATACGAAGGCGGTCTGCGTCTCTGCGAAGACGAGACAGGGCTGCTGGTTGGCCCGACTGATCGACGGCTTCAGCGAGCTGGGCTCTACGTGACCAACCTGCGAGGGGTTACGTACTACCCGGAGGCCGCCTGCCGGGCTGATCTGAGACCAGGGCGCCCTCTGCGGCTGGTACCTGAGCCAGACAACCCTCATGACCCCTTTGCTGTGGCCGTGCACCCCAACTACGGCAAAGAGCCGATCGGCTATGTGAACAAGCAGAAGGCTCGCCACTGGTCCAAGCTGATCGCAGGCGGAGCAAGCGTCACAGCGATTAGTTTGCGCGGGACGGGACCGGGAGTGCACTGCGAGGCAGTGACCGTTTTGGCGGCCGCGCCTGAGGTGGTGGCCCACCTCCTGTCGCCGCGACCGGCTGCCCTTCCTCGGCCGGTCTACTTGTAGCGAGGCAGGGGGGCCGCGCTCGACCCTGAGCGCCGAGTTGCGCCGGAGGTGGCTTTGTCCGCGCGCGGACGCTGGTCCGCTGCTCCCCGCACCCGTGGGGAAAGACACGTCGTGCGACTCTTGGTTCAGTTGTTGGTACGACAAGGAGACTGAGTGACGGAGCAGGCGAGCCCACGCGGGACCTTCTTGAAAATCGCTGACCACATCAAGGGACGTATCACTGCTGAGCCTGCTATGGCCGAGTTGCCTTCGCTGGCGGAAGTGATGGATGAGTACAGCGTGAGCCGAGGAGTCGCCCTCCGCGCGTTCAGAGTGCTTCAGCAGAACGGTCTGGCCGAACCAGTCCCTGGGGCGCGCTGGCGCGTCACGCGTGCCGGGACACGGGCGGATCGGCGACCGCTTTCCGAAAGGATCGCCGAGCTCATTACGGCTGAGGGACTTGCGGTGGGGGCACCCTTCCTGAGTGCAGGAGAGCTCAGCGCTCGCCTGGGGGCCTCCCGTCCCACCATCAGCAAGGCGCTGACCCAGCTTGAAGCCGCCGGCCTGCTCACCGAAGGGGGGCAGGGTAAGAGGCGGGCCGTTCGGGCCGTACCTTCGCAACAGGAGGACTTGAAGTCTTGACCACCGCCACGCTCACGGAATGGGCCTATCCGCTCGCGGAGTCCCTGCTGGCCGAGCCGCTACCCCGCCGCTGGAGGCACTGTCTCGGCGTCGCCGAGCGAGCGCGGGCCATTGCGAAGATCCTGGGTCCGGATGCCGAGGTGCTGGAGGCTGCTGCCGTTCTCCATGACGTTGGATACGCGCCCGCCCTGGCGACGACGGGATTTCACCCCCTCGATGGTGCCCGCTACCTCCGCAGCGTCGGCGCCGACGAACGCGTAGTACGGCTCGTCGCCCACCACTCCTGCGCCTGGATGGAGGCGGAAGCTCGTGGCCTGCGGGAGGAGCTGGAGGCTGAGTTCCCGCGTGAACAGGAGTGTCTGGCGGACGCGCTCTGCTTCTGCGACATGAACACCACGCCGGACGGCACTCCGACGAACCCCGTGGACCGAATCAACGAGATCGCAGGTCGCTACGGGCCCGACAGTTTGATCGGGCAGTTCATCCGGCGCGCCGAGCCGGAGATCCTGCTGTGCACGGTTCGCGTACTCACCAGGATCTCCGAATCGAAGGCCAGCGCGAATCAGCCGATGTAGGGCGTGCTTCGGGTCGTGTCCAGGGCATGCTGGATCCGGAGCCGCATCGTCGAATGGATGTCGAGATCGGCCAAGTCCGCTGGTGGAACCCAGCGGACCTGCGTCGTCTCGTTACTCGTGCGGATCTCCCCACCCACCGGCCGCGCCCGGAAGCAGATGCTGAACTGCTGTCGCGCCTCGCCGTCGTCGTAGAGCATCACGTGCCCAGGGTCCGTGTAGATACCGGACAGGTCGAGGACTTCTGCCTTGACGCCTGTCTCTTCCCAGACCTCGCGTACGACAGTGTCACTGATGGACTCGCCCAGGTCGTGCCCTCCGCCTGGGAGTGCCCAGCGGCCGTTGTCGGAGCGCTGGATCATCAGCACCTCGTCGGCATCGTTCTGAACGAGGGCCACGACGGAAGGGACGACGCTGTTGGCGGGCGGCGCGTCGGGGTCGTGAAGGTAGTCGATTCGTCCCATGGTCATGCTCCCGTGAAGTCGTGGTCGGTCACCTGGCGCGCCCGTCCCCAGGTCTGTTCGATGCTGTTCGCGTACGTGTTGAAGAGGCCGCCCCCAGGAAGCCGCCTCAGATGGAGAACCGGGGCCAGGTAGGCTCCGATGCCGTACACATGAGTGTTCACGAGCATCTCGTCGTCGGCGCGGAACAGCGAGTTGTACAGCGTCGCTTCGTGCAGCCGGATCTCGATATCCGGGTGGCTGACGATTAGCGGCCGGTAGTTCATGAGGGCATTGCGGATCTTGCCATCCATGATCCGGTGCCCCTCGTCGATGCCTCGCTGTCGGACGGCGGCGCATGCAGGATCCCCAAGCATTAGTCGCACCTGGGCGTTGTTCGACACTTTGGCCTTCAGGATTCTGTGAAAATCCGGGTCCTCCGACAGCCAAAGCCCTGCGTAAACGAGCACGTCAACGGACGTTTGGGCGCGGTCGTACATCTCGCGCCAAAGACCTGTCGGCACCATGTGTCTGTGGGGGTAGATGGTCACGATCTCGGCTTTGCTCAAGTCGGTGGACGACTCGATCGCCCGTTCGTCGTCCCACAGAGTGGTGACGCTGACGCCCAGCTCCGCGGCTACGGCGTACTGGTGGCGTCGGTAGGGGACTTTGCCCTGCGTGATCCATCGCTCCACGGTCTTCGCGTTGACGCCGATGGTGTCGGCGAGTCTTTGGATGGTCATCCCCTTCGCGAGCAGGGCCGACCGTAAGCGCTCGTTGGGCATCTACACCCCCATTGGGACGTCTTGGGAGCTCTTGACGGTAGCCAGAAGGCCCTCACGTGTCCACGCGCGGGGTAAACAACGCCCTTGGCCTGGCCCGATTCTGATGGTGCACCAGGAAGTGCTGGCGCAAAGCAATCAACCTCTGCGGGACCTACTTGACGCGAGTCGATGCAGGACCTGTAATAGAGGTACCGCATCGGCTCCGTAAGGAGCTCGGAGCGAAGCCTTACCACTGCAATGCCTGCCTGGGCCGCCTTTCAGGGCGCCCAGGCATACGAAGGTCCAGGAGCCCCGCGTTGGACGGGGGGAGGGATGCCGGACAGTCGTCCGCCGAGAGGCGGTCGATCCCTTGTCAGTCCGGACGGCAGGTCTCTGCCTACAACGGGGATTGCGGGCTGTTCCTTGAACCGGCAGTCCGTCCCCGAAAGAGACATCGAACGTTTGACCGCCGCAGCCTCCGTGCTCCGGCCGGTTGCCTCCTCTGTCCGTCCGTCGCTTCGGCGATGAACGGACGGGGTCGCAGGGAGCCGAGTGCATCCGCTCCACCCCCAACGAAGTGCAGCCCCCGGCGCTGGAACGCCGGGGGCTGCTGAGTCCCGTTCCTCTGCTGAAGGAGCAAGACCCATGAAGTCCATCGTTGCACTTCACGACGTGGTTATGCCGTGGTCGGACGGTTTGGAGCCGTCGGACGCGGAGCTGGACGCGATCGAGTTCGAGTTGCCGCTGATCTTGGCGGACGTTGACCTGCTCGACGCGGAGATCGCCGTCCTGGACCGGGCGCCGTCCGAGCTGGACGAGCGGCGCATCCGCCGAGCCCGCCGCAAGAAGCTGGCCGCCCGCCGGGTCCTGCTGAACCAGGCCGCCGCGGCGGCGGGCATGACGGGCGGTGCCGCATGACCACCACCCCGATCCCCCTTACCGCGCTGGGCGCCCCGATGATGGCGCTGCGGATCTTCGCCGACGTCTACCGGCACCTGCCGGCCCCGACCGTGTCGATCTCCACCGTCTACCCCGACCTGCTGGAGCTGGCGTTCCACGACGACCTCGACGGGTTCGAGATCTGGCGTGAGGCTCTGGTGATTCCGTCCCGGACCGTGTCGGACGGTGTTCAAGAGGGTGGCCTCACCCGCGTCCTGAAAGCCGAAACCACATACTCCGGCGGGCGCGTGAAGCTGATCGGCTACGCCAGGATCCCCGCCTGCGACGGGGAGCGTTCACGGGCGGAGGGCGTGTCGTGAACCGTGTTCAGATCCGTTCATCCGAGCGCGCTCTCTCGGTCGGGACGTGGCTGATCGTGGGCGGAGCGATGCTCTACTCCGTCCTCACCGTCACCCCCCTCATGGCCGCCCACACCCCCGAAGAATGGCGCTGGACGGCCCCGATCCTGCCGCTCGTCGTGGACGCCGCGGTGGTGATCGTGGTCCGTCTCGACTCCGTCCTCGCCCGCCTGGGCGGGCACGGCGGGGCGTGGCCGGTGGCGCTGCGGTGGATGACCGGGACCATGACCCTGGCCTTGAACATCGGCGTATCCGCCCTGGCCGGAGACCTCGTCGGCGTCGCAGTGCACGCGGTCGCCCCGCTCCTCCTGATCGTCACCGCGGAAGCAGGCCTCGCTTACCGGCGGGCCCTGACCGCGGCAGTCCTGGCCGTCGAAGCCCGCCAGCAGGCCGAGCAGGACGCACGGCAGCGGAAGGCTGCGGAGCGGGAGGAGAACCGGCTCCGTGCGGCGCGTGAACAGCGCGAGCACGAAGCGACGGTCGCCCGTGAACAGCGTGAACACCAAGCCGCGCTGGCCCGGGAGGAAGCCGACCGGCAGGACCGCATCCGCCGCGAAGACGCCGCCCGGGTAGCGGCGGCCGAGCAGGCGGAGCGCGACGCCCGTGAACGCCGTGAACACGAGCGTGAACAAGCCGCCGCCGAGCTTGAACGCCTCAAGCACCAGGCCGCGCAGAAGCGCGAGCTGGAGGCCCAGCAGCAGGCCGAGCGTGAACGCCGTGAACAGATCCGTGAACAAGAGCGGATCGAGCGTGAACGCGCCGCCCTGCTCTCCGCCGGACCGCCCGAGGAGAAGCTCCTCGAAGACAAAGCCCGCACGGTGGTCCGTGCGGCGCACGACGCGGGGCTGACCGTGCGGGTGGCCGCCGAGCTGACCGGCTGGTCCGTCGGCTGGGTCACCGGCCGCTACCAGGAACTCCGCGAAGCCAACACGGCCCCGGCCCTCGGCTGATGGCCACCCTTCCGGTCTACCGCTGGCGCCTCGCCCCCGACGGCATGGCCACGCGACGTCAGCTCCGCGCCGCCGGGCTCCGGCCCGGCGGACAGGACGTCGCCGCCCAACTGGAACGGCCCCGCCGCCAGCGCGGCCCGCTCATCGCCTACCTCTACCTGATCGAGCAGGCCAAGCCGGTCCGGCCGATGACCGCCCGCCGGGCCGCCGCGCTCGCCAAGGCAAATGCGGCCCGCCGGACCTGCCCCGCCTGCCGACGGGACGCCGGTTACGTCATCCCGGCCTCGCTCGGCATGTGCACCCCGTGCGCGTACCCCGATGAACAGCGCGTCGCCTGAAACGTCAGCAAGGGCCCGGCCGCCCACCTCCTACAGCGCCGGCCGGGCCCTCTTCTCCCCTGAAGGAGCACGTTCAGCATGACCGACACCATCACCGAACCGCAGGCACCACCAGAAGAATCCACCCCCACCCCGGCCCCGCCCGCGGCTAGTACGGCCGTCGAGGGCAAGCAGGTGGAGCACACCGCGGGGGGATTCCCCGTCGTGCCGCTCTCCCTGTCCGGCACCAACACCGCCGCCAGCCTGCTGGCCACGGCCGCACTGGCCGGCGGGCCGCTCGCCGCCGCGGTGGCGATGACCGGAGCCGCCGTCCTCGGCGTCGCCGCCGCCCACCACCGCGCCACCAAGACCAAGAAGAAGACCCCGAACACCAAGCCCGCCCCGGCCGCCGGCCGTACGACGGGCGGGAGCGGGGGGCGTGGCCTCTTGAGCCGGGTCCCCTCCCAGCCGCAGAGCGGAGCCCGCTCGGGCGGCCGGGGCGGTGCCGGGCCCCGCAAGTCGTCCGGTGGGCAGGCCCGGCACCGTACGGCCGGGGGTCCTGCAGAACGCCGGTCCGGCTCCGGCGGGAAGCCGGGTAAGCCATCGGTCCGGCAGCGCGCGGCCCACGCCGCGGGCGGCCTGGCCGGTGGCCGTGCCGGGCAAGTGCAGGCGCTGCGCCAGCAGGCGAAAGCGCAGGCGCCGACCCGGGCCGGGGCCCGTACGGCGGCGGTGCAGGCGCGCCGGCAGGTCGCCGACACCCGGCGGGCCGCGAAGGCCGCCACCCGCAACCCCACCCCGATCAAGCCCCACACCCGCACCGGCCGCGGTGCGGGTGGCAGCGGGGGGAGCACGAAGGCCCGCGGTCCGGCGGCTCGCACGCTGGCCGAGGCCATGGGCAAGGCGGCCGCGGTCCGCGACCGGGCCGTCGCCGCGGGCCGTACGGCTCGGGACCGCAGCGCGGGCCGGACGGTCGCCGCGGGCAAGCAGGGAGTCCGAGAGGCCGCCCACCGCAGGCGGATCGCGCAGCTCAAGGCCCCCGCGCAGAAGGCTGCCCGGCGTGCGCTGCTCCGCTCCGCCGCCCGGTTCCAGGCCCGCCGCGCGGCCGCCGCGGTCTTCGGCAGTCTGCTGGGGGCACTGGGCATGGTCACCACCCCGCTCGGGCGGAAGCTCGGATGGGCCTGGCTCATGAACCCCGGCCGGCGCCTCTACCGCTTCCTCCTCGGCCGGGCCCGCGCCGAGCGCACCGACCGGGACGCGGACATCCGCAACGCACTCGAAGACGACGAGCGGGCCGCCGTGGAGCAGGCGGACGCCGAACGCGACCAGGACACCCTCGCCGACCGGGCCGCCCGTCCCACCACGTACGTTCCCGCACTTCCCACCAGCCAAGGAGCACACGAGATGGACAGCATGTCCGGTTTCAGGTTCGAGGAGCTGGCCGCGGAGATGGAGCAGGCCGCGCAGTCCTACGAGCCGGAGAGCGCCATGGAGATCCTCGCTATGGTCGAAGGCCTGCCCGAGGCCCTGACCTCGATCGCGAACGTCATGCGGATCCTCGCGGAGCGCTCCGACTCTGAGTTCCCGCTGGAGAAGACCATCGCCGACGGGTTCTCCGACATCTACAGCGCCCTCACATCCGCGACGGACGTCGCAGAAGACCTGGCCCCGGCCTTCCGGCAGATCCACGAGCAGGACATCGCCCGCCACGAAGACCCCCGCAACGGCCCCGACGCCGAGAAGGGCTGGAACGTCTGATGACCACCACCAACACCGTCACCCACAACGGCCTCGCCCTCGACTGGGCCGCCGGCCACGGCCCCATCACTGGCGCCCTGTCCGCCACGACCGGGGCGTACGCGGTTGCCACGGTCGGAACACTCGCTCACATGCCCCCCGCCTGGGCTCTCGCGGTCGGCGCGGTGGGTGCCCTGGGCCACACCGCGACCGGTCTGCGGCAGCGGCTCGCCGCCCGCACGATCAGTGCCCGGGCCGCGTCCTGGCTCCTCGGCTCCGGCTGGACCACCTGGGCGCTCGCCACCAACCCCCTCACCTGGACCGCCCTCGGCAGCCTCGCCGTGATCGGCGTCGGCATGGGCGCCGCCGCCCGCTCCGTCGGCCTGTACGAGGAAGCGCGGGAGCTGGAGGCCATCGCGGCCGCGGAGCGGCAGGTGGCCCGGGAGCTGTCGGCGGAGCGGCGGGCCATCGCTGCGGAATGGGTGGACCGCATCCAGCGGGTCTGCGGGATCACCGTGCGGATGGTCGCGGTGGAGATGTGGCCGACCGGCGCCGGGTTCACCCTGGACGCCGAACTGCCGCCTGGCGGCGTCACCTACGCGAAAGTCGCATCCGAGTCGGCGCGCCTCTCGGCGGATGCCCGGCTGCCGCACGGCTGCACCGCCACCGCGTCCCGGGGCATCGATCAGGGCCGCGTCCTGGTCGACGTGACCACGGTCAACGTGCTGGAGCAGGAGATGCCCTACCCGTCCGACTACGGGCCTCTGTCGCTCCTGACCGGTATCCCGTGGGGCGTGCGGACCAACGCGGACGAGGTGCCGGTGTTCCTGCGCGAGCAGTGCGCGCTCCTCGTCGGCCCGACCGGCTCGGGCAAGACGAACATGGTCCACACCGTCATCGGCGGTTTCTCCCGCTGCACCGACGTCATCACCTGGGTCATCGACCTGAACGCCGGATCCGCCGGCCTCCCGTGGGTGCGCCCCGCGATGGAACCGGCCGGCGACGGCGGGCAGGCGGTGCGGCCGGGGATCGACTGGCTCGCCTCCACCCATGAGGAAGCCCTCCTGATGCTGGACGCCGCGATCCGGGTGGCCAGGCACCGCAAGATCGCCTATCAGGACCTGATGGCGAAGGCCAATACGGACCTGCTGCCGGTCAGTCCGCAGATCCCGCAGATCGAGATCGTCATCGACGAGGGCGCGGAGATCCTCGCCAGCGGCGACAAGCAGGCCAAGGTGCTGGCGAAGAAGATCCTGGAGGTCATTCGGATCGCCCGCGCCATGGCCGTCCGCACCGTGCTGACCGCCCTCGGTGCGACCGGCAACGTCCTCGGGGACCTGATGATCCGCCGGGAAGCGAAAGTCCGCGTTGCGCTGACCGGCGGGGAGACCGAGGGCATGGACCTGTCGAAGTGCTTCCCCGGCACCCGCGGGCTCCGCGTCGACCAGGCCCCCTACAAGGGCGCCGGGTTCCTCGGCACCCCCGAATCGGGGGTCGGATTGTTCAAGTCCTGGCGGATCAAGCCCAACCAGATCCGCGACATCGTCCATGCCACCAGCGACCGCCACCCCTACCTCGACACCGTCTCCGCCAAGGCCGCCGGCCCCGACTACACCCGCCGCTGGGACCAGGCCCGCACCGCCTGGATCACCGACACCGACCCCGACACCGCGGCGGGCACCAGCAGCACGACCGCGGCGGGCCGGGCGGTCGTGGGCGGGGGGCTCAACCTCTCCGCTTACCGCACCGCCCCGGCGGTCGTCGCGGATGAGGATGCGCTCGCCGAGCAGTTCCGGCGCCAGATCGACGCCCAGTTCGCCACCACCCCCGACCCGGCCGCCGAGCCGGAGGAGCAGCCGCGGCCGGGACTCAACCTCTCCGCCCACCGGGAGGAAGCCGGGCCCGGATGGCTCCCCGATGCGATCACCGCGATCCGGGCCGCGGGCCCCGACGGCATGAAGCCCGCCGCGGTCGCCGACCTGGTGGGCCGGAGCCGCGAAGCGGTCCGCAAGACCCTCAAGGCCGCCGCCGAACGCGGCGAACTCCACTACCGCGACCGGGGCCCGCACTCCGTCTACGTCCACCCCGACCACGCCTGAACACGCACACAGCGCTACCGCCTACTGCCTACCGCCAAGTTGGCAGTAACCCCCCACACGGGTCTCCTACTGCCCGCCAGGCACCTTCACCAGCGTTGTTGGCAGTAGGCAGTACCGGGTTGGCAGTAGGCAGTAGGCAGTAACACGCACACGCAGAGCGACCACCCACAGCGGGCGGCCCCACCACCACAGGGGCCGCCCGCACCGCGTCCAGGAGCCTGCAATGCCCTATGAACCCACCCGCACGAGCACCACCACCCCCGCCCGCTACGGCGACCCGATCCTCTACCCCACCGCCATCCAGCAGCCGGTCACGCTGCCCGCGCAACTCCCCCCGGGAGTCGAGATGGTCACCCTCCCCGGCGGCTACCGCACCCTCGCCTACACCCACCCCACCGCGCCCGCTGCCGCTCCGACCGCCGCCGTGCAGCCCGTCCCCTCGTGGGCGAAGACGACCGCCCTGCTCGCCCCGACCGTGGGCAGCGGGATCGCCGCGGCCGGGTTCGGAATCTCCTACGCCGCCCCGGGACTGATCGCCATGACCGAAGCCCTCTGGGCCGCCATCGCCCTCATCGCCGCCGGCACCCTCGCCCCACTCCTCCTCCGCACCGCACGCGGGGCGGCCGGCCGGGGTGCGGCGCCGGTGCAGCACGTCACGCAGCACATCAGCGCGTCCGGGATGTTCGGCCGCGCCAACGGAACCATCAACCACCGCTGAAAGGACCACCCGTGGACCACCCACCCGAGCCGCTCGCCGACCGCGTCTCCGACGCCGTCGCCCTGCTCGTCGGGAAGCGCACCGTCCGCTGCCCCGAGCCCGGATGCCGCGTCTCGATCCGCTACCGCGCCGTCACCCCCGCCGAGGCCAAAAGCCTCACCGACGCCGCCACCGACCACACCCGCCACTGACACGACGAGAGCGGCCCGCCTCCACCGGCCGGCGGCCTGGTGCCTAGCGGGCTGCTGCGTGGCTGCGCCAGTGCGCGGCGAGCCACGCCTCGTGCTCCGGGCGGAGTGCGACGGCGGGGGCCTGGCCGTGGAGAGCGGCGTAGGCGGGATACGGGTGCAGACCGGGGGCCACTTCGATGAGTCCGGTGTCGGGGCTGATGGTGATCTGCCCGCGGTCGAAGAGCGTGTGGACATCGGCCCGCATGAGCAGTCCGCCCCAGTCCCGGTGCTCGCCTGACTCGGCGAAGCTGTAGAGGTGGGCTGCCTGGAGGGCCGCGGCGGGCGTGGGCCCGGTGAACGCGCAGACCTCGCCGTGGTCCTTCAGCAGCTGCTTACGGAAGGCAGGCTGCCCCTGGCGGGTCCGGACGCTCGTCATCCGGTGACCGCCCGCAATGGGCTTACGGACCGCGTCTCCGTCCGGCTCTCCCTCCGTCTCGTCGTCGATGTCCAGGTCGTCGAAGTCGAGTCCTTCGAGGGCCAAGAGGGCGTCGCGGAGCTTCTCCCAGCGGGCCGGCCGCATGCTCAGCTGCGAGCGCGGTGAGTCGCACAGGGCCCGCAGTTCAGCCCCGGTCAGCAGCCCGCGGCCGTCCATCCACACTTCACCGTGCCGGGACCGGTAGGTGGTCACGGTCTTGGTCTTCCTGCCCGGTTCCTCAAACCGGGCACCGCACTTGTTGCACAGGCAGGCCGGCTTCAGCCGCTTGCGCCGCTTGAAGTCGGCCTTCTTGCACTCAGGACAGAAGTAGAGCGTCTTGACCTCGCTGCCGGTCTCGATCTCAGAGATCACTCCCAGGCCCAGCAGCTGCTTCTTGTCCCACAGAGCGATCACGTCGCTCACCTTGAGCTCTGCGTGGTTGGGGACCGTGGAGTCCCAGCTGTAGTGCTGCGAGGGGTCGTCGTCGTACCCGTCGTTCCCTCCGTGCTGCCGCTCGTCACCCACGGCCAGCACCAACCACGCAGTCGTCAAACCCGCCCCCTGATCCGTTCACGGACTGGGGCAGCCGCTCTCTCGCCAAAGACACACGGCTGCCCCGCTCCAGCCAAGACAGAACTGGAGAGACAAGCATGACCCACCCCACCGACAACCCGCGAGAGTCCGCGCACCGGCCGCTGTTACTGGACGCGTTCTGCTGCCAGGGCGGCGCCGGCATGGGCTACCACCGCGCCGGATTCGACGTGACCGGCGTCGACAAGGACCCGCAGCCCCGCTACCCGCTCGGCTTCCACCAGAGCGACGCCATCGACTTCATCCGCACGTTCGGCGCCGGCTTCGCCTTCATCCACGCCTCCCCGCCGTGCCAGCACGACTCGGAGTGCCAGCGCATCCAGGGCCGCACCCACCCCGACCTGATCGCCCCCACCCGGACCGCGCTGGAGTCGACGGGCCGCCCGTGGGTGATGGAGAACGTCCGCGGCGCCGCCCGCAAGCTGCACCGGCCGGTGATGCTGTGCGGCGCGATGTTCGGCCTCCACACGTACCGGCACCGGTACTTCGAGACCGGCGGCGGCTTCACCCTCACCGCCCCCGAACACCCCGCCCACACGGTGCCGCAGGCCAAGATGGGCCGCCGCATCCCCGAGGGCTGGTACGGGCAGTTCGTCGGGAACTTCTCCGGCGTCGACCTCGCCCGCCGCGTCATGGACGTCCCCTGGATGAACCGCGACGGCATCCGCGAAGCCATCCCCCCGGCCTACACCCGCCACATCGGCCGCCAGGCCCTCGCCCAGCTCACTCCGGCGCAGGCGGTGGCTGCGTGAGCGCCGGACTCCTGCCGCTGCGGCGGCCGAACGGGCTCAAAGTCCTGGACCTGTGCTGCGGCGCCGGCGGCCTTGCCATGGGCTACTACCTCGGCGGTTTCGACGTGACCGGCGTCGACATCCGCCCGATGCCGAACTGCCCCTTCACCTTCCACCAGGCCGACCCCCTCGAATACCTCGACCGGATCATCACCACGGGCGAGGTCGCGGAGTACGACCTGATCCACGCGTCGTGGCCGTGCCAGAACAAGGCCCGCGTCACCGCCTGGCGCGGCAGCCGTGACGCCCACCCCGACCTGATCACCCCCGGCAAGGCACTGATGAAGACCTCGGGGCGGCCGTGGGTCATCGAGAACGTCCCCGAAGCCGCCTGGGACGGCACACTCCGCGCCGACTACCTGCTCTGCGGGACGCAGTTCGGCCTGAACGTCCGCCGCCACCGGGCGTTCGAGACGTCCTGGCACGGCGGCGGTGACCTCCTGCCGCCGTGCTGGCACCGCAGGGGCTTGCTGGCGTTCGAGCACAAGGGCGAGCGGGCGTACGCGGATGCCATGGGCTGCACCTGGATGAACAAGACCGAAGCCCGCCAGGCCGTACCGCCCGCCTACACCGAGTGGATCGCCACCCAGTTCCTCACCCACCAGACGGAGGCCGCCGCATGAACGACACCCTCCTGACCGCGGCCCTGACCGCGGCCGCCCGCGGCTGGCCCGTCTTCCCCCTTCGACCGGGGTCGAAGACCCCTGCGCTCCACAGCCAGGACCGCTGCCCCCGCACCGGCACCTGCGGCGACGGGCACGTGAAGTGGGAGCAGCGCGCGACCACCGACCCGGCCGTCATTACCCGCTGCTGGAGCCACCGGCCCTACAACATCGGCCTGGCTACGGGTCCCGCCGGCCTGGTCGTGGTCGACTTGGACACCCCCAAGCCCCAGCACGGCCCGGACGCATCGGGCGGCGGCGAGACCTTCACCGCGCTCTGCGAGCGCGCCGGGCAGGCCGTCCCGGTCACCTACCGCACCCGCACCCCGTCGGGCGGGGCTCACCTGTACTTCGCCGCTCCGGCTGGGGTGCGGCTGGGGAACACGGCGGGCAGGCTCGGGCCGCTCATCGACACCCGCGCCCACGGCGGCTACGTCGTCGCCCCCGGCAGCACCACCCCCGCCGGCCACTACGAGGTCACCGCCCCGGTCGCGGTCGCGGAACTGCCGGACTGGCTGCTCGCCCTGCTCCAGCCGCCCGCCCCCGCGCCCGTCCGGCGGCTGGTCGCTCCCGCGGTCAGCGGCAGCAGTGCGGCCCGCGCCGCGCTGAACGCCGAGTGCGCCACGGTCCGGGCCGCTCCGGTCAAGCAGGCGAACAACACCCTCAACCGGTCCGCATTCAAGATCGGACGGTTCGTGGCCTGGGGCGACATCACCCGCGAGGAAGTCGAGGGGGCCTTCCAAGCGGCAGGAGAGGACCGGGGACTCACCGTCGCCGAGTGCCGCTCCACGATCCGCAGCGCCCTCGACAGCTCCGCCCGCACCGCCCGCACCCGGGAGACGGCATGAGCACCCACCCCCATGCCCGCTTGGAAGGCCCTGCTCCAAGCCCTGCCGGTATCAGCCCCGCCGAATCGGCCCCGGCCCCGGACGGCGGTGGTGCGCTGAACGTCGTCGCCGAAGGCGTCCCTGCTGCTGTCCGCTCTGACCTGAACTGGGACGACGGGCGTCGGCCGGTGGCCTGGCTCCACATCGTTACTCCGCCCTCGTACGACGCCCCGGCACGGGCGCGGTCCTGGTGCCGATGCGGCTACGAGCGGACCGCGATCGGCCGCCCGGGGGTGCTCCAGCTCGTGGAGGCCCACAACCAGCACCGCACCGCCTGCCCGCTGCTGAACGCCAACCAGGAAGGGAGGAAGACCGCATGAGCGCCGCCGAGTCTGATCTGTGGGAGGGCTTCGAAGCCCTCGACCCGCAGGACATCACCGGACCCACCTGGGACGAACCCGTCCCCGTCCGCGCCCGCCCCGTCCTGCCGGCCTTCCCCGTCCACGCCCTGCCCGCATGGCTGCGGGACATGGCCAAAGGAGTAGCCGAGGAAACGCAGACGCCCGTCGACCTCGCCGGATGCCTGGCCCTGGCGGTCATGTCGACGGCGGCCGGCGGCCGGGTGCAGGTGTGCGTGCGGGGGAACTGGAGCGAGCCGGTGAACATCTTCACCGCGATCGCCCTGGACCCCGGCAACCGCAAGTCGGCGGTCTTCAGCCTCATGGTCCGCCCCCTCCTCGCCGCCGAGGGCATGCTCGTGGAGCTGGCCGGGCCGGTCATGGCGGAGGCCGAGACCAAGATGGCCCTGGCCAAGTCAGCGGCCGAGCGGGCCACCCAGAAAGCCGCGGCCGCCGAGCCCGACAAGAAGGACGCGCTCACCGCCGAGGCCGTAGCCCTCGCCCAGGAAGCGGCGAAGATGCGCGTCCCGGCCGTGCCGCAGCTCGTCGCGGACGACGCGACCCCCGAGACGATCGGCACCCTCCTGGACGAGCAGAACGGCCGCATCGCCTGCCTCTCCGCGGAAGGCGAGCTGTTCGACATCATCGCCGGCCGATACAGCGGCAAGCCCAACATGGGCATGTTCCTCAAGGGCCACGCCGGAGACATGCTCCGCGTCAACCGGCAGAGCCGCACTGCCCAGCACGTGGATGACCCCGCCGTCACCGTCGGCCTGGCCATCCAGCCTGAAGTCCTCGACTCCCTCGCACGGATCGACGGAGCCGACGGCCGCGGACTCCTCGCCCGCTTCCTGTACTCCAAGCCCCTGTCCCTGGTCGGCAGCCGAGACCTGTCACCAGCCCTGCTGGAGGAGGAGACGGCGGCCGAGTACGCGCGCCGACTCGGCGGGATCACCCTCGCGCTCGCCGGCTGGGCCGAACCCGCGGTCCTGACGCTCACCCCTGAGGCGGACCGGGTGATGCTCGCCTACCAGGCCGTGACCGAGTCCCGGCTCGGCAAGGGCGGCACGTACGCGTCCATCGTGAAGTGGGCCTCCAAACGCGACGGGGCCGTCGCCCGCATCGCCGCCCTCCTCCACCTGGCCACCCACCCCGAGGACGGATGGCACCGCCAGATCGACGCCTCCACCCTGGCCGCGGCCACGGAGATCGGCGACTACTTCACCGCCCACGCCCTCGACGTCTTCGACGCCATGAGTGCCGACCCCGCCCACCACGCCGCCCACACCGTCCTGACCCACCTCCAGACCACCACTCCCGGCACGTTCTCCAAACGCGACCTGTTCCGGGCCCTGCCCCGCGCCGACTTCCCCGCCATCGCCGACCTCGACCCCGCCCTGACCCTGCTCGAAGAACACGGCTGGGTCCGCCAACAGCCCCCGCCCCCGCGCAACGGCCGCGGCGGCCGACCGCCCTCGCCCCGCTTCGAGACTCACCCCCGCATCACCCGCCGAGCCTGACAGAACCCCCAACCCGCTGACAGAACTGACAGAACCCGCCAACAAGCCGCCTGACCTGCATAAACACCCGCGATCGGCATCGTGACAGAACTTGGTTTTAACTCGACAGAACCCCCCGCCCACCCGAAGGGGCCCTGTGACAGAACCCCCGCCCGGGAGGTTCTGTCGAGTTTTAATTCAGTTCTGTCAGAGACCACCACACCCGCGAAACCACAGGTCAGAGGCCATGCGGAGAGGTTCTGTCAGTTCTGTCGGCGACTGCAGCCCGTCCGGCGTGGAGGCTGCGCCCCACCACTGACGCACTACGGAAGGAACCCACCCCACGTGGCACTGATGGTCGTACCCGAGAGACGGCTCCACAGCGTCGAGGAAGCCGCGGGGCTCTTGGGCGTTGGGCGGTCCACTGCCTACGAGGAGATCAGACTCGGCCGCCTGCGCACGGTGCGCTCCGGCCGCCGCCGGCTCGTTCCCACTGAATACGTCGATGAGTACGTCGAACTTCTCAAGCGTGAGGCCGAAACAGCCACATAGCAGTACCTCACTCACCAGCGGGGCCGCACTGAACGGTGCGGCCCCGTTCTCATGGACGAAAGGTGCCAGATGGGCATCGAGCGGAACCCTTCCCGTAAGGCCGCAAACGGGGAGGACTCGATCTACTGGGACGCCTCCAAGAACCGCTTCATCGGAGCGGTTTCACTCGGCTACACGGCGGCTGGGAAACGCAATCGGGCCAAGGTCTCCGGGACGACGAAGACCGAGGTCCGGCGGAAGCTCCGCGAACTCAGGAAGGAGCTTGAGAAGGGGGCGAAGGCGCCCGCTCAATACACGGTCAAGCAGGCCGTGGAGGACTGGCTGGCACAAGGGCTGAAGGGGAAAGCGTCCACAAGCGTGGATACCTATCGCAGCCTCGCGACCACACACATCTATACCGAGCTGGGCGCCGCGAAGTTGCGCCTGCTCGAAGCCGACGACGTCGATGAGTGGCTTGACGACCGGTCCGCGGTCCTGGCCTCCACATCACTACGCCTGCTGCTCTCGATTCTCAGCAGGTCGATTGCCCACGCCCAGCGAAGGGGGAAAGCCGTGCGGAACGTGGCCGAGCTGGTCGAAGCCCCCAATGGGAAGCCGGGGAGGCCCAGCAAGTCGTTGTCCCTCGAACAAGGAGAGGCCATCCTGCGGGCCGGGGTGGGCACCTGGATTCACGCCTATGTGGTGCTGTCGTTGCTCGTTGGAACGCGGCCGGAGGAGACGCGCCCGCTCCCTTGGAAGCACGTGCACACGGCCCCCGCGGACGGCCACAAGCCCCACGTTGACGTGTGGCGTTCTGTGCGCAGTCACGGAGACACGAAGACTCCGAAGAGCCGGCGTTCCTTGGCCATGCCCCTGCAAGTGGCTGTCGTGATGGAGGCTCACCGCAAGCGACAGCAGGCCGTGGCGAAGGCCGCCGGCCGGGAGTGGTCCATGGATGATCTCGTCTTCCCTAGGGAAAACGGCGAGTTGCGGACCGCCCTGGACGTGAGGCGGCACTTCCGCCGCCTGCTCGGCGAGGCGGGCATCGCACGACCGCACGAGTGGACGACGAGAGAACTCCGTACGACCTTCGTTTCGTTGCTCTCCGACCACGGCATCCCCATCGAGGTCATCGCGCGTGTCGTCGGACACAGCGGCAGTAACACGACCGAGCGTGTCTACCGGAAGCAGCTGCGGCCGGTCATCGCCGAGGGCGCTGTGGCCATGGACGAAATCTTCTCAGGGGAGGAAAAGAAGAAGCCCCTCCGCCCGGAATCCGCGTGATCCATTTCCCGTGGCTCCCGGTTTGGCTCCCCGGAGCCAAACCGGGTCCATCCCCACGCGCGTGACCTGCCCCAACAGCGCGGGTGAGGTGGGCGGGCTCGTTACGCTCCACTTAAGGCACCGGTAAGCAGCCCCTCAGGAACCGGTTTCCGTCCGGGTGGGCGGATACGCTCCGGGGATGGAGCGTGCAGAGGTTCTCAAGCGAGTCATCGGCATCCTCACGGAAGCCCAGGAGATCCGCCGGGCCGCGGAGGCCGGGGAGGACGACGACGGGCCCGAACTGGAGACGAGGGTCGTCACCAAGCTGCTGAACGAGATGCTGCCCTCGATCAGCGTGCCCGCCGAGTCCTCTCCGCAGCAGGTGGCCCGCCTGGTCGCGGAGGCGCTCGGGCCCGCGCTGCAGACCATGGTCGCCGGGTTCAGCCTGGCCTTCACCAGCCTCGCCATGGCCCACGACGCCGGCCGGACGGACGTCTCCGCCATCGGAGTCCTGCAGGAACTGGCCCTCGAAGTGGAGGCCGGCGTCTACGACGAGGGTGCGTAAGGCGCCTGGAACGGCGCCATCAGGACATCCGGAACTTCCGTTGTCATATGCCTATCGGCGTCCCTGTCCCGTGCGTAGGGTGTGGCACCGGACCATCCCGGGCCGTCGCCCTCCCGGCTCCCCACGGGAGGGCGACGGCGTCTTCCCGCCCGCGGGGGAACGCCCGGCGGACACCCTTAGCGCAGGAGCGCCGGCAGGCCTGCCGGGGTGCGGGCCTGGTCGTCCAGTGCGTCCAGCGCCCGTACGGCCTGGGCGGCCGCCTCCGGGTCCGACACGGCGAGGCCGCTCGCCGCGAACTCGTCCTCGTCCAGGCGCAGTACGGACGTCCCGTCCGCCGAGACCCACAGGTCCAGGTCCAGGTCGTCCACCAGGATCTCCCCGCCGCGCACCAGGGCCGGGCGCGTGACGTCGCAGTACCAGCCCTTGAGGACGCCGTCGCCCGTCCGGACCTCCTTGACCGCGTACCAGCGGGTCCGCCAGAAGTGCTCCACGAACACGTCGCCCGGCTCGAAGCGCACGAACCCGAAGTCCCGCGCCGCCCCGGCCGCCCAGGGGGCGCGTACGGAGATCCGGTCCCCGTCGTCGGCCACCCGGGCCGCCGGGTAGCGGATCTTGACGCGTCCGGCCTTGGTCAGGACGACGGTCAGTTGCTGCTCGCTCACTCTGTCCCCAGTTTCTTCGTGTAGCGCGTCTCGCTCGCGCAGATCTCGTATCCGAACCAGTCGTTGACGGCGAGCATCGGCTCGTTCCCCGCGTCGTTCCCGGTGAACGCCTCGGTGTACCCGGCCGCGCGGGCCCGGTGCAGGGAAGCGGTCTTGGCGAGCTTGGCCAGGCCGCGTCCGCGGAACGCGCGCAGGGTGCCGGTCATCGCCGAGCCGTACCGGGTGGCCCCGTCGGTCTGCGCGGCGGTGAAGGCGGCCACCTCCCCGCCGACCAGGACGACGGTGGTCAGCTCCTTGTCCAGGGTCGGGTTGTTCCAGATGCGTGCGAGCCAGTCCTCGTAGTCGTCGAGCACCACGGCGACGTCGCCCGGCTCGTCGGACGTCGCCTCGGAGTCGGCGACGAAGAGGCGACGGGGATCGGCGGCGAAGGCCGACCCGGGGAGCAGTTCCACCCCCGCCGGGAGCGGCTCCGGCAGCGCGGGCAGCACGGCCGCCGCGAGGTCCAGGCGCAGGAAGTGCGCGGAACGGCTGGGCCGGTAGCCGTGCCGTTCGGCGAAGGCGCGGTTGTACGGGTCGTCGAGCACCCAGGCGTACACGTCCACCGCGCCGTGGCGGGCGAGGTGCTCCTCGGCGCCGCGCAGCAGGAGGGCGCCGGCGCCGCGGCCGTGGTGGGCCGGGTCGACCTGGGCGTTGACGTAGGCCTGCCCGGGATCGGGGCTGTCGTGGACGACGCCGACCTGGGCGGTCCCGATGACCCGCCCGCCGGAGTCCTCGGCGACGAGCACGCGCAGCTGCCGGGCCGGGTGGGCGGAGGCCACCTCGAAGGTGACGCCCCCGGCGGTGGTGATCAGGAAGGGGAGGGCCGCCCGGCGGACCCGTGCGACGGCATCCGCGTCCGAGGGGTCGTCGTGGCGGAGGTCCCGCAGGAGAACGGTCATGCGGACGACGCTACGTGCGGGCTCGTCCGCGACGCCTCCCAATTAACCGCCGATGGGACAGAATCAGCCGCGTGACCTCGACGAACCTCAAGATCGCCATCGACGGCTCGGCCGGCTCGGCCGCCCCGTACGAACAGCTGCGCGCGCAGATCGCCGACCGGGCCCGGTCGGGCAGGCTGCCGGCGGGCTTCAAGCTGCCGACCGTGCGGGGGCTGGCGGAGGAGCTGGGGCTGGCCGCCAACACCGTCGCGAAGGCGTACCGGGCGCTGGAGGCGGACGGGGTGGTCGAGACGCGGGGCCGCAACGGCACGTTCGTCGCGGCCTCGGGGGAGGGCCCGGCGCGGGAGGCCGCCGCGGCGGCCCAGGCGTACGCGGACCGGGTCCACCGGCTGGGCCTGACGAACGCGGAGGCCGTGTCGGCCGCCACGGAAGCCCTCCGCGCCCGGTACACGGCGGGCTAGCCCGCCCGTCCCGCCCGCCCGCCCGTGCGCGGCTGGCCGTGTGCGTCCCGTCCGTGTGCGGCCGCTCGTGCGTCCCGCCCGGGTGCGCCCGTCCGCACCCGTCCGCACCCGTACGCCCGCCCCGTGCGCGGCGGTCGGAGCCCCGCCCGTGTGCGGCCGGCCCCCCCCGTACGGTCCGAGCCCGGGACCCGCCGGTCCGCCCGCCCGCCCGCCGGAGGCTAGAGGTAGAGCCCCGCCTCCGGGCCGTGCGGCTGCGGCGGCAGGACGGCCGTCGGGCCCGTGCCGCGGCGCAGGGCGAACAGCTCCGCCAGGCTCGCGCCCTCGCGGGAGACGCCCTCGTCCGTGCCCAGCCAGTCCACCGCCTCCCGGTGGGTCAGCCGGCCGACCTCGACGCGGGCCAGGCAGCGTCCCGGCCGGACGACCGCCGGGTGGAGCCGTTCCAGGTCCTCGTTGGTCGTGACGCCCACGAGGACGTTGCGGCCCTGCCCCAGCAGGCCGTCGGTCAGGTTCAGCAGCCGGGACAGCGCCTGCCCCGCCGTGTGCCGGGCCTCGCCGCGGATCAGCTCGTCGCAGTCCTCCAGCAGGAGAAGCCGCCACCGGCCCTTGGCCGTCCCCTCGTCCTCGCCGATCGCGATGTCCATCAGGTAGCCCACGTCGTTGAACAGCCGCTCCGGGTCCAGGACGCAGTCCACCTGGCACCAGTCCCGCCACGAGCGGGCCAGCGTGCGCAGCGCGGAGGTCTTGCCCGTCCCCGGCGGACCGTGCAGCAGGAGCAGCCGCCCCGCGATGTCGTCCGGGGTCACCTTCATCAGCCGGTCCAGCGCCCCGGCCACCGGCGCCGTGTAGTTGGGCCGCACCTCGGCCCAGGTTCCGGCAGCGATCTGGCGGGTCGTCCGGTACGGTCCGCGGCGCGGGGAGACGTACCAGAAGCCCATCGTGACGTTCTCGGGCTGCGGTTCGGGCTCGTCCTGCACGCCCTCCGTGGCCTCGCCGAGCACCCCGGCGGCGAGTTCGTCGCTGATCGCCGTCACGGTGACGTCCGCGCCCCGGCTCCACCGGGAGACCAGCACGGTCCAGCCCTCGCCCTCGGCGAGCATGGCGCTGCGGTCGCTGTCGCGGGCCGAGCGCAGCACGGTGGCCCCGGGCGGCAGCAGGCTCGCCCCCGCCTTCACCCGGTCGATCGACACGCTGTGCGAGAACGGCTGCTCGCCGGAGGCGAACCGGCCGAGGAACAGCGCGTCGACGACGTCCGACGGCGAGTCGCTGTCGTCGACGTTGAGCCGGATCGGCAGCGCGTCATGCGGGTTGGCTGGCATGGCGCCCATGATCCGGCACGAACCCGCCCCGTGCACGTGTGTTTCGCCGGATCGAGTGGCCGGATCCCCTCTTCAAACGCATCGCGCGTGAACGTTCGGACCGCAGGTCTGCGCCAAATATTCTTGGCATGAACACTTCCGGTGGGCCCGGGTTCCTTGTACCACGGACTGAGGAGTAACCCCCACTAGGAGCCGCATACATGAGCACGAGAATGTCTCGTTTCGCTGCCCTGACCTCCTCCCTGTTACTCGCCGCGGGAGCCGCCCTCTTCGGGGCAGGTCAGGCGGCCGCCGCCCAGGCCGACTTCGGCTACGTCGCCCTCGGCGACTCGTACTCCTCCGGCGTCGGCGCCGGCAACTACGACGGCGCCAGCGGCAACTGCAAACGCTCCACCCGGGCCTACCCCGCCCTGTGGGCGGCCGCCCACTCGCCGCAGAGTTTCTCCTTCGCCGCCTGCTCGGGCGCCCGGACGGGGGACCTCCTCGCCAACCAGCTCGCCCCCCTCAACTCCGGCACCGACCTGGTGTCCGTCACCATCGGAGGCAACGACGCCGGGTTCGCCGACGTCATGACGACCTGTGTGCTCCAGTCCGAATCCACCTGCGTCAACCGAGTCAACCAGGCCAAGGCCTACGTCAACTCCACCCTCCCCGGCCAGCTCGACCAGGTCTACAACGCCATCGACAGCCGCTCGCCCAACGCCCGCGTCGTCGTCCTCGGCTATCCCCGCTTCTACAAGCTGAGCGGCACGTGCGTCACCGGCCTCACCGAGGGCGAACGCGCCGCCATCAACGGCGCGTCCGACTATCTCAACGCCGCCATCGCCAAGCGCGCCGCCGACCACGGCTTCACGTTCGCCTCGGTGGCCGGCGCGTTCACCGGCCACGAGATCTGCTCGGGCAACGCGTGGCTGCACAGCCTCAACTGGCTCAACATCGGCGAGTCGTACCACCCCACCGCGGCCGGACAGTCCGGCGGCTACCTGCCGGTCTTCACGAACGCCGCCTGACCGGACCGGCGCACCGGAACCGGCCCCGCCGTCACGTCCGCGGTCGCGGCCGGGGCCGACGGCGCCGGGACGGACGGGGCCGACGGTGAGGGCGTCGGCTCCGGGGTCGGATCCGGCCCCGGCCCCGGGTCCGGCGCCGGAGACGTACGCGTACCGGGGGAGGCGGTCCCGCTCGTCGGGGTCGCCTCCTCGCACGTCACGGACGTCTCCACCCACGCGGAGGTCACCTCCGCCGGGCCGCGCACCTCCAGCCGCACCGCGTCGGTGAAGACCGGTCCCGGCCCGTACGTCAGCTCCGCGTGCTCCAGCCGCCGGCTCACCGGCCCGCCCGCCTCGTACGCGAGGGGCTGCCAGCCGGGCCCCGAGGTCCTCCCGCTCCGCGTGACCCAGCGGTACTCCAGCGCGGCCGGCGTACGGTCCACCTCGACCGTCGCGGTGAACGCGGGCGCGCGCTCCGCCGGCGGCGGACAGCCGCCGCGGTAGGACGCGCGCACGGCGTCCACGAACACCCCGGGGTACGCCCGCCCGCCGGCCGGCGGCGAGGCCGGCGCGGGCCGCGACGGCCGGGCGGGCGAGCCCGCCCCCGCGGAACCGGCCGTGCGCGAGCCCGGCTCCGTACCCACCGGCGCCCCGCCGCGCCCGTCGGCGTCCCCGCGACCCCCGAGCAGCAGCCACCCCAGCGCGGCCAGCGCCAGCAGCAGCACGACGATCCCGGCGGTCAGCACCAGCCCGGCCCGGCCCGTCCGCGCACCCGGCGCGGCCCCGTCCCCGTACGCGCCCGCCGCCGCGCCCGGCGGGGCCGGCGTCCCCGCGGCCGGCGGCTCCCGGCGGGGGTGCGGCCCGGCCGGCGCCTGCGGCCCGGGGCCGGACACCGGCCCGCCGGCGGCCCGTACGGCTCCGCCCGCGCCCACCAGCCGCAGCATCCGGGCCGCCTCCGCCGGGTCGAGCCGCTCGGCGGGGTCCTTCCGCAGCAGCCCCTCCAGTACGGGCCTCAGGGCCCCGGCCCGGCGCGCCGGGGGCGGCTCCGCCTCCACCACCGCCTCCAGGGTGTCCAGCGCGGTGGCCCGGCGGAACGGCGAGATCCCCTCGACCGCCACGTACAACAGGACCCCGAGCGACCACAGATCCGACGCGGGCCGCGGTTCGTGCCCCCATGCCCGCTCCGGGGCCAGGAATTCGGGGGAGCCGACCATCTCTCCCGTCATGGTGATCGCCGAGGACCCCTCCAGGCTCGCGATCCCGAAGTCGCTCAGCACCACCCGGCCGTCGTTGGCCAGCAGCACGTTCCCGGGCTTGACGTCCCGGTGGAGCACCCCCGAGTCGTGCGCCGACCGCAGGGCGGCCAGCACCTGCTCCCCGAGATGACCGGCCCGCCGCGGGGACATCGGGCCCTCCGCGTCCAGCACCTCGGCCAGCGAGAGCCCGCGCACCAGCTCCATCACGATCCACGGCCGCCCGTCCTCGGAGGCCACGTCGTACACCGTCACGACCCCGCGGTGCGAGATCCGGGCCGCGGCCCAGGCCTCCCGCTCCAGCCGCCGGTACATCCGCTGCAGCCCGGCCGCGTCCAGCCCGGCCGGCGCGCGGACCTCCTTGACGGCGACGTCACGGGCCAGCACCTCGTCCCGGGCCCGCCACACGACGCCCATCCCGCCGCGGCCGAGCGGTTCGAACAGCCGGTAGCGGCCCGATATGACACGCTCGGTAGTCGATTCCCGGCCCTCGTCACCCACGTCGTCGCTCACGCGCGCCCCCATGTGCGTCCATGCGTCACCGGATGATCACTCCAAGTTAGCGCAGTGGGCCGGAAGTGAGCCCCGCCGTGACGGGATTGGGGGGTCGGCCCGCGAACGACCCCGCGACGCCTCCGCATTTGTGCGGAGAGTGACGGTCGACTCCGCTGAGTAATCGTCAACTACCCGTCGCCACAGGGGTAATTCACACCACCGGGATACCCGGGCGCGACGCGGGGGCGATAGGGTTAACCTGCCCGGGCCGGGTGCCCTCGTACGGGTGGGGAGAGATCATGGAACAGATAGCAATGCGCAGCAGGCCGCCACGCGTGCCTGCCGTCACCTGTGGCAGCAACGCGACCAGCTCGCGCCTCGACCGCCATCTCGCGGTACTGGGCGGCCCTGCCGTCCCGCACCGGGATGCCGCCGAGGCGACGCTGCTGATGCGGGAGCTCACCTCGCGCGACCACACGCACCGCCTGCGGAGCCGGAGCGCGCGCGTCTCGCTCTTCGCGCCGCTGCGCCGTCTGCGTCGCACGCTCTTCGGCAGCCGCCGCTCGTAAACCGTCCCCGCAGCAGAGCCGTTCACCCCCGGGCTCCCGGCTTCCCGGCCCTACGCGACCACACCGTCCCGGCGCAGTTCCGCGATCTGCGCGTCCGTCATCCCCAGGGCGCGCAGCAGGGCTCCGGTGTGCTCTCCCAGCGCGGGCACCGCACCCATGTGCGGTGCCGCGCCGCCCGGCAGCCCGATCGGCGGCAGCAGAGCCCGCAGCGGGCCCACCGGTGACCCCACCTCCCGCCAGCGGTCCCGCGCCGCCAGCTGCGGATGCCCGGCCAGCCGGGCCACCGAGTTCAGCCGCGCGCAGGCGATGCCCGCCGCCTCCAGCCGCCCGATCGCCTCGTCCGCGCCCAGCCGGGCCAGGGCCCCTGCCACCACGGCGTCGGTCCGCTCCCGGTTCGCGGTGCGCGCCGCGTTCGTCGCGAATGCCGGATCCTGCGCCAACTCCGGCTGCTCCAGAAGCTGTTCGGCGAGCCTGCGCCACTCACGGTCGTTCTGCACCGACAGCAGCACCCGGTCCCCGTCCGCCGTCGGGTAGGCGTCGTACGGCGCGATCACCGCGTGCGCGAGACCGGTGCGCACCGGCTGCTCCCCGCCGTGCATCGTGTGGTGCAGGGGATGCCCCATCCACTCGGCGAGCGCGTCCAGCATCGACACCTCCACCCTGCCGCCGCGTCCCGTGACCCCGCGGCGCAGCAGCGCGGCGAGCACGCCCGAGAACGCGTACATGGCGGCCGCGATGTCGGCGGCCGGGATGCCCGCCTTGACGGGCTGCTCCGGCGTGCCGGTCACCGAGACCAGTCCCGCCTCGCACTGCACCAGCATGTCGTAGGCGCGCTTGTGGGCGTACGGCCCCTCGGCGCCGTAGCCCGACACGTCGACGGCGACCAGCCGCGGATACGCCCGCACAGCGCGGCCGAATCCAGCCCGAGCCGGGCGGCGGCCCCCTGGGCGAGGTTCTGGACGAACACGTCGGCGCCGGCCAGCAGTCCGTGCAGTACGTCGAGGCCGCGCGGGTCCTTCAGGTCGAGCGCGATCGACTCCTTGCCGCGGTTGGCCCACACGAAGTGGGAGGCGAGGCCGTGCGCGGCGGTGTCGTAGGCGCGCGCGAAGTCGCCGCCGTCGGGACGCTCGACCTTGACCACCCGCGCGCCGAGGTCGGCGAGCTGACGGGTGGCGAAGGGGGCCGAGACGGCCTGTTCGACGGCGACGACCGTGATGCCGGACAGGGGGAGGGGTTCGGGCGCGGTGCTTTCGGTGTCCATGGCACCGATGCCTATCCCGCCGGACCCCGCCCTGTCACCCCCCGCCCCCGCCCGGCCCCCTCACCCCGCGGTGCCGCGGGCGAACCGCCGGGACGCCAGCGGCACGAACACGGCGAGCAGCAGCGCCGACCAGAGCAGTGCGCCGGCCACCGGGTGCGCGGCGGGCCAGGCCGCGCCCGCGCCGGCCCCGGCCCCCGGGTTGCCGCACAGCTCACGCACCGCCGTGGCCACGGCGCTGATCGGGTTCCACTCGGCGACCGTGCGCAGCCATCCGGGCAGGCCGGCGGTCGGGAGGTAGGCGCTGGAGAGCATCGGCAGGACGAAGGTGGCGCCGCCGAGCTGCCCCGCGGCCTCCTCGCTCCGGGTCAGCAGGCCCAGGTACGTCCCGACCCAGGCGGTGGCGAAGCGGAACAGCAGCAGGATCCCCAGCGCGCCGAGCGCCCCGGGCAGCCCGTTCTCGATCCGCCAGCCCATGGCCAGCCCCACCAGCATCAGCGGCACCATCGACACGCCCGTGGTGAGCAGGTCGGCCGCCGTCTGCCCGAGCGGTACGGCGCTCCGGCTCATCGGCAGCGTACGGAACCGGTCCATCACCCCCCGGTGCGCGTCCTGCGCGGCGGTGAACAGGCCCGTCATCAGGCCGTTGGCGGCCGTCGCGGCGAGCAGCCCGGGCACCAGGAACGCGCGGTAGTCGGCGCCCGGCATGGCGAGCGCGCTGCCGAAGACGTACCCGAAGAAGAGGAGCATCGTGATCGGCATGGTCTGGGTGAGGATCAGCAGCGCCGGGGCGTGCCGGGCCTTCTGGAGCCGGCTGGCCAGGACCGCGCCGCCGTCGGACAGCAGGGTGCTCATGCGGCGTACTCCTCGTGGTCGGTGCCCCGGTCTCCCCGTTCGGCGTCCCGGTTCCCGGCGGGGCGGGTGAGGCGCAGGAACACCTCGTCGAGCGTGGGCGGCCGCAGGCTCGCGTCGGTGACCGGCACGCCGGCGGTGTCGAGCGCGCGGATGATGTGGGGCAGGGTCAGCCCGGCGTCCAGCACGGTCACGCCGACGGTGAGCCGCTCCTCGTCGAGCACGGGGTGCCCGCCGGTGAGCTGGTCGAGGACGCCGGCGGCGGCCGCGACCGCTCCGCGCGCGGCGACGTGGACCTCGGCGTAGGCGCCGATCCGTGCCTTGAGCCCGGCCGGGGTGCCGGTGGCGGCGGCGCGGCCGCTGTCGACGACCACGATGTCGTCGGCCAGCCGGTCCGCCTCCTCCAGGTACTGGGTGGTGAGCAGCACGGTGGTGCCCTCCGCCGCGAGCGCCCGGACCGCCGTCCAGATGTGGTCGCGCGCCCCGGGGTCGAGTCCGGTGGTGGGCTCGTCGAGGAACAGCACCCGGGGCCGGGTGATCAGCCCCGCGGCCAGGTCCAGGCGCCGGCGCATGCCGCCGGACCAGGTGCCGGCCACGCGTCCGGCGGCCTCGGTCAGGCCGAAGCGCTCCAGCAGCTCGTCGGCGCGGGCCCGGCCGGCCGCGCCGCGCAGTCCGGCGAGGCGGGCGAAGAGCCGGAGGTTCTCACGGCCGGTCAGGTCCCCGTCCACCGAGGCGTACTGACCGGTGACGCCGATGGCGCGGCGGACGGCGGCCGGCTCGCGGACGACGTCGTGGCCGGCGACGAGGGCACGGCCGCCGGTGGGCGAGGTGAGGGTGGTGAACACCCGTACGGCGGTGGTCTTGCCCGCGCCGTTGGGCCCGAGGAGACCGCAGACCGTGCCCTCGCGGACGGCGAGGTCGAGGCCGCGCAGGGCGCGGACCTCCCCGTAGCTCTTCTCCAGAGCCTCACTAAGTACGGCGTACGTAGTAGTCATGCGGGAGACCCTACCGCACTACGTACGTTGTACGTAACTAATATGGGGGCGAGACGACGAGGTGATCCGAGCGATGACAACCGGTGGACGAGCCGCTGAACCGGAAGTGATCTGGTCCCGCCCGCAGCGGACCGGCCGCGGGCCGAAGCCCGCGCACAGCCGCGGGTCGATCGCGGCCGAGGCGGTGCGGATCGCCGACGTCGAGGGGATCGACGCGGTCTCCATGCGGCGTGTGGCTGCCGGAATCGGCGCCGGGACGATGTCCCTGTACAACTACGTGCCGCGCAAGGAGGACCTGTACGAGCTGATGGTCGACGCCGTCAGCGGGGAGTACGAGCTCACCCCGCCGACCGGCGACTGGCGGGCGGACCTGCTCGGCCTGGCCCGCCAGGCGCGGGGGCTGATGCACCGGCACCCGTGGCTGCCCCGGCTGCTGAGCCCCGTCCACGGCTTCAGTCCGAACGCCCTGCGGTACCTGGAGCACACCCTCGCCTGCCTCGCGCCGCTGGACGTGCCGGACGGCGAGAAGCTGGAGCTCGTCGCCGCCGTCAACGGCGCGGTGGCGACCTTCGTGGCGGGCGAGCTGGACCTGGCCGAGCGGGCACGGGCGCTGCCCTGGAGCGAGGCCGCGGAACGGGGCGTACGGGCCGCCTGGCTCGGCTCGCGGCTGGAAACGGGGGAGTACCCGCGGCTGGCGGCGGCCCTGGCGACCGGCGCCGTTCCGGTGACCGCGGCCGGGCCGGAGCTGGCCGACGTGTTCGACCGCTCGGTGGAACGGCTGCTGGGGGCCTGGGGGCCGTAGGCCTGCGACGGCGCGGGGGCTCGGGGATGCGGTGGCCCGGTGGCCCGGGGGTGCGGTGGTGCGGTGGCGCGCGGGCCGGCGCTGGCGGGGCGCCGCGCGCGGGTTACAGCAGGGCGAACTGCCCGCCCGGGCCCTCCTCCTGGTGGTCCAGCACCGAGGCCGGGCGCCGCGCCCACCGGGGCACCGGCAGGACCCCCGCGGCGCGCAGCCGGGCCGCCGGCAGGAGGGGGCCCGGCTCGAACGCGGCCCGCTCCGGCGCCAGATCGGCCAGCAGCGCCAGGGTGGTGACCAGCGCGAGCAGTTCCGAGGTCCAGTCCTGCGGCCACTCGGCCGGCCCGAGCGCCTCCAGCCCGTCGGCCGCGGGGTCGCGGTGCGCGGTGCGGGCGGCGCACCACGACTCCAGCACCCGGACGCCCTGCACCTCGTACTCCCAGGCCCCGGGCGGGACGGGCGAAACGGTCCCGCCGCCCAGGCTCAGCGTCTCGCTCGCTGTGTCGTACGCGATCCCGTGCGGCCACCCGGCGACCGCCGAGCGGACGTACGGGCGCCGCCCGCCGGGCAGCCGGGGCGCCTCGCCCCCGCGCGCCCCGCGCAGCTGGACGGCGAGGAGCCGGTGCCCCAGCTCCAGCCCGGCCCGCCAGCGCTCGGGCGCGGCGGCGAGCGGCACCTCGTACCCCCGCGGTCCGGGGCGGCCCGCCGCGAGGATCCAGCACAGTACGTCCTCCGGGGTGGCCCAGCCGCCGTACTGCCCGCCGAGCAGGGGCAGCAGGCCCGGCGCGAGGTTCGGCTCGGAGCCACCGGGACGCCGGTGCAGAGGCCGGGTCCGGAGCGGCCGCCCGGCCGGCAGGTGCGCGGTGACGAGCGGCTCGGGCCCCTCGACCAGGAACAGCTGGTGCCCGTCCAGCACCCGCCAAAGCTCGGGGCGGGCGGTGTCGATCAGCCGCTGGTCGGGCAGCAGCCACTGCTCGTCGAAGGGGGCGCGGAGCACCCGTACGGGGTCCGGGCAGGGGCCCGGTCCGTCGGCGAACCGGGTCGTGGCCGAGCGCTGACCGGGCAGGGCCGCGGCCCCGGCGGCCGGGGTGCGGCTGCGGCTCGGGCGGAACAGCCGCTCGCGGTCGGCCCCTTCGGCGCCGGCCAGGGCGGCCCAGCGGGCGCGCAGGACGGCCGGGTCGGGTGCGGCCACCCAGTCCCGGCCGAGGCGCAGGCCGCCCACGGCCCACGGCATCAGATCGTCCAGCAGCGGTACGTCGTCGCTCACGCCGCCGATGGTAGCGACGGCACCCGGCGGCCGGGCTGCGTCCAGGCCGAAGCGTTACGCTCCTTATGTAGGCATACGTCCCGTATCGACCGAGGAGACACGGCCATGAGTCAGTACGACGAATACTCGACTCCGTCGCAGGCCGAGGGCGAGCGCCTCGACGAGGACATGGACGAGGCCCAGCGCGCACAGCGCCACCACCCCCAGACGACGCGCACCACGCCGTCCCAGGCGGAGGGCGAGCGGACCGCCGAGGACGAGCGGACCGCGGAGGGCGACGCCGCGCGGGGCTGAGCACGTCGCCGCTGGGGAGCCGTAGCGGTAGCCGCGGGGCCGCGCCGGTCAGTGTGCGTCCACGCTCACCGTGAAGGAGAAGCGGTCGCCGCGGTACCGGATGCGGGCCACGTCCACGACCCGGCCGTCCTCGTCGTACGTCACACCCGTGTAGTGCAGGATCGGGCTGAGCAGCGGGACCCGCAGCAGCTCCGCCGTCTCCGGGTCCGCGAGCCGGGCCTCGATCGTGTCGATGATCCGGCTGATCCGCACCCCCACGACGTCCCGCAGGACCTTCGTCATCGGCCACCGTTCGAGGTCGGCGGTCTCCACGGCGGCGGCGAACTCGGGGAGGACCGCGTTCTCCGCCCAGTTGGTCGGCTCCCCGCTCTCGCGGTCGTGGCGCAGCCGGCGGTAGGTGACCACCTCCGCCGTGTCCGGGAAGTGCTCCAGCAGTTCCCCGGCCACGGGCGTGCGCCCGTGGCCGAGGATCGTCGTACGGTCGCCCGACTGCTGGGCCACGATCGCGTCGACCGAGCCCAGCAGGCGTACGGGGGCGCCGCGCAGCGCCCCCGGCTCGATGAAGGTGCCGCGCCGCCGGTGCCGGCTGATCAGGCCCTCGCCCTCCAGCTCCTTCAGGGCCTGCCGCATGGTCAGCACGCTGACCCCGTAGTGCCCGGCGAGCTGCTCCTCGGTGGGCAGGCGCAGCGAGGCGTCCGGGGTGCGCCCGAGTATCGAGGCGCGCAGCGACTGGGACACCTGGTACCAGAGCGGAAGCTTCCGGTTCAGTACCAGTGAGTCGGGGGCGAAGGCGGTCACGGGTGGTTCTCCGTACGGCTGGGCGCGGGGTGCGGCGGCGCAGGTGAGCGTACGCAGGACGGGTCAGGCGCGGAAGTGGCGCTGCAGCCCCTGCCAGACGTCGTCGTAGTCGCGCTGGAGGTGGTCCGCGCCGGCCGCCTGGGCGGTGGTGGTGATCGGCCAGCGGGTCTCGAACATGAACGCCAGGCCGTCGTCGATCTTCTGCGGCTTCAGCTCGGCGGCGCTCGCCCGGTCGAAGGTCTCCCGGTCCGGGCCGTGCGCGGACATCATGTTGTGCAGCGAGCCGCCGCCGGGGACGAAGCCCTCGGCCTTGGCGTCGTAGGCCCCGTCGATCAGGCCCATGTACTCGCTCATCACGTTGCGGTGGAAGTAGGGCGGGCGGAAGGTGTCCTCGCCGACGAGCCAGCGCGGAGCGAAGACCACGAAGTCCACGCCCGCCAGCCCGGGGGTGTCGGAGGGCGAGGTCAGGACGGTGAAGATCGACGGGTCGGGGTGGTCGTAGCTGATCGAGCCGAGGACGTTGAACCGGCGCAGGTCGTAGACGTAGGGGACGTGCGTGCCGTGCCAGGCGACGACGTCGAGCGGGGAGTGGTCGTAGGTCGCCGACCAGAGGTTGCCGCAGAACTTGTTGACGACCTCGGTCGGGCGGTCGAGCAGGCCGGGCTCCTCGTACGCGGCCACCGGGGCCCGGAAGTCGCGGGCGGCGGCGAGTCCGTTGGCGCCGATCGGGCCCAGGTCGGGGAGCTCGAAGGGCTGCCCGTAGTTCTCGCAGACGTACCCGCGGGCGTCGGCGTCGAGCAGCTCGACGCGGAAGCGCACGCCGCGGGGGATCAGCGCGATCTCACCCGGCCGGGCGGCGAGCAGGCCGAACTCGGTCCGCAGGAGCAGCCCGCCGCGCTCCGGGACGATCAGCAGCTCGCCGTCGGAGTCGCTGAACACCCGGTCGACCATGGAGGAGTTGGCGGAGTAGAGGTGGATGGCCATGCCGGCGCGCTGGGTTGCGTCGCCGTTTCCGCCGAGGGTCCACAGGCCGGCCAGGAAGTCGGTACCGGGGGCCGGGTCGGGCAGCGGGTTCCAGCGCAGCCGGTTGGGATCCGCGGGGGCCTCGGTGAAGGGGCCGGTGCGCAGGGCCCCGTTGTCGATCCGGGTGAAGGACGGGTGCGCGGCCGAGGGGCGGATCCGGTAGAGCCAGGAACGGCGGTTGTGGCTGCGCGGCTCGGTGAAGGCGCTGCCGCTGAGCTGCTCGGCGTAGAGGCCCAGGGGGGCGCGCTGGGGCGAGTTCCGGCCGAGCGGCAGGGCGCCGGGGACGGCCTCCGAGCTGTGCTCGTTGCCGAAGCCGCCGAGGTACTCCAGCGCCTCCGCCGTCTTGCCGGCCCGCTCGCTGCCCGACTGCTCGCTCATGTGCTGCTCCCGCTCCCTCGAAGGAATCCTATGGCTGACAGTAGGATTCCGCGGCCCGCACGTCAACGGCGGCTTCCGGCCGGGGTGGGGTGCCGGGGCCGCGCACCGCCGCCCGGTCCGGGCGGAACGGGTTCCCGGGCGGGCGGGAACGGATTCCCGTGCGGACGGAACGGATTCCCGCGCGGGGGGATCCCAAAAGATGAACATTGCTCTACTCTCTCGCGCATGTCGTGGACCCGCAGGTTTCCTGCCGTGCCGGTGGCGCTCCTCGCCGCCCTCCTCGCCCTCCTGTCCCTCTTCGCCGCCGCACCCGCGGCCCGGGCCCACGAGGAGCGGCCCGTCGCCCTCCCCGACGGCACCGGGTCGGTGCCCGAGTACCGCGCGACAGAGCCGGACCTGCTGGTCTGCAAGACCGACCGGACGGCCTTCGAACGCCGCATATCCGCCTTCCCCGAGGCGCTGCGCCAGCGCAACCTCGCTCTCTACGAGCGGTGCGAGCAGAACGGCTACCGCCACCTCCAGGAGGCCGTGGACGCCGTCGACCGGCCCGGGATGAACATCGCGATCCTCCCCGGGCTCTACGAGGAGGAGCCCTCCCTCCCGAAGCCGGCCGGCGAGTGCGCCGCGCTGAAGGCCCCCGACTCCTCGCTCGGCTACCAGATCCTCAGCTACGAGCAGCAGGTCCAGTGCCGGCACAACCAGAACCTCGTCGCCATCCTCGGCAAGACGGACCTCCAGATCGAGGGCACGGGGGCCTCGCGGCTGGACGTCGTCATCGACGCCAAGTACCAGAAGCTGAACGCCGTCCGCGCCGACCGGTCCAACGGCGTCTACTTCCGCAACTTCACCGCCCAGCGCACCACGTTCAACTCGCTGTACGTCCTCGCGGGCGACGGCTTCGTCATCGACGACGTCCTGACCCGCTGGAACGACGAGTACGGCTTCCTGACCTTCGCCAGCGACCACGGGCTCTACAAGAACTGCGAGTCGTACGGCAACGGCGACTCCGGCATCTACCCCGGCAGCGCCTCCGACATCAACGACGGCCGCGGCTACGAGGTCCCCCGGTACTCCATCGAGATCACCGGCTGCCGCAGCCACCACAACATGGTCGGCTACTCCGGCACCGCCGGCGACTCGGTCTGGGTCCACGACAACGAGTTCGACCAGAACATGGGCGGCGCCTCCATGGACAGCGCCTTCCCCGGACACCCCGGACTCCCGCAGAACCACGCCAAGTTCGAGCGGAACCTGATCCACGACAACAACCAGGACTACTACCGTTACGTCGCCGACGGCACCTGCGCCAAGCCGCCGGCCGAGCGCGGCTACGAGCAGGGCGTCGTCTGCCCCCAGATCTCCATGCCGCCGGGCACCGGCATCATCACCGCGGGCGGCAACTGGAACCTGTACGAGGGCAACTGGGTGTACGGGCACCGGCGGGCCGGCTTCTTCCTCAGCGCCGTCCCGGCCTTCATCCGTGGCGAGGAGGCGTGGTCCAAGCAGACGGACACCTCCCACCACAACCGGTACGCCGGGAACGTGATGGGCAAGGACAAGGCGGGCGTCGCCCGGCCCAACGGTATGGACGTGTGGTGGGACGGCCAGGGCCGCGGCAACTGCTGGCAGGACGGCCCCGACGGCTCCACGCCGGGCACCGTCCCGCAGTGCGGAGCCGCCCGCGGCGACCTCACCGGCGCCTCGGCCCGGCTGGTGGGCGAACCGGTGAAGCTGGTCCAGCTCCTCGTCTGTGCCGACTACAGCGTCCAGGCCCGCAAGCTGCCGGCCGGCTGCGACTGGTACGGCGCGCGCGGCCTGGAGCGGGTGGAGACCCAGATCGCGCTGGCCGTGGCGGGCGTGCTGCTCCTCGTCGGCGGGGTGCTGTGGTGGCGCCGACTGCGCGGCTCCCGGCTGGGCACGGCCGCCTCGCTCCTCGGCCTGGCCGGGCTCGCGCTGGACGTGGCCGGCTCCACCGCGGGGCTGGTCGCCACCTTCGTGCCGGCCCTCGCGCTCCTCCTCCTCGGGCTGTGGTGGACGGGCGCGGGCCTGGCGCTGCGCACCGACCGTCCCTGGCTGGCCCGGCTGACCCTGCTGCTGGCCGGCCTGACGCTGCTCGACGCCTTCGACAAGGCGGTCCTGATGATCCCCTGGACCCCCCTGAGCCCCGCCTGGGTACGGGCCCTGGTGGCCCTGGTGTGGCTGCTCTGGGCGGCCGTCGCCTCGGCCCGCCCCGCCCCCCGGGCGCCGGCAGGGGAGCCGGAGGGCGCCGGGGGAGCGGGTGGCGGTGGGGGCGCGACCGCCGCCCGGGAGCCGGGGGCCGCAGGGGAAGCCGCTCCGGTGGGGGCCGGGGAGCCGGGGGTCGCCCCGGTGGGAACCCGGGCAGCCGCTGGGGCGGGCGACCGCGCCGCTGACGGGGCGGGAGCCGCACTGGCGGGAGCCGCCAAGGTGGGAGCCGGGGAGCGGGGAGGCACCCTGTCCGGCGCCCTGGCAGCCCCCGGCGCGGGGGCCCCCGGCGCGGGAGCCGCTGGGGCGGGAGAGGCAGGGGCGGGGCCCGCCGCCGGAGCGGCCGGCCGCGCCCCTGCCCCGGACGGCGCCGGCCCCGGTCCGGCGGGGCCCGGCCCCGGTGCCGCGGACGCCGGTCCCGATTGCGGCCGACCGGGAACGGAGGGCCCCCGATGACCCGCACCGTGTCCGAGACCGCCCGGGGCGCGCGGGGTTCCGCCCCGGGACGCGGCCGCACAATCCGGCTCACCGCCGGGGGTGGGCAGTGAACGCGGCGGGAGCGCCGGGCGGCCCGTTCGCCGGCGCCGGTCCGTCGTACGACGCACCCCGCACCCCCCGCCCGGTGCGCGGCCGGGCGCGGCGCCGGGCCGCCCGTACCGCGGCCCTGCTCGCCCTCGTCCTGCTCCTCGGCGGCGGAGCGGCAACGGGCTGCGGAGGGAGGGCGACCACCCACCACAAGCCGGGTACCAGCCACGAGGAGGCCTCCGGCAGCGCGGGCACCCTGCTCACCGCCGACGACGGCGCCGGCCACCGGCTCCGCGAGGTCCCGGCCGGGGGCGCGCCGAAGGTCCGCCTCACCGCCCGCCCGGACTCCGAGGACGGCTGGAACCTTCAACTGACGGTGGACAACTTCGCCTTCACCCCCGACAGCACCGGCGGCGCCGCGCTCCGGGGCGCGGGCCACGCCCATCTGGAGCTCGACGGCCGCAAACTGGCCCGGCTGTACGGCCCCTGGTTCCACCTGCCCGCCGCGCAGGTCCCCGAGGGCGCGCACACCCTGACCGTCCGGCTGTACGCCGACGACCACACCGCCTGGGCGGTGTCCGGCAAGCCGGTGGAGGCGACCGTCCCGCTCACCGGCAACGGCGGACCCGGCGGTCACAGCCACGGCGCCACCCCGCCGGCGTCGCCGCCCGCACCCACCCCCGCGCCGGGCCTGCCCACCGGACAGGCCGCGGACCGCACCGTCACCATCACGGTCCGCGACGGCAAGGTCAGCCCGGCACCCGCGCGCACCGAGCTCAAGCGAGGCGAACGCGTCGCCCTGCGCGTCACCAGCGACCGGGCGGACACCCTGCACGTCCACGGCTACGACAAGGAACTCGCCCTGCCCGCGGGGCAAGAGGCCGGCCTGGTCCTGACGGTCGACCGCACCGGCCTCTTCGAGGTCGAGACCCACGCGTCCGGCCTCGTCCTGACCCAGCTCCTCGTCCGATGACCCCGCACCAGCGCCGCAACCAGCGCCAGCGCCAGCACCGCAACCCGTGCCAGCGCCGCAACCCGTGCCCGCGCCAGCACCGGCGCCGGGACCCCGCCCCGCCCCAGCTACCGGCGCCGGCCGGCGCCGACGCCCGCGCCAAGGCCGTGGCCGAGGTGTCGCCCCGCTCCGTCCGGGCCCGGGCGGAACGGTGGTGACCCCCCTCGGGCCGGGAGCCGGTCCCGGTGCCGCGGGCGCTGGTGGAGGCGGCGGCCAGGGCGTGGTCCTTCGCCCGGCCGCTCCCGATCCGTTCACCGCGCTCGCGCACGGGATCGGGTCCCAGCACGACTTGCCGATCTCACCCTTCTACGCTTTCGCCGGCGCCTTCACCGCCCTGTTCGTCTCCTTCCTCGCACTCGGCCTGCTCTGGTCCACCTCCCGCTTCCGGGGCGACCGCTCCGGGATCGCGCTGCCCGCCGCCTTCCAGGGGGTGGCCGACGCGCCGGCCACCCGTACCGTCCTGCGCGGAGTCGGGCTCGTCGCCGCGGTGGCCGTCCTGCTGCACCTCCTCCTCGGCCCCGACGACCCCGCCCGCAATCCCGCTCCCGGCGCCGTCTACGTCCTCTTCTGGGTCGGACTCGTCCCCGCCTCCCTCCTCCTCGGCCCCGTCTGGCGCCTGCTCAACCCGCTCCGCACCCTGCACCGCCTCTCCGTCCGCCCCTTCCGCCGCCCCGACCCCGACCGATCCCACCCCGACCGATCCCACCCCGACCGCCCCCTCCCCGCCCGGTTGGGGCAATGGCCCGCCGCCGCAGGCCTGTTCGGGTTCACCTGGCTCGAACTCGCCGCTCCCGATCCCGCGTCCACCACCACCCTCCTGATCGCCCTCACCGCCTACGCCGCCGCCCAGCTGCTGCTCGCCGCCCGCCACGGCGAGCGCTGGTTCGACGACGGAGACGCCTTCGAGGTGTACTCCGCGCTCCTCGCCCGTCTCTCCCCCCTCGGCCGTCGCAGCGACGGCCACCTCGTTCTCCGCAACCCCTTCCACGGACTCGACGCCACGCCCGAGCGGCCCGGACTCGTCGCCACCGTCTGCGTCCTCCTCGGATCCACCGCCTACGACGGTTTCTCCGACAACCCCTCGTGGATCAACGTCCTGCAGACCTCCCCCCTCGGCCGCACCCCCACGGCCACCCTCGGACTTCTCGGTTCCGTCGCCCTCGTCGCCGTCCTGTACTGCCTGTGCGCCGCCGGCACCCGCCTGGTCAGCGGACCGCACCCCGGCCCCCTCACCGCCTTCGCGCACTCACTCGTACCGATCGCCCTCGGCTATCTGATCGCCCACTACTTCTCCCTCCTGGTAGTCGAAGGACCACGCACAGTGAGCATGGCACTCGGCACTGACAACGCCCCGGAACCCGTGTCCCCCTTGGATCCCGGCGGCCTCGCCGCCCTCCAGGTGATCGCCGTCGTCGCCGGCCACGTCCTCGGTGTCGTCGCGGCGCACGACCGGTCCGTGCGACTCTTTCCTCCCGCGAAAGCGGTGGCCGGCCAGCTGCCGCTGCTCGCGCTGATGATCACGTACACCATCGGGGGGCTGAGTCTCCTGCTGAACTGAGGCCCCGCCGAACGGATGACGCCAGGAGCGGCATGATGGACCCCGTGCCCCCCACCCCCTCCCTGCGCCGCACCCCCGTGCAGCAGCGCAGCGCCGACCGGCTCGCCCGGATCCTCGACGCGTGCGCCGAACTCCTGGACGAGACCGGTTACGACAACCTCAGTACGCGCGCGGTCGCTCTGCGCGCCGGCGTGCCGATCGGCTCCGTCTACCGCTTCTTCGGCAACAAGCGGGCCTTGGCCATCGCCCTCGCCCACCGCAACCTGGACCGGTACGCCGACGGCATCACGCACCGGCTCGCGGGCCTGCCATCCACGCCCTGGCAGCCGGTGGTGGACGCCGTGCTCGACGAGTACCTGGCCATGAAGCGCAGCGTCCCCGGGTTCGCGCTCGTGGACTTCGGCGTACCCGCCCCGCCCGCCGACGGGCCGGCTGCCGACCCCAACCACCTGGTCGCCGTCCGCCTGACCGAGCTGCTCAGCGCGCACCTGGGCCTCACCCCCGACGCGGCACTGGAGCGGGCGGTCCTCGTCGCCGTCGAGGCCACGGACGCGCTGATCCAGCTGGCCTTCCGCGTCGATCCCGCCGGGGACCCCGGCATCGTGGCCGAGACGCGCGCCATGATGCACGCCTACCTGGCGCGCGTCCTGGGCTGACCCGCCGCGCGGACTTCCCGGCCCGCCGTGCGTCGGCCGCGGCCGTCACCGCGCCGTAGCCGTTACCCCGCGCCGTAGCCGTCACCCGGCGCCGCGGCCGGTCGCCCTGACCCGCGCCGTCCTGCCCCCGGATCCGCCCGCCCCGGGCTCCGCCCGCCAGCGGACCGGCCGGCCCGCCCAGGCCGCTCGCGGACGGACCCCGGCAGACCCCTCCCCTCCGTGCCTACCGGTCGGTATGCTCGGAGCGCCCGCGTGACCGCGCCCACCGTGCCCGGCCGCGACCGTGCCGCAGTCTGCCGCCCTGGAGGGTCCATGCCCCGCACCGCCCTGCGCATCTGCCCCCTCTGTGAAGCCACCTGCGGCCTCACCCTCACCCTCGACGGCGCCGCCGTCACCGGCGCCCGCGGTGACCGCGAGGACGTCTTCAGCCGCGGCTTCATCTGCCCGAAGGGCGCCGCCTTCGGGCAGCTCGACGCGGACCCGGACCGGCTGCGCGGCCCCCTCGTCCGCCGCGACGGCCGGCTCCGGGACGCCACGTGGGAGGAGGCGTACGAAACGATCGCCGCCGCCGTCCCCGCCCTGGTGGGGGAGTACGGAGCCCAGTCGGCCGGGGTCGTCCTCGGCAACCCCAACGTCCACACCATGGCGGGCGCCCTCTACCCGCCGCTCCTCCTCAAGGCCCTGGGCACCCGCAACCTGTTCACCGCCAGCACCGTCGACCAGATGCCCAAGCACGTCTCCAGCGGACTGCTCTTCGGCGACCCGTTCGCCATTCCGGTGCCCGACCTCGACCACACGGACTTCCTGCTGGTCCTGGGCGCCAACCCGGTCGAGTCCAACGGCTCCCTGTGCACCGCTCCCGACTTCCCCGGCCGCCTCAAGGCCCTGCGCGCCCGCGGCGGCACCCTGGTCGTCGTCGACCCGCGCCGTACCCGCACCGCCCGGCTGGCCGACCGCCACCTCGCCCCCCGACCCGGCAGCGACGCCCTGCTGCTCGCGGCCCTCGCGCACACCCTCCTCACCGAGAAGCTCGCCGCGCCCGGCGCCGCACTGGAGGACATCACCGAGGGGATCGGGGAACTCGCCGCCGCGCTCGGGAGTTTCACTCCTGAGGCCGTCGCACCCGCCTGTGACCTCCCGGCCGACGAGATCCGCACCCTCGCCCGCGAACTCGCCGCCGCGCCCACGGCCGCCGTCTACGGGCGCATCGGCAGCTCCACCGTCGAGTACGGCACCCTGGCCAGCTGGCTCGTCGACGTCCTGAACATCCTCACCGGCAACCTCGACCGGCCGGGCGGAGCCCTCTTCCCGCTCGCCGCCACGGCCGGCGCGCCCCGTCCGGCCGGCCCCGGCAAGGGGTTCGCCCTCGGCCGCTGGGCGAGCCGGGTCAGCGGCCACCCCGAGGCCAAGGGCGAGCTGCCCCTCGCCGCCCTCGCGGAGGAGATCGAGACGCCGGGCGACGGGCGGATCAGGGTGCTGCTCGCCATCGCCGCCAACCCCGTCCTGTCCGCACCCGACGGCAACCGGCTCGACCGCGCACTGGCCGGGCTCGACTTCATGATCTCCGTCGATCCGTACCTGAACGAGACCTCGCGCCACGCCCACGTCGTGCTGCCCCCGCCGCCGCCCGCACAGAGCGCGCACTTCGACTTCGCCTTCAACGGATTCGCCGTGCGCAACCAGGCGCGCTACTCGCCCGCCGCCGTCGAGCTGGAGGAGGGGCGGCTCGACGAGTGCGAGATCCACGCGCGGCTCGTCCTCGCCGTCTCGGGGCTGCACGGCGCCCCGCCGGAGGCCGTCGACGAGCGCGTCATCGCCGACACCCTCGCGCGGGCCGTCGCCGACCCGTACTCACCGCTGCACGGCCGCGACCCCGACGAGCAGGCCCGGCTGCTGTCCGGCCGGACCGGCCCCGAGCGGCGGCTCGACCTGATGCTGCGCCTCGGCCCGTACGGACTCACCCTCGACGACCTCCGACAGAGCCCGCACGGCATCGACCTGGGACCGCTGCGGCCCCGGCTCCCGGGCCTGCTGAAGACGCGCAGCGGCAGGATCGAGCTGCTGCCGGACCCGATCGCGGCCGAGCTGCCCAGGCTCCGCGCGGCGCTCGCCGACCGCCCCGCGTCCCTGGTGCTCGTGGGCCGCCGCCACCTGCGGTCCAACAACAGCTGGTTGCACAACGTCCCGGCCCTCGCCGGAGGTTCCAACCGCTGCACCCTGCACGTCCATCCGCAGGATGCCGACCGGCTCGGACTCACCGACGGGGCCCGGGCCCGGATCACCGCCGACGGCGGCAGCCTGGAGGTGCCCGTCGAGGTCACCGACACCGTCCGCACCGGCGTCGTGAGCCTCCCGCACGGGTGGGGTCACGACCGCGCCGGGACCCGGCTCTCGGTGGCCGCCGAGGAGCCCGGCGTCAACGTCAACCAGCTCCTCGACGGCAGCCGGCTCGACCCGCTGTCCGGCACGGCGGTGCTCAACGGCTTCCCGGTTGAGCTGGCGCCCCTGCCCTGAGCAGGGGTTTTGCTCGTATTGCTCACACGCGGACGTCTTGTTGGCGCAAGGAGACGGCACCTACGTTCCCAGCATGCTGACCTTCCTCGGCTTCGCCATGATCGCGACCTTCCTGGTCCTGATCATGATGAAGAAAATGTCGCCCATCGCGGCGCTCGTCCTCATCCCCGCGCTCTTCTGCGTGTTCGCCGGACAGGGCGCGCAGCTCGGCGACTACGTGATCGACGGCGTCGGCAAGCTCGCGCCGACCGCCGCCATGCTGATGTTCGCCATCGTCTACTTCGGCGTGATGATCGACGTCGGCCTCTTCGACCCGATCGTGCGGGGCATCCTGCGCTTCTGCAAGGCGGATCCGATGCGGGTCGTGGTCGGCACCGCCGTCCTCGCCGCGATCGTCTCGCTGGACGGCGACGGCTCCACCACCTTCATGATCACCGTGTCGGCGATGTACCCGCTGTACAAGCGGTTGGGGATGAGCCTCGTCGTCATGACCGGCGTCGCGGCCACCGCCAACGGCGTCATGAACACCCTGCCCTGGGGCGGCCCCACGGCCCGTGCCGCCACCGCCCTGAAGCTCGACGCCGGCGACGTCTTCGTGCCGATGATCCCGGCCCTCGCGGCCGGGCTGCTCTTCGTGTTCGTCCTCGCCTACGTCCTCGGGCTGAAGGAACGCCGCCGGGTCGGCACCCTGACACTGCCCGGCGGGCGGGAGCCCCTGGACGCGGAGTCGGAGCGCCTCGTACCGGCCGGCGCGGCGGCGGGCCCGGTCACCGCGACGCGCGCGGCGAAGCCGTCCGGCCCGGCCGGGTCCACGGGGGCGGCCGGGACCACCCCCTCGGCCGGCGCCGCCGACGCGGGCGACCCCGCCCCCGCACCCGCCGATGCCGCCCGCACCCCCGCCCCGGCCCCCGCCCCGGCCCCCGCCCCCGCCCCGGCCCCCGCCCCGGCCCCGGCCCCCGCCCCGGCCCCGGCCCCCGCCCCGGCCCCCGCCCCGGCCCCGGACGCCGCCGGCGGCCCCGCCGACGGCTTCCAGGGCCTCGACCCGGACCGCCCCACCCTGCGGCCCCGCCTGTACTGGTTCAACGCCGGCCTCACCGTCGCCCTGCTCACCTCGATGATCATGGAGCTGCTGCCCATCCCGGTGCTGTTCCTGCTCGGCGCCGCGCTCGCCCTCACCGTCAACTTCCCGCACATGCCGGATCAGAAGGCCCGCATCGCCGCCCACGCCGACAACGTCCTGAACGTCGCCGGCATGGTCTTCGCCGCCGCCGTCTTCACCGGCGTCCTCACCGGCACCGGCATGGTCAAGGGGATGGCCGACTGGCTCGTCGGCGCCATCCCCGAGGGCATGGGCCCGCACATGGCCCTGGTCACCGGCCTGCTGAGCCTGCCGCTCACCTACTTCATGTCCAACGACGGCTTCTACTTCGGCGTCCTGCCCGTCCTGGCCGAGGCGGGCGCCGCCCACGGCGTCTCCCCGCTCGAAATCGCCCGTGCGTCCCTCGTCGGCCAGGCCCTGCACATGTCCAGCCCGCTGGTTCCGGCCGTGTACGTCCTCGTCGGGATGGCCAAGGTCGAGTTCGGCGACCACACCCGATTCACCGTCAAATGGGCCGCTTTGACCTCCCTGGTCGTCCTGGCGGCAGGGATGCTTTTCGGCATCATCTGATCCCGGACACCCCTGGCGCACCGAAAACTACCGGCGCTAGTTTGTAGGCTGTCCGCGAGGTCAGGTCCACGTGCTCGTGCGTGTTTCGGGAGGAACAGCCATGAAGGCCCACGACGGGATGTACATCGGCGGGGAATGGCGGCCCGCCGCCGGACGCGAGCGGATCGAGGTCGTCAACCCCGCGGACGAGCAGGTCATCGCCGGGGTCCCGGCCGGTACCGCCGAGGACGTGGACGCGGCCGTACGCGCGGCCCGCGCCGCCTTCCCGGCCTGGGCGGCCACCCCGCCCGCCGAGCGGGGCGCCCTCATCGGCGCCCTCCGCGACGTGCTGGCCGCGCGGAAGAAGGAGATAGCCGAGACCATCACCGCCGAGCTCGGCTCCCCGAGTGGGTTCTCGGAGGCGGTGCACGTCGGATCGCCGATCGCCGTGGCCTCCTCGTACGCGGAGCTCGCCGCCTCGTACGCCTTCGAGGAGCGGATCGGGACCTCCACCGTCCTGCTGGAGCCGGTCGGCGTGGTCGGAGCCATCACGCCCTGGAACTACCCGCTGCACCAGGTCGTTGCCAAGGTGGCGCCCGCTCTCGCCGCCGGCTGCACCCTCGTCCTCAAGCCGGCCGAGGACACCCCGCTGACCGCACAGCTCTTCGCCGAAGCCGTGCACGAGGCGGGCATCCCGGCCGGAGTCTTCAACCTGGTGACCGGTACCGGTCCGGTCGCCGGTCAGGCCCTGGCCGCGCACGAGGGCGTCGACCTCGTCTCCTTCACCGGCTCGACCGCCGTCGGCCGGAAGATCGGCGCCACGGCCGGCGCCGCCGTCAAGCGGGTCGCCCTCGAACTGGGCGGAAAATCGGCCAATGTCATCCTGCCCGGGGCCGACCTGGCCAAGGCCGTCGCGACGGGCGTCGGCCACGTCATGAACAACACCGGCCAGAGCTGCAACGCGCTCACCCGCATGCTCGTCCACCGGGACCAGTACGAGGAGGCCGTCGCCCTCGCGGCCGCCGCCGTCGCCAAGTACCCCACCGGCGACCCCCGCGACCCGGGCACCCGCCTGGGCCCCGTCGTCAACGCCAAGCAGCGCGACCGCGTGCGCGGATACATCGCCCAGGGCATCGAGGAGGGCGCCCGCCTCGTCGCCGGCGGCCCCAACGCGCCCCGGGAGCACGGGTACTTCGTCGCCCCGACCGTGTTCGCCGACGTCACGCCCGACATGACCATCGCCCAGGAGGAGATCTTCGGCCCCGTCCTCTCGATCCTCGCCTACGAGGACGAGGAGGAGGCCCTGGCCATCGCCAACGGCACCGTCTACGGCCTGGGCGGCGCCGTCTGGGCCGCCGACGAGGCCACGGCCGTGGCCTTCGCCCGCCGCATGGACACCGGCCAGGTGGACATCAACGGCGGCCGCTTCAACGTGCTCGCGCCCTTCGGCGGCTACAAGCAGTCGGGCGTGGGCCGCGAGCTGGGCCCGCACGGCCTGGCCGAGTACCTCCAGACCAAGTCCCTGCAGTTCTGAACACGGAGACGACGACCATGGTCCGCGCCGCCATCCTGCCCGCCGTCGGAGCCCCGCTGGAGATACGGGAGATCGTGCTGCCCGAACCCGGACCCGGCCAGGTCCGGGTCCGGCTCACCGCCGCCGGCGTCTGCCACTCCGACCTCTCCCTCACCAACGGCACCATGCGGGTCCCCGTCCCCGCCGTCCTCGGACACGAGGGCGCGGGCACGGTCCTCGCGGTCGGGGAGGGCGTCACCCACGTCGCCCCCGGCGACGGCGTGGTGCTCAACTGGGCCCCGTCCTGCGGGGAGTGCCACCACTGCACCATCGGCGAGGTCTGGCTCTGCGCCAAGGCCCTCTCCGGGGTCGGCGCCGTCTACGCGCACGACGCGCAGGGCGCCGAGCTGCACCCGGGCCTGAACGTCGCCGCGTTCGCCGAGGAGACCGTCGTCGCGGCGAACTGCGTGCTGCCCGCGCCCGCCGGGATCCCGCTCGCCGAGGCCGCCCTGCTCGGCTGCGCCGTCCTCACCGGCTACGGCGCCGTCCACCACAGCGCCCAGGTCTTCCCCGGGGAGTCCGTCGCCGTCTTCGGCGTCGGCGGCGTCGGTCTGGCCGCGCTCCAGGCCGCCCGGATCGCCCAGGCGGGCCCGATCGTGGCCGTCGACGTGTCCCCGGCCAAGGAGGAGCTGGCCCGCGCGGCCGGCGCCACGGACTTCGTCCTCGCCTCCGACACGACGGCCAAGCAGATCCGCGCACTCACCGGCGGACACGGCGTGGACGTCGCCGTCGAGTGCGTCGGCCGGGCGGAAACCATCCGCGGGGCCTGGGAGTCCACCCGGCGCGGTGGACGCACCACGGTCGTCGGCATCGGCGGGAAGGAACAGCAGGTCACCTTCCACGCGCTGGAGATCTTCCACTTCGCCCGCACCCTGACCGGTTGCGTCTACGGCAACAGCGACCCGGCCCGCGACCTCCCGGTGATCGCCGAACACGTCCGCGAAGGCCGTCTCGACCTCGGCTCCCTGGTCACCGACCGCATCACCCTCGACGGCATCCCGGCCGCCTTCGACGCCATGCTGGCGGGCAAGGGCGGCCGCTCCCTGGTCATCTTCTGACCCTGCCGCACGCGGCCCCTGCCGTACGCGGCCCCTGCCGTACGCAACCCCGGCGGGGGCGGCGTACGGCCGGGGCCGTTCCGCGCGCCTCACACCGTTCTGCGCCTCACGCCGTTCCGCGCGCCGCCTCGTACTGCAGTGCCAGCCCGTCCAGCAGCGCCGTCAGGCCCGTCTCGAAAGCGCCCTGGTCCACCTCGCGCTGCCGCTCGGCCAGCAGGTGCGCCTGCCCCAGGTGCGGGTAGTCCGCCGGATCGTACGCCGCCTCGTCGTCCACGAAACCCCGGGCGAAGGACGCCACCGCCGAGCCCAGGATGAAGTACCGCATCAGCGCGCCGATCCGGGTCGCCTGCGCGGGGGGCCACCCGGCCTCCGTCATCGCGCCGAACACCGCGTCCGCCACCCGCAGGGCCGCGGGACGGCGCCCCGGTCCCCGGGCCAGCACCGGCACGATGTTCGGATGGTCGGACAGCGCGTCCCGGTACGAGTGCGCCCAGGCGTGCAGGGCCCCGCGCCAGTCCCGGCCGCCCTCGGCGCCGTACGCGGGAGCCTCGAACATCGACAGGTCGACCCGCGCGCTCACCGCGTCCGCCACCGCTTCCAGGATCTCGTCCTTCGTCCGGAAGTGGTTGTACAGCGAGGGCCCGCTGACTCCGAGCGCGGCCGCCAGCCGCCTCGTCGACACCGCGTCCAGTCCCTCCGCGTCCACCAGTGCGCCCGCCGCCTCGACGATGCGGGTTCTGCTCAGCAGGGGCTTGCGCGGTCTGGCCATGCGCCACATAGTAGGGCCTGCCCGCCATAAACTACCGGTGCTAGTTAACTGGCCCCGGGAGCCCGCCACGACGACCCCGGAGGTGCCCGGTGAACCTTGAGCTGAGCGAGGAGCAGACCGCCGTACGCCGGCTCGCCCGCGAGTTCACCGACCGCGAGGTCGTCCCGTACGCGGCCGAGTGGGACCGCGCCGAGAGCGTCGACCGGGCGATCGTGAAGAAGCTGGGCGCGCTCGGCTTCCTCGGCCTGACCGTCCCCGAGGAGTACGGCGGCTCCGGCGGCGACCACCTCGCCTACGTGCTGGTGACCGAGGAGCTCGGCCGCGGCGACTCCGCCGTGCGCGGCATCGTGTCCGTCTCCCTCGGCCTGGTCGCGAAGACCGTCGCCGCCTGGGGCACCGAGGAGCAGAAGCGTGCGTGGCTGCCCCGGCTGTGTTCCGGCGACGCGCTCGGCTGCTTCGCCCTGACCGAGCCCGGCGTCGGATCCGACGCGGGCAACCTCACCGCCCGCGCCGTGCGCGAGGGCGACTCGTACCTGGTCAGCGGCACCAAGATGTTCATCACCAACGGCACCTGGGCCGACGTGGTGCTGGTCTTCGCGCGTACCGGCGACGAGCCCGGCCACCGCGGCATCTCGGCCTTCCTGGTCCCCACCGACACCCCGGGCCTCACCCGCCGCGCGATCCACGGCAAGCTCGGCCTGCGCGGCCAGGCCACCGCCGAACTCGTCTTCGACGGGGTCCGCGTACCGGCCTCCACTCTGCTCGGCCCCGAGGGCAAGGGCTTCTCGGTCGCCATGTCCGCGCTGGCCAAGGGGCGGATGTCGGTCGCCGCCGGCTGTGTGGGCATCGCGCAGGCGGCTCTGGAGGCGGCTGTCGCGTACGCCGCCGAGCGCGAGCAGTTCGGCAGGCCGATCGCCCACCACCAGCTGGTCCAGGAGCTGATCGCCGACATCTCGGTCGACGTGGACGCGGCCCGGCTGCTGACCTGGCGGGTCGCGGACCTCATCGACCGCGGGCAGCCGTTCGCCACCGAGTCCTCCACCGCCAAGCTCTTCGCCTCCGAGGCGGCCGTGCGCGCCGCGGGCAACGCCCTCCAGGTGCACGGCGGGTACGGCTACATCGACGAGTACCCGGCCGGCAAACTGCTGCGGGACGCCCGCGTGATGACCCTGTACGAGGGCACCAGCCAGATCCAGAAGCTCCTCATCGGCCGTGCCCGCACCGGGGTTTCGGCGTTCTGAGGCCGCTCCGTCCGGTTCCGAGATGAGTACGCGCCTGAGTACGCGTGCGGATGTGTCCGCGGCCGGGCGGCCCGATGCTCGACCCATGAGCGAGACACCGGTCAAGCAGCAGAACACGGGGGCGTACTACGGCCAGGCCGTTGCCTCCTTCGGCATCGCCATGGGCGCCGTGTCCGTGGGGATCTACAACCTGGAGGTGGACGGCTGGGTCCGGGCCTTCCTCGGCATCGCGGTCCTGTACCTCACCACCTCGGCCTTCACCCTCGCCAAGGTGATCCGTGACCGCCAGGAGGTCACCAAGATCGTCAGCCGGGTGGACCAGGCCCGGATGGAGAAGATGATGGCGGAATACGACCCCTTCGCGCCGAAGTAGCGGGCCCGGGGACCCGTCGGGGACGAGCCACGACCGGGCCGGAGGCGCCGGTCCGCGTGGACCGGGCTAAGCGCTTGCTCACCCTCCGGTAGGGTGTCCCTTCCCAACGGGTGAAGAGGGTGAGCGGGCGATGGACAGCGTGGAGGAGACGGCCGGCGGCTACCAGCCGTGGTCGGAGGTCACCCCCGAGGCCGCGCGGCGGCTGCTCGTGGCCGCCGTCGAGGCCTTCGCCGAGCGCGGGTACCACGCCACCACCACACGTGACATCGCCGGCCGGGCCGGCATGAGCCCGGCCGCGCTCTACATCCACTACAAGACCAAGGAGGAGCTCCTCCACCGGATCAGCCGGATCGGCCACGACAAGGCCCTGCACATCCTCACGACCGCGTCCGAAGGCCCCGGCAGCGCCGCCGAGCGGCTCGACGCCGCCGTACGGTCCTTCGTGCGCTGGCACGCCGCACACCACATGACCGCGCGCGTGGTCCAGTACGAGCTCGACGCCCTGGCCCCGGAGCACCGCTCCGACATCGTGGCGCTGCGCCGCCGGAGCGACGCCGCCGTGCGCCGCATCCTGGCCGACGGGGTCGCGGCGGGCGAGTTCGACGTGCCCGACGTGCCGGGCACCACCCTGGCCGTGCTGTCCCTGTGCATCGACGTCGCCCGCTGGTTCAGCGCGGCCGGGCAGCGCACGCCCGACGAGGTCGGCGCGCTGTACGCCGACCTCGTGCTCCGCATGGTGGGCGCGCGGGCGCCCGCGCCTCAGAAGTAGTAGCGCGACACCGACTCGGCCACGCACACCGGCTTGTCGCCGCCCTCGCGTTCGACCGTCACGGTGGCCGTGACCTGCACCCCGCCGCCCGCGTCCACGACCTCCGTGACCACGGCGGTGGCGCGCAGTCGCGATCCGACGGGCACCGGGGCGGGGAAGCGCACCTTGTTCGTGCCGTAGTTGATGCCCATTTTCATGCCCTCGACCCGCATCACCTGCGGTACCAGGCTCGGCAGCAGCGACAGCGTCAGGTAGCCGTGCGCGATGGTGGAGCCGAAGGGGCCCGTCGCGGCGCGCTCCGGGTCCACGTGGATCCACTGGTGGTCGCCGGTCGCGTCCGCGAAGAGGTCGATGCGCTTCTGGTCGACCTCCAGCCACTCGCTGGGACCGAGCGGTTCGCCCGTTCCGGCACGCAGTTCCTCGGCGGACGTGAAGACCCTCGGCTCGGCCATGCCCTGATCCTGCCTCTCACAGACGACGGACGTACCACGCTCAATGAATAAGCGCTTGCTCAGCATGCTGTGACCGTGTGTGTATGTCAACGGACCTCCGACTACCCTCGGCCTGGTGCCGCAGATTCCCGAGAAAATCCACGAACTCACCGTCGGCCAGCTGTCCGCCCGCAGCGGCGCGGCCGTCTCCGCGCTCCACTTCTACGAGTCCAAGGGCCTGATCAGCAGCCGCCGCACCTCCGGCAACCAGCGCCGCTACACCCGCGACGCGTTGCGCCGGGTGGCCTTCGTGCGGGCGGCGCAGCGCGTGGGCATCCCGCTGGCCAGCATCCGCGAGGCGCTGAGCCGGCTCCCCGAGGAGCGGACCCCGACCCGGGAGGACTGGGCCCGGCTGTCCGAGGCCTGGCGCGCCGAGCTCGACCGGCGGATCACCCAACTCGGGCGGTTGCGCGACCACCTGACGGACTGCATCGGCTGCGGCTGCCTCTCGCTGGAGAACTGCGCGCTGTCCAACCCGGACGACATCTTCGGCGAACGGCTCACGGGCTCCCGGCTGTAGCGGCGCCGCGGTCGGCGCAGCCGCCCCCGCCCGCCCCCGTCACCCCGCCGGACGCACCGGTCGCGCGGCCGGCCCCGCCCGCCCCCGCTTGCTCCGCCCGGGCGGCGGCCACCAGTTCGGCGTTCGACCGGGCCCGCCGCCCGTCCGGCAGGTGCAGCACGTCCCCGACGCCGGTGCGCGCGCCCGTACCGCACCGCGCGGCCAGCCGCAGCACCGGCCAGGCGGCGTCCCCCCGCCCGTACAGCACCAGGGGTACCGGCGGCAGCCCGCCCAGGCCCGCCACCAGCGCCGGTTCGGCCGCCGCGAGCTCCACGGCCAGCCGGACCCGCCCGGGAGCGCGCAGCGGCCAGGCCAGGAACCGCGCCAGCGGCTCCGGTCCGGCCGGCCCGCCCAGCGGCACCACCGCGTCCACCGAGACCCCGCGGTCGAGCAGCGCCTCGGCGAGTTCCACCGCCCCGGGCTCCGCGAAGCGGACCTCCGCCCGGTCCGGCAGCACCGACCAGGACCGCACCCGCTCCAGCCGCGCCGCCGACTCCGGTTCCGCCGCCCCGCCCGCCGGCACCGACAGGGGTACGCCGACCCCCGCGTCCCGCAGTGCCTCCAGCACCGGCCCGACCACCCGGGGCGACAGGCTCTCCCGCCCGCACGGGGTCCGCGGATGGACGAGCACCTCCCCGGCCCCCGCGGCGACCGCCGCCCGCGCGGACCCGGCGAGGGCGTGCGGGGACATCGGCACCGCCGGGCCGTCCGCCGCCCCCCGGGCGCCGTTCAGCGACACCAGCAGCACCGGCCTCACGCGGCCCCCGCCGAGGGCACGTCCGCGAGCGCCGGTCTCGGCACCACGATCCCGCAGCCCGCGCAGACCGGGCCGCCGTCCCAGGCCCAGGCCCCCTCCCACGGCCCGGGCCCGGAGCCCGCACCCGGACCGGCCCCCGGACTCCGTACGCCCGGACCTCCCGCGCCCGGCCGCTGACCCGGCACCGGCACCGGCGACGGCCAGCGCAGCTCCTGGTCACCGCAGACCGGGCAGCCCGTCCCCGGCTCCGTCTCCAGCGCCCGCACCAGCCGCCGCAGCACCTCGCCCAGCGTCCCCTCGGGCCGCACCCCCGGGTCCGCGCACCGCACCACCGCGTCCCCGCTGCCGCCCCACGCCCACTCCGGACGCCGCAGCCCGTGGTGCTTCTCGCGCCTGCGCCGCTCCGCGAAGTGCCGCTCGTACTCCAGCCAGACCGCCCGCGCCTCCTCCAGCTCCTCCAGCGCCGCGACCAGCCGCAGCGGATCGGCCCCCCGGTCCTCCGGGGCGATCCCGTGCCGGTCGCACAGGTGCCACCAGGTGGCCCGGTGCCCGTAGGGCGCGAACCGCTCCAGGCAGCGGCGCAGGGAGTGGCGCCGCAGGGCCCGGTCATTGCGCGCGTCGCGCACCTGGTGGGCCAGACTTTGGAATCCCGCCATCACACCTTCACCTCCGCCGATGTGCCCAACATGCCCGGCCGACCGCGGGCGCATGCGGGGGCGGTCGAGGCGTGCGGGTGGCACTTGGCCGGAAGTCAGCGCCCCATGCGCCCCGCGGTGACCACGAGCCGTGCCAGTTCCTCGTGGCAGATGTCGCTGTGCGCCCCCGACGGGGCGCCGCCGCGCCGGACCACGGAACCCGTGTCCACGCTGACGCAACCCTCCCCGGGGACCCCCTCGCGCAGGGCGGCGTCGAGGCTCATCCGGGGCGCGCCGGGCACCGCACGCACCCCGTCGTGGCCGATCGCTCCCCACCGGGCGTCGAATCCGAGCAGACCGGCCGAATCACCTGCCATCCGGGAGGCCAGCGGATAGAAGAGCTTGAGCGAGGTGTCGTACGGCGAGTGGCAGGCCACCACCGGCCCGTCGACCCGGCGCTGGAGTCCGGCCAGCGCGCCGCCGCGGCCGTGGTCGTGCGGGAGCCGGTCGGCGAAGGCGTAGTGGGAGAACGCACCCTGGAGCAGGGTCAGCGATTTCACGTACCGTGCGCCGTCCGGCACCGCGCGCAGGGAGAAGGACACCACCCGCGCCCCGAAACTGTGCCCGAGCAGGTGGATGCGCAGGGCCGGGCGGCGGGCGGCCAGCCCGGCCAGCACCGGGCCGAGGCCGCGCTCGCCGACCACTCCCGCGCGCTTCTTCATCTGGTAGTACGTGGCCTGCCGCAGCAGCTCCTTGGCGCCCTTCCACAAGGGCCGCAGCTCGGCGGCTGCCGCCGGCTCCCGTCCCGCCGCGGCGGCCGCCGGGACGACGGCCCCGGGCGGGGCGCCCGCCGCGGCCAAGGCCCGGGCCAGGTCCCGGCACACTTCCAGGACGTCCTCCGTGAAGACGGCGGGCACCGGGGGAGCGGCCGCGGTGGGCACGGCGTTCACCCCCGCCAGCTCCCGTACGAGCGCGCCGAACTCGATGAAGGCGGCCGCCGACTCCTCGCACCCCTCCAGCAGTTCGGCCACCCGGTCCAGCTCCGCCCGCCGGCCCGGCCAGAAGACGTCCAGGGCCGCGCGGGTGCCGGGGTCGAGCGCCGTACCGGCGTCGAGCGCCGTACCGGGGCCCGCGTGGGCCGTGGCGGCCACCACCGGGTCCTGCTCCGGGTCCTGCACCGGGTCCTGCTCCGCGTGCGCGAGGAGCCCGGGGCCGTCGAAGTCCGGTATGGGCTCGTCCGCGAACCGTATCGAGGGCCAGACCACACCCACGTACCCCAGCCGTACCCCCGGCCCCACCAGCCCCGGGAACGGGGCGAAGAACCGGTCGTAGAGCCGGGTCGAGGTGGACCGGTCGCTGTTCCAGCCGTGCGCGAAGACCAGCAGGTCGGTGGCCTCCATGCGGGCCACCGCACCCTCGGAGGCCCGGTCCGCGTCCCCGTCGGAGTCGAAGACCAGCTCCGCGTACGGCCCCACCCCGATCCCGTCGACGGTGCCCGCCATGACATCCCCCTCGCGCCGCCCCGGGCGTCCCACGGGAGCCGGCATCCTGCCGCAGCGCCCGCCCGGCCCCCGGGCGCCGCCGGTTCACCCGTACAGGAGGTACCCCGCGCGCACCGCCGCGAACCGGTCCAGCCCGGCCGCCCAGTCGCCGGCGATCGCCTCCACCCCGGCGCCCGCGTCGACCATCGTGCGGACCCGGTCCGAGCCCGTCAGCTTGTCGATCCAGTGGTCCGCGCGCCAGCCGAAGCCGCTCCACGTCCGCCGGGCCGTGACCAGCAGCCCGATCCCCGCCCGCACGGGATCGAAGGCCTCCCGGTCGTGCACGATCAGCCGGACGCCGCCGCAGAGCCGGCCCGCGTGTTTGGAGAACGTCGGCGTGAAGTACGCCTCCCGGAACCACACCCCCGGCAGCCCCAGGGCGTTCGCCGCCTCCGCCCAGCGGCGGTCGACGCCCTCCGCGCCCACCACCTCGAAGGGGGTGGTCGTACCCCGCCCCTCGGAGAGGTTCGTCCCCTCGAACAGGCAGGTCCCGGCGTATGCGAGGGCCGTGTCCGGCGTCGGCATGTTCGGGCTCGGCGGCACCCACGGCAGCCCGGTGGAGTCGAAGAAGGAGTCCCGCCGCCAGCCGCTCATCGCCACCGTCCGCAGGGCGACGGGCCGGTCGGCCAGGAACTCGCCGTTGAAGAGCAGGGCCAGCTCGGCCGCCGTCATCCCGTGCGCCAGCGCGATCGGCTCCCGTCCCACGAAGCTCGCGTACGGGCGCTGGAGCACCGGCCCGGCGGCCCGGCGGCCGCCCACCGGGTTGGGCCGGTCCAGCACCACCACCGCCTTGCCGGCGAGCGCGGCCGCGCGCATGCAGTCGTACAGGGTCCAGATGTAGGTGTAGAAGCGGGCCCCGACGTCCTGGATGTCGAAGACGACGGTGTCGATCCCGGCGGCCGTGAACACGTCCGCGAGCCGCTGCCCGCTCGTGTCGTACGTGTCGTACACGGGCAGCCCGGTCGCCGGATCGCGGGAGGCCCCCTCGGAGCCGCCGGCCTGCGCCGTTCCGCGGAAGCCGTGCTCGGGCCCGAACACCGCGACCAGGTCGACCCGTTCGTCCGCGTGCAGGACGTCGACGAGGTGGCGGGCGTCCGCGGTGATCCCCGTCGGGTTGGTGACCACCCCGACCCGCTGCCCGGCCAGTACGGCGTACCCGTCCGCGGCCATCCGCTCGAAGCCGGTCCGCACCCGCCCGTCCGCCGAGGCCGCGGGAGCCGCGGGAGCGGCGGCGGCCCTCCCGGCGGCGCCGGCTGCTCCCGCCGGCCCCACGGCTCCCGCCGCACCCATGGCCCCCGCCAGCCCCAGTACCCCGCGTCGCGACAGACTCATCCGGCCACGCTAGGCCGCAGGGCCCTTCCGCCAGCACATACCGACTGGTTAGTATGCGCGCGATCCGTTCCGCGGATCTGCGGCGGCCGACCGGTGGCGCCTGCCACCGGCGCACCCCGCCGCCGCACCCGGCCACGAAGGGTGATCACCGTGAGCGCGTACCAGGACCAGCGAGTCGTCGTCACCGGTGCGGGCGGCGGCATCGGCGCCGCCCTCGCCCGCCGCTTCGCCGCCGAGGGCGCCACTGTGGTGGTCAACGACCTCGACCCCGTCAAGGCCGCGGCGGTGGCCGACGGGATCGGCGCCCCGGCCGTCGCGGTGCCGGGTGACGCCTCGGCGATCGTGGCGGAGGCCCGCGACGCCCTCGGCGGCACGATCGACGTGTACTGCGCCAACGCCGGACTCGCCTCCGGCGGTGACGCCTTCGCCGACGAGGCCGTGTGGGAGGCCGCCTGGGACACCAACGTCATGGCCCACGTCCGCGCGGCCAGGCTGCTGCTGCCCGACTGGCTGGAACGGGGGAGTGGCCGGTTCGTGTCCACCGTCTCCGCCGCCGGGCTGCTGACCATGATCGGCGCGGCCCCGTACAGTGTCACCAAGCACGGTGCGCTCGCCTATGCGGAGTGGCTCTCGCTGACCTACCGCCATCGCGGGGTCGACGTCCACGCCATCTGCCCGCAGGGGGTGCGCACCGACATGCTGACCGCCGCGGGCTCGGCGGGCGAACTCGTCCTCGCACCGACCGCGATCGAGCCGGACGCGGTGGCGGACGCACTGTTCGACGGCATGGAGAAGGGCCGGTTCTTGATCCTCCCGCACCCCGAGGTGGCGGACTACTACGCCGCGCGCGCCACCGATCCGGACCGCTGGCTGGGGGGCATGAACCACCTCCAGCGCACGTGGGAGGCCAGGTGAGCCCGCAGGCCGCCCCCCAGGACTCCCCGTACGCGGCGCGGCCCTGGCTCGCGCTGCTCAGCCCGGCCCAGCGCGCCCCCGTCGCGCCGCCGCCCACCGTGCTGCACGCCTTCCGTGCCGCCGCGGCCCGGGCGCCCGGGCGCACCGCCCTGGCCTACTTCGACGGCCGCACCGGCTACGCCGAGGCCGACGCGCTCTCCGACTCGGTCGCCGGACACCTCGCGCGGCGGGGCGTCCGGCGCGGCGACCGGGTCGCCCTCATGCTCCAGAACACCCCGCACTTCGTGCTCGCCGTCCTCGCCGCCTGGAAGGCGGGCGCGGTGGTCGTCCCGCTGAACCCGATGTACAAGTCCGGCGAGGTCGGACACGTCCTGCGCGACTCCGGGGCCGTCGCGCTGGTCTGCGACGTCCGGGCGTGGGACGCGTACCTGGGCGGGGCCGTCCGGGGCAGCGCCGTACGCACCGTCCTGACCGCGAGCGACCTGGACTTCCAGACGCGCAACGACCCCCGGGTCCTGCGGCCCGACCCGGCGCCGACCAGCGGGCCGGCCGCCCCGGCCGGCCGCCCCGCCGTGCGGACCGCGGACGGGACCGCCGCCGGGGCGGCCGGGTCTTCCGGCGATGACGACGCCGCCGACCTCACCGCCGCCGACCTCACCGCCGTCGCCCGCCACGGCCACCCGGCCCCGGACGACCCGTGCCTCACCGCCGCGGACACCGCGCTGATCAGCTACACCTCCGGCACCAGCGGCACTCCCAAGGGCGCGCTGAACCCGCACGGCGCGCTCACCTACAACGCCGCCCGGCAGGTGACCGGCCACCCGCTCCCCGAGGGGGCCACCTACTTCGCCCTCGCGCCCCTCTTCCACATCACCGGCATGGTCTGCCAGCTCGCCGCCTGCTTCGCCAACGCGGGCACGCTCGCCCTCGCCCACCGTTTCGACGCCGGCGCCGTCCTCGACGCCTTCCTCGAACACCGCCCCGCCTACGCGGTCGGGCCGGCCACCGCCTTCATGGCCCTCGCCGCCCACCCGGCCGCCACCCCCGACCACTTCGCGTCCTTCCAGGTGCTGTCCTCCGGCGGAGCACCGCTGCCCCCCGCGCTCGTCGAGCGCCTGCGCGCCTCCTTCGGCTTCTACCTCCGCAACGGCTACGGCCTCACCGAATGCACCGCCCCCTGCGCCTCCGTCCCCGTCCACCTCGAAGCGCCCGTCGACCCCGTCTCCGGCACCCTCTCGGTGGGCGTGCCGGGCGCCGACACCGTCGTACGGATCCTCGACGAGCAGGGCGCCGAAGTCCCCTTCGGCGAGGCCGGTGAGATAGCCGTCCGCGGCCCCCAGGTCGTGCCCGGCTACTGGGGCCTGCCCGAGGACACCGCCCGGGCCTTCCCGGACGGCGAACTGCGCACCGGCGACGTCGGGTTCATGGACCCGGCGGGCTGGCTGTACGTCGTCGACCGCAAGAAGGACATGATCAACGCCTCCGGCTTCAAGGTCTGGCCGCGCGAGGTCGAGGACGTGCTCTACACCCACCCCGCCGTCCGGGAGGCGGCCGTCGTCGGAGTCCCGGACCCGTACCGCGGGGAGAGCGTGAAGGCTTACGTCAGCCTGCGCCCCGGTGCCTCGGTCGCGCCGGAGGAGCTGTCCGCGTACTGCGCCGCACGCATCGCCGCGTACAAATACCCGCGCCGGGTGGAGATCCTGCCTGTCCTTCCCAAGACGACCAGTGGCAAGATCCTGCGACGGGAACTGCGCGACCGCGGCTGAAAACAGCCGGACGGCCGCCCGGGGCACGACGAAGCACACGGAAGGAAGGTCAGCGCCATGGCGGCCAGGACCACGGAGCCCGAGGGCACGCACGAAGCGCCGGTACCCCAGCGCCTGCTGGCCGTCGCCACCAGACTGTTCGCCGAGCGCGGCTACGACCGCACGTCGGTCCAGGAGATCGTCGAGGCGGCCGGCGTCACCAAGGGCGCGCTCTACCACTACTTCGGTTCCAAGGACGACCTGCTGCACGAGGTGTACGCGCGGATGCTGCGCCTGCAGCAGCAGCGGCTCGACGCTGTGGCCGGATCCGACGCCCCCGTGGAGGAGCGGCTGCGCGCGGCCGCCGCCGACGTGGTCGTCACCACCATCGAGAACCTCGACGACGCGATGATCTTCTTCCGGTCGATGCACCAGCTCAGTCCGGAGAAGTTCAAGCAGGTACGGGCGGAACGCCGGCGCTACCACGAGCGGTTCCGGGCCCTGGTCGAAGAGGGCCAGCGCACCGGGGTCTTCTCCGCGGCCACCCCCGCCGACCTGGTCGTGGACTACCACTTCGGGTCCGTGCACCACCTCTCCACCTGGTACCGCGCGGACGGCCCGCTCACGCCGCAGCAGGTCGCCGACCACCTCGCGGACCTGCTGCTGCGCGCCCTGCGGCCCTGACGGCTCACCCCGCGAGGGCGGGGCAGCCGACGTACCCCTCCGGCCCCTGGACGTACATCAGGAACTCCGGGCGGAGCGCGCTGAGGGGTGCGCCGGCCAGCCGGCCGCGCCCGCCGCGGCAGCGGCCCGTACGCCCGTCAGCCCAGGGGCACGACCTTGCGGCCCCAGGTCGCCTCGGCCACGCCGGCGAAGGAGAGGTACCAGGCGGTGCCCGCGCACAGCAGGCCGAGCCAGCCGCCGAGGCGACCGACCGCCGCGGCCCGGACCGAGCCGGACCCGGGCACGGAGCCCGACCCCAGTCCAGTCCGAGTCCGGGTCGGGCCCGGCCCGGGTCCGAGTCCGGGCCGGGCCTGGTCCGGGTCCCGGCCCGAGGATCCGGGCCGGGACCGTTTCCGGCCGTCCGCCGGAGGCTACTGGTACCGCTTCAGCTCCCGCCGGGCCAGGGACCGCTGGTGCACCTCGTCCGGGCCGTCGGCCAGCCGCAGCGTCCGCGCCGCCGCCCACAGCTCGGCCAGCGGGAAGTCCTGGCTCACCCCGCCCGCGCCGTGCAACTGCACCGCCTGGTCCAGGATCGCCACCACCGCCCGCGGCGTCGCGATCTTGATGGCCTGGATCTCGGTGTGCGCGCCCCGGTTGCCGACCGCGTCCATCAGCCAGGCCGTCTTCAGCACCAGCAGCCGCGCCTGCTCCACCGACACCCGAGCGTCCGCGATCCAGTTCTGCACGACGCCCTGCGCCGCCAGCGGCTTGCCGAAGGCCGTGCGCTCCACCGCCCGGCGGCACATCAGCTCGATGGCGCGCTCCGCCATGCCGATGAGCCGCATGCAGTGGTGGATGCGGCCCGGACCGAGCCGGGCCTGGGCGATGGCGAAGCCGGTGCCCTCCTCGCCGATCAGGTTCGCCGCCGGGACCCGAGCCCCGTCGAAGACGACCTCGGCGTGGCCGCCGTGGTCGTGGTCCTCGTACCCGTACACCGTCATGGCCCGGCGGACCTCGACGCCCGGGGTGTCGCGCGGGACGAGGATCATCGACTGCTGGCGCCGCGGGTCGGCGCCGTCCGGATCGGTCTTGCCCATCACGATGAAGACCGCGCAGTCCGGGTTCATCGCCCCGGAGATGAACCATTTGCGCCCCGTGACCACGTACGTGTCGCCCGAGCGCTCGATGCGCGTCTCGACGTTGGTCGCGTCCGAGGACGCCACCTCGGGCTCGGTCATCGCGAACGCGGACCGGATCTCCCCGGCCAGCAGGGGCTCCAGCCACTGCTTCTTCTGCGCCTCGTTCCCGAACTGGGAGAGCAGCTCCATGTTTCCGGTGTCCGGGGCGGCGCAGTTGGTCGCCATCGGCGCCAGGTGCGGGCTGCGGCCGGTGATCTCGGCGAGCGGGGCGTACTGGAGGTTCGTCAGCCCGGCGCCGTGCTCCGCGTCGGGCAGGAACAGGTTCCACAGGCCCTGGCGGCGCGCCTCGGCCTTCAGTTCACCGAACACGGCCGGGGTGTCCCAGGGCGAGGCCAGCCGCGCGCGCTGCTCGGCGGCGACGGGCTCCGCCGGGTAGACGTACTGCTCCATGAACGCGAGGAGCCGCTCGCGGAGTTCCTCGGTCCGGGCGTCGAATGCGAAGTCCATGGGATGAGTGCCTCAACCTTTCCGGAGGTCCTGCAGTGTGGTCAGTCCGTGCTCGATGAAGACCGGGACCAGCTCGCCGATCCGGTCGAAGCCGGCCCCGACGGTCTGCCCCAGCGTGTAGCGGTAGTGGATGCCTTCGAGGATCACCGCGAGCTTGAACCAGGCGAAGGCCGTGTACCAGGCGATCGGCCCGGTGTCGCGGCCGGAGCGGGCGGCGTACCGCTCGATCAGCTCGGCGGGCCGCGGATGGCCCGGCGCCGCGCTCGTCGTGCTGACCGGGGACTCGGTCAGGCCGAGGTCGGAGCTGTACATCACCAGCAGGCCCAGGTCGGTCAGCGGATCGCCGAGCGTGGACATCTCCCAGTCGAGCACCGCCCGGATCGTGTCGTCGGGCCCGCCGATCAGCACGTTGTCGAGGCGGAAGTCCCCGTGCACCACCGTCGGAACGGGGGAGCGGGGCAGCGCACGGCCGAGCGCGGCGTGCAGCTCGTCGACCCCGGCGAGCTCCCGGCCCCGGGAGGCCGCCAGCTGCTTGCCCCACCGCCGCAGCTGCCGGTCGAGGAAGCCCTCGGGGCGGCCGAAGTCGCCCAGCCCCACCGCCTCCGGATCCACCGCGTGCAGCTCGACCAGGGTGTCGACCAGTCCGAGCACCGCCCGCCGGGTCCGCTCGGGGCCGAGCGCGGCCAGCTCGCCGGCCGTGCGGTACGGCACCCCGTCCACGTACTCCATGACGTAGAACGGCGCCCCGAGCACGGACTCGTCCTCGCACAGCAGCACCGTCCCCGGCACCGGCACGGCCGTGCCCCGCAGCGCGGCGATGACCCGGTGCTCGCGCCGCATGTCGTGCGCGGTGGCCAGGACGTGCCCCAGCGGGGGCCGGCGCACCACCCAGCGGGAGGTGCCGTCGGTGACCTCGTACGTGAGGTTGGACCGGCCGCCTTCGATGAGCCGGCCGCGCAGCGGACCGGCGACGAGTCCCGGCCGCGCGGCGTCGAGGTGCACGCGCAGCCGCTCCGGATCGAGGCCCCGGGGGCCGGCTGGGGCTGAGGACATGGTGCGCGCCTCCGTACGGAGTCGGGGGATGGTGCGAGGACGGAACGATGCCATCATGCCGACCAGTCGGTATGCCGTCCAGAGGGCCGACCGAAAGAGCACCTTTCGCCCGGCCGTGTCACCCCGCGGGCCCGCCGCCCGGCCGGTCCGCCGCCCCCGCGGGTCGCCCCCGCGGCCCCCGCCGTGTCACGCGTGGCAGGGGATCGGCGTCCCGCCGTTCAGCACCGTCATGTCCCTCAGTACCGCCGGCACGTCCAGCGGGACGCCCTCGGGCTCCCCGGCCAGCTCCGCGTAGGCCCGGTGCAGGTTCGCCACCAGGCGCTCGCTCTCCCGCCAGGCCGCGAACTCGCCGAGGTCGGCGCCCCGCGCGGCCTCCAGCGGGGTCAGTCCCTTCGCCCGTCCCTCCCCGGCCAGGTCGGCCACGTACCGCAGGTAGCGCTCCGTCGCCTCGTACGCCGACGGGTCGGTGAGCGGCCCGTGGCCGGGTACGACGGTCTCCGCGTCCAGCGAGCGCAGCAGCTCCAGCGCGCGCAGCGATCCGGCCAGGGAGCCCATCGCCAGGAACGGGGTCCCCTCGGCGAACACCAGGTCCCCGGTGAACACGATCCCGCGGTCCGGCAGCCATACGACCGAGTCGCCGGTTGTGTGGGCGACGCCGGGGTGGATGACCCGTACCTCCGTCCCCCCGACGTGCAGGGTGATCCGGTCGCTGTAGGTGAGGTCGGGGGCGGTGATCTCCACCGCGCCGAAGTCCGTAGCGGGCCAGATCAGCTCCAGCTGGTGCCCGGCGGCCAGCTGCTCGGCCCGTGCGTTGTCGTGCCCGAGGACCAGTGCCCCGGGGGTGAACACGCCGTTGCCGTAGGTGTGGTCGCCGTGGTGGTGGGTGTTCACCACCGTGCGCGGGAGCGGAGCCCCTGCGGCCGTGACCGCGTCGCGCAGCGCGTGGGCCCGGCGCTCGGTGGCGGCGGTGTCGACGAGCAGGGTCCGGCCGCCGTCGGTCACGAAGCCGGCGTTGTTCAGGCACCAGCCCCCGTCCGGCTGGACGTAGGCGTACACCCCGGCCGCGGGCTGGACGAGGTACGGCTCCGCGACGGTCATCCGCGCTCTCCCCGGGTCGCTCTGACAGGAGCTCAGCATCCTGCCAGGCATCGGGGCGCCGGGGGAGGGCGCTGTCGCGATCGCTGCCCTGATCGCGTTTCCGGTCGCGTTCCCGGTCGCGTTCCCGATCGGTGTCCCGGCCGTGTCACCGGCCGGGAAACCTCCGGGTCCGGGTCAGTGGTCGTCGTAGTGCGTGGGGTGCTCGTGGTGCAGGGTCGTCGTGACGCCGAGGCTGGGCGATCATCCCGAATCGCCCGTTGTCGGGCAGGGGCGCGGGGAAGGCCGATCATCGGACGGAAGGATCAGCCGCTCAGCGCCGGCAGGATGAGCAGCGCCATCGCGAAGACCGCCAGCGTCACCGTGCACGCCACCGTCGCCAGGGCCGCCCCGGACGCCAGCCCCCGCGGCCGGGCCGCCGCCGCCAGCTCCCGCATCCGCAGGTGCGCCACCCACAGGAACGCCAGCCAGAGCAGCACGATCACCCCCGCCCCCACGGCGTCCGCCGGGGTACCCGGCCCGCGCATCGCCTGGCGCAGCCCCAGCACCGCCGCGACCGAGCAGGCCAGCGTCGTACGCCGCCACGCGAGCCGGGTCCGCTCCGGCTGGAGCCCGGCGTCGCGGGCCGCCGCGGGGACGGTCACCGCCCCTTCGTCCAGCCCAGCAGCACGACCGCCATCATCGTCACCGCGACCAGCGCCACCCCCGCCGTCAGCAGTACCGGGAACCGCGACAGCGGCAGGTCCTCGCCCCGCCGCATCGCCCGCTCGCACCGCACCCAGTGGTTCAACGCCCGCACCGCGCAGGCCGCACCGACCGCGAGCAGCGCCAGCGCCATCCCGACCCGCACCGCCCACCGCAGGTCCGGCAGGAACTGGTCCACCGCGAACCCGCCGCCCACCAGCGCCAGGGCGGTCCGGATCCAGGCGAGGAAAGTCCGCTCGTTGGCCAGCGAGAACCGGTAGTCGGGGGTTTCGCCCTCGTCCTTCAGCCGCGCGGGCGCGAACCAGAGGCGGACGTCCTTGACGAAGTCGATCACCCGGTCAATCTACTGGCCCGGTCCACGGAACCCCCGCAGCCGCCGGTACGCCTCCAGCCCGTCCGGCACCCAGGGCCAGTCGCCCTCCGCCACCCGCCGCTCCAGCTCCGCTTCCGGCAGCCAGGCGTGCCAGTCCACCTCCGAGGCCTGCGGGTCGACCGGCAGCTCGCAGCGCACCTCGTGCACGAACGACCACCAGGACCCGCCCTCGCCCTCGTACAGGAACTTGAACAGCGGTACGGGCTGCGGCAGCCCGCGCACCCCGAGCTCCTCCTCCGCCTCCCGCAGCGCGGCCCGCGCGTAGTCCTCGCCGGCGCCGACCACCCCGCCCACGAACATGTCGTAGGACGCGGGGAAGACCAGTTTCGACGCCGTCCGGCGGTGCACGAAGATCCGCCCCTCCGCGTCCCGGGCGCGCACGAACACGCAGCGATGGATCAGGCCGCGGGCGTACACCTCGCCGCGCGGGGCCCGCCCCGTCACCCGGTCGTCCCGGTCCACCACGTCCAGCACTTCGTCGGCAGCACTCACACGGTTCATCCAACCACCCCTGTTGACGGGTTACCGGTCCGTAGCCAAGGATCGCCCCACCACCGACGGAGGACGGGTTCCGCATGACGTACGACGCAGACGTGATCGTGATCGGGGCCGGGCTCGCGGGCCTGGCGGCCACCGCCGAGCTCGTCGACGCGGGCCGCAAGGTGATCCTGCTCGACCAGGAGCCGGAGCAGTCGATCGGCGGCCAGGCGCACTGGTCCTTCGGCGGCCTCTTCTTCGTGGACTCGCCCGAGCAGCGCCGGATGCGCATCAAGGACACCCGGGACCTCGCCCTCCAGGACTGGATGGGCACCGCCGGGTTCGACCGCGCGGAGGACGCCTGGCCGCGCCGCTGGGCCGAGGCGTACGTCGACTTCGCGGCCGGCGAGAAGCGCTCCTGGCTGCACCGGCAGGGCGTGCGCTTCTTCCCCGTCGTCGGCTGGGCGGAGCGCGGCGGCTACGACGCCAACGGCCACGGGAACTCCGTCCCCCGCTTCCACATCACCTGGGGCACCGGCCCCGGGCTCGTCGCACCCTTCGAGCGCCGGGTCCGGGCCGGGGTCGCCCGCGGCCTGGTCACGCTGAAGTTCCGCCACCGCGTCACCGGCCTCTCCCGTACGGCGGGCTCCGTGGACACCGTCACCGGCGAGGTCCTGGAGCCCTCTGACGCCGTACGGGGCACCGCGAGCGGCCGCGGGGCCACCGGCTCCTTCTCGCTGCGGGCCCAGGCCGTGATCGTGACCAGCGGCGGCATCGGCGGCAATCACGACCTGGTCCGCGCCCAGTGGCCCGCCCGTCTCGGCACCCCGCCGCGGCGGATGCTCTCCGGCGTCCCGGCGCACGTGGACGGCCTGATGCTGGGCATCGCCGAGGCGGCGGGGGCCAGCCACATCAACAAGGACCGGATGTGGCACTACACCGAGGGCATCGAGAACTGGGACCCGATCTGGAACCGGCACGGCATCCGCATCCTGCCCGGCCCCTCCTCGCTGTGGCTGGACGCCACCGGCCGCCGGCTGCCCGTACCGCTCTTCCCGGGCTTCGACACCCTCGGCACCCTCGACCACATCATGAGGACCGGCCACGACCACACCTGGTTCGTGCTGAACCAGCGCATCATCGGCAAGGAGTTCGGGCTCTCCGGCTCCGAGCAGAACCCCGACCTCACCGGCCGGTCCGTCCGGCAGGTCATCGACCGGGCGCGCCAAGCCGTCCCGGGTCCGGTGAAGGCGTTCATGGACAACGGCGCCGACTTCGTCGTCGAGCGTGACCTGTCCGCCCTGGTCCGCGGGATGAACGCGGTCACCAAGGAGGACCTGCTCGACGAGGCGACCGTACGCGACCAGGTCGTGGCCCGGGACCGGGAGATCGCCAACCCCTTCACCAAGGACCTCCAGGTGATGTCGATCCACGGCGCCCGCAGGTACCTCGGCGACAAGCTGATCCGTACCGCGGCACCGCACCGGATCCTCGACCCCGCGGCCGGTCCGCTGATCGCCGTCCGGCTCTCGATCCTGACCCGCAAGTCGCTCGGCGGCCTGGAGACCGACCTCTCCTCGCGGGTCCTCACCGCGGAGGGCGAACCGCTGCCCGGCGTCTACGCGGCGGGCGAGGCGGCCGGGTTCGGCGGCGGCGGCGTCCACGGATACCGGGCCCTGGAGGGCACCTTCCTCGGCGGCTGCATCTTCTCGGGCCGGGCGGCGGGCCGCGCCGCCGCCGGGGCGGTCGGCTGAACCCCGCCGCGTGGACGCCGGGCGGACGTACCCGCCCGGCGTCCACGCCGACGGGTGGGTTTCAAGCCAGCCGCTCCACGACCCGGAACCGCTCCGCCACCACCTGCGTGTCGTCGTCGACCGTGTAGGCCGGATCCCCGACGGCCTCCCGCATCGGCGCGCTGTGCCAGAACCGTTCGTGCGCCGCGCGCCATTCGGCCACCGAGCCGTACCCCTCGCCCTCGTCCAGCGCGTGCCGCAGGTCCACGTCGGCCAGCCGCACCACCCGGACCCCGGTCACCTCCAAGACGGCCACCGGCCGCTCGTCGGAATCCACCAGCACCGCCCGCTGCCCGGCCTCCGGCAGGGGCTCGCCCTCCGCCTCGTACTCGGGCAGCAGTCCGGTGGTCGAGGTCTTCGCGCCGCTCAGTACCGCCGCCACCAGCCGGTCCCGCAGCGGCCCGGGGAAGCCCAGCAGGTACGGGGGGAGATCGTCGTATGTGCTCATGATCCGACCTTAGGACAGGGCCGGCGGCTACCCCGAATCGGTGCGGGAATCCCAACTCTCATCGTGGTGAGAGCAGTTGAAACCCGCCACCCAGTGGACTGGACCTTGACTCGGAGCTGTGCGTACCGCTTTGCTGTCGGTGATCACCGGTTCGCTCACCGGTACGAAACCCCGACTACCCGGCCTCACCACTCACGTGCAGCATGCACGCGATTCGGCCGGAGTTCGTCCCGTCCGCCCGTGTCCTGGAGGGAAAACCGCGGATGTCCCCGCCTCCGCCGCCCCTCGGCCGTACCCGCAAGCGCGACGCCCAGCTCTTCGACCCCGCCCTGTGCGACACCGAACTCGTCGAGGTCCGGACACAGTTCAGCCAGGGCCGCTGGGCCAAGGTCCGCTCCCTCCTCGCCGGAACCGGCGACGACTGGGACCGCAGGGGCCACCGCATCGTCGTCCTCGCCGAAACCCCGACGGCCGGCGCCTGGGCCCGCGAATGGCTGCTCGCCGAACCCGGCAGCGCCGACGCCTCCACCCTCCTGGCCTGCGCCGCCGTCTTCGCCGCACTGCGGGGCAAGGGCGCACCGGCCGCCGCCGAGGAGGCCTGCCGCCGCGCCGCCACCCTGCAGCCCGCGGACCCCACCCCCTGGCTGGGCCTGCTCCTCCTCTCCCGCGCGTTCGGCACCGAGGAGGAGTTCAGCCGTCACTTCGACCAGGTCCGGGCGCGGCACCGCGAGCACCACCACGCCCACCACCTGATGGTCGCCCGGCTCGCCGAGCGCGTCTGCGCGACCGGTCAGGACCCGCTCCACGAGGTGTACGACTTCGCCGCGTGGGCCGCCGAGGAGTCCCCGGCCGACTCGCCCCTCGCCGTGCTCCCCGTCATCGCGCACGCCGAGCGCTACCGCGTGCTCGCCGCCGCACACGGCCACGGTCCCGAGCACGCCGCCGACCACTGGTCCGGCCGCCGCGCCCGCCAGGTGCTGCGCTCCGCCTTCGACTGGTGGCTGGAGTGGGAGCGCGAGGACCACCCGCGCAACCGGGTCGACCTCAACTTCCTCGCCCACGCGAAGCTCTGCGAGGGCCGCCCCGCCGAGGCCGCCGCCCTCTTCCACCGGATCGGCAGCCACGCCACCAGCGCCCCCTGGTCCTATCCGGACCTCGACCCGCACAAGGCCTTCCTCGCCGCACGCAGTTCCGCGCTCGGCACCGCCTGACACCCTCCGGACGACCCGTACTCCCGAAAGGACGCCGCCATGCCGACGGGCAGATCCACCACGCTCCAAGACCGGCCCGAGATACGCACGTACAAGGGCCAGGACCGCGCCCTGCGCGCCGACCGCCTGGGCACCGCCGGACTGCTGCTGTCCGTCCTCGCCGCGAGCGCGCCCCTGATGGTCGTCGCCGGCGTCATGCCCACGACCTTCGGCGTCATGGGCATCGTCGGGCAGCCCCTGCTCTTCGTCATCCTCGGCATCGTCCTCGCGCTCTTCAGCATCGGCTACGCCGAGATGAGCCGGCACGTCCACAACGCCGGCGCGTTCTACGCGTACATCGCCCGCGGACTCGGACCCACCGCCGGCGCGGGCGCCTCGCTCGTCGCCCTCGTCGCGTACAGCTCCATGCAGGTCGGCGTCTTCGGCATCCTCGGCTTCGAGATCTCGGGCCTGTTCGCCACCTACCTGGACATCGAACTGGCCTGGTGGATCCCGGCCCTGCTCGCCGTCGCCGCCACCGGCGCCCTCGGCTGGCTGAAGATCGACCTCAACGCCAAGGTCCTCGGCGTCCTGCTCCTCATCGAGTGCGCCCTCGTCGTCATCTTCGACGTCGCGGCCCTCGGCAAGCCCGGCCCCGAAGGCCTCTCGCTCCACGCCTTCAACCCCGAGACCCTCACCGGCGCCGGCCTCGGCACCGCCCTGTGCTTCTGCATCGCCGCCTTCGTCGGCTTCGAGCAGTCCCCGGTGTACGCCGAGGAGACCAGCAAGCCGCACATCGTCGTCTCCCGGGTGATGTTCCTCGCCGTCGGCTTCGTCGCCCTCTTCTTCGCCTTCAGCGCCTGGGCCCTGACCGTCGCCACCGGCCCCTCCGAGGTCGTCAGGACCTCCGCCGAAGCCGGGCCCGGCCTGCTCTTCCAGCTCACCCAGGACCGCCTCGGCGGCACCTTCACCGACGTCCTGCACGTCCTCTTCGTGACCGGCATGTTCGCGGCCGTCCTCAGCTTCCACAACGTGGTCGCCCGCTACGCCTTCGCCATGGGCCGCGAGGGCCTGCTCCCGGCCGCCTTCGGCCGGACCAACCCCGGCACCGGTGCCCCCGGCACCGGCTCCCTGCTCCAGACCGGCATCGCCACCGTCGTCGTGATCGCCTTCGCCGTCACCGACGACCTGCCCGCCGGCGACCCGACCGCCCCCGTGCTCCACCTCTTCACGTGGATGGGCAGCGTCGGCGCCCTCGGCATCACCCTGCTGATGGCCGCCGCCTCCTTCGCCGTCATCGCCTTCTTCGTCCGCCGCGGCACCGCCGGCGTCCAGGTCTGGCGGCTCGTCGCGGCCGGCGCCGCCGGCCTCGCGCTCCTCGGCATCGCCGTCTACACCGTCAAGGACTTCGGCGTCCTGGTCGGCGCGGAGCAGGGCTCCGCCCTCAGCTGGGCCCTGCCCGGCATCATCGGCGCGGCCGTCGTGATCGGCCTGCTGTACGGAGTGGTGCTGCGCCGGCGCCGCCCCGAGGTGCACGCCCGCATCGGCCTGGGCAACGAAGCCTTCCGCCTCGACCAGGCGGCAGAGGCCGACACCGGCGACTAGCCTCGCTTTCCGCCTCCACCGAAGCCTCCGACACCCCATTCCAAGGTCGTCAGGGGCTTCGGTGCGCACGGGGCGTTTTTGGCGGGTAGCGGAGGCCCATGGTCTCCTGGGGCGATCAAAACGGCCGGACCACCGCACGGGGGACATCACGCAGCCCCCCGCGCGGCAGGCCCGGGCTCTGCCTGTCCCACCCACGAAGGCGAAGTCGTACATGAGTGACCTGAGTGACCGCACCCTGGCCGAGGCGCCCGCCCCGCAGGCGGCCCCGGCGGTGCCCGCCCGCCACGTCGATGCCGGCGACGAGGGCTACAGCAAGGACCTCAAGTCCCGCCACATCAACATGATCGCGATCGGCGGAGCCATCGGCACCGGCCTGTTCCTCGGAGCCGGCGGCCGCCTCGCCGGAGCCGGCCCGTCCCTCGCGATCGCCTACGCGGTCTGCGGCGTCTTCGCCTTCTTCGTCGTCCGCGCCCTCGGCGAGCTCGTGCTCTACCGCCCCTCCTCCGGAGCCTTCGTCTCCTACGCCCGCGAGTTCATGGGGGAGAAGGGCGCCTACACGGCCGGCTGGCTGTACTTCCTCAACTGGTCCACGACCACCGTCGCCGACATCACGGCCGCCGCGACCTACGCCCACTTCTGGTCGCTGTTCACCGACGTCCCACAGTGGGTCCTCGCCTTCGTCGCCCTCGCCATCGTCCTCACCGCGAACCTGATCTCGGTGAAGTACTTCGGCGAGATGGAGTTCTGGTTCTCCCTGGTCAAGGTCGCCGCCCTGACGGTCTTCCTGCTCGTCGGCATCTACCTCGTCGCCACCGGCCACCCCATCGACGGCCACACGCCGGGCCTGTCCACCGTCACCGACAGCGGCGGCCTCTTCCCCGTCGGCATGCTCCCGATGCTCCTGGTGATCCAGGGCGTGGTCTTCGCGTACGCCTCCGTGGAGCTCTGCGGCGTCGCCGCCGGCGAGACCGAGAACCCCGAGAAGATCATGCCGAAGGCGATCAACTCGATCATGTGGCGCGTCGGCATCTTCTACGTCGGCTCGGTCGTCCTCCTCGCGCTGCTGCTGCCGTACACCGCGTACTCCTCCGACCAGAGTCCCTTCGTCACCGTCTTCGACAAGCTGGGCGTCCCCGGCGCCGCGGGCATCATGAACCTGGTCGTCCTGACCGCCGCCCTCTCCAGCCTGAACTCCGGGCTCTACTCCACGGGCCGCATCCTGCGCTCGATGGCCATGTCCGGCTCCGCCCCCAAGTTCACCGGTGTCATGAACAAGGGCAAGGTCCCCTACGGCGGCGTCCTGTTCACCGCCGCCTTCGGCGTCGGGGGCGTCGGCCTCAACTACTTCATGCCGTCCGACGCCTTCGAGATCGTCCTGAACTTCGCCTCGCTCGGCATCCTGGGCACCTGGGCCATGGTCATGCTCTGCTCGCTCCACTTCTGGCGCCGCGCCCGCCAGGGCCTCCTGGAGCGCCCCTCCTACCGCCTGCCCTGGGCCCCGTACACCCAGCTCGTGACCCTGCTCTTCCTCGTCACGGTCCTGGTCCTGATGTGGTCGGACGGCGGTGTGGGCCGCACCACGGTCCTGTTCGTCCCGCTCATCGGCGCGGCCCTGGTGGGCGGCTGGTTCCTGGTCCGCCGCCGCGCGGCGGAGATCGCCGCGACCCGCTCCTGACCGGCGCCCCGGTTCGGCCCGGTCCCCCCCCCGAACGGCAGCGGCGGCGAACGCGGCTCCGCGCCGTCAGCCCCGGGACACCGCGGAGCGGGCGTAGCGCCCGGGGGTGGTGCCCACGACGCGCTTGAAGTGCCGGGTGAGGTGGGACTGGTCGTGGAATCCCGCCTCGGTTGCCACCTCGGCCGCCGGGCGGCCGTCGAGCAGCAGCCGGCGGGCCAGGGCGACCCGGCGCGAGACGAGGTACTGGTGCGGGGCGATGCCGAACGCGGCGCTGAACGAGCGCACGAGATGGGCCGGATGGGCTTGAACCACACCGGCCGCTTCCGGCAGGGAGATGCCCGCGACCGCCCGCTCGTCGAGGAGCTCGCGCAGGCTGTGCGCGATGCCGTGGCGGGTGCTGCCGCCGCCGAGCGGCGCGGCGCGCCCGCCGGGGAGTTCGAGGCGCGGCCGGAGCAGCACGCGCAGCCGTTCGCCGATCAGGGCCAGCCGGCTCTCGGCCTCGAACTCGTCACCGGGGCAGGTCAGGGCCCGGTGGAGCTGCCCGACGCGTCGCCGCAGGACCGGGTCGGCGAGGTCCGGACCGTCCACGGCGGCGCCGGTGAAGTGCTCGTCCAGCACGGTCGTGTCGAGGTAGACGACCCGCTTGCGGAACCCGGCGGGGGAGGCGGCCGAGCCGTTGTGCGGAACCCGGGGCGGAAGCAGGCTCACGGTGCCGCCCGGGGTGCCGCGCCGGTGGCGGTCCAGGTCGTAGCGCACGGCGCCGTCATCGACGATCAGCAGCGTCCACTCGTCGTGGACGTGCATGGGGTACGCGTGTGCGGTGAAGCTGGCGTGGAAGACCTCGACGACACCCGCGACCCGCGGGCGCCAGGCCGAGACCTCCTGCTGGAGCTGCACGCAAAGAACGTACAAGACGTGGCGAGCGCGCACCCGGCAGTCTCGGGCCATGAGCATCGAGACGACGAACGAGAACGACGAGCAGGGCGAACGGGTCGGACCGGGGGAACGGGACGTGCAGGGAGCCGCGGACGGGCCCGTGCGGTTCGACACCAAGATCGCGGTGCTGCTGCGCGACGACCTGGAGCCGTGGCAGCGGCTGAACGTCACCGCGTTCCTCGTCAGCGGACTGGGAACGGTCCTCCCCGAGGTGGTCGGCGAGCCGTACCGGGACGCCGACGGAACGTCCTACCTGCCGATGTTCCGGCAGCCCGTCCTGGTCTTCGAGGGCGGGAGGGACACGGTGAGGGCCGCGCACGACCGGGCGGTGCGGCGAGGGCTGCCGACCGGGGTGTTCACCGCCGACCTGTTCGGCACGGGCCACGACCGGGCGAACCGGGCCGCGGTGGCGGCGGTGGGCAAGGACGGGCTCGACCTGGTCGGCATCTCCGTCCACGGGCCGCGCAACGCCGTGGACAAGGTCCTCAAGGGCACCCGCATGCACCGGTGACCACCGCTCGGCAGCCCGCCGGCAGGGGGAAGGCAACCGCCGGGGAGCGGCCACGGGCAGGAAGCGCAGCGCTGTGCATCGGTTCCACCGTTCCGCCAGGGCGCTTTGGAAGGTCCGGCCGGGGGCCGGGCACGGGCCCCTGCTACGCCCAACGCGTCCGCGGCGCCCCCGGACACCCGCTCTCCCCGGAAAAACAGAAAAACCCCAGATCAACTGGGGTTCCTGCTGGTGTCCGAGGGGGGACTTGAACCCCCACGCCCGATAAAGGGCACTAGCACCTCAAGCTAGCGCGTCTGCCATTCCGCCACCCGGACAAGGTGTCTGTCTCGCGTCCCTCGCGGGCCGTTCCGACGTGGAAAACATTACCAAACAATCCGGGGTCCTCGATCACACCCCCCGGCGGCCGGGGATCGCCCTTGGGGAGAACGGTCCGGGGGGCGAGGATGGGAGGCAGTCCGGTACCGATCAGTGGGAGGAACAGCGTGAGCGAGTCGAGCGCGGGCAGGACCGTCTCCGGCGAGGACGAGGTGGTGGACCTCTGCCGGGACCTCATCCGGATCGACACCAGCAACTACGGAGACCACTCGGGCCCGGGCGAGCGCAAGGCGGCCGAGTGGGTCGCCGAGCAGCTCGCGGAGGTCGGGCTGGAGCCGCAGATCTTCGAGTCGCACAAGGGGCGCGCCTCGACGGTGGCACGGATCGAGGGCGAGGACCCGTCGCGGCCGGCGCTGCTGATCCACGGGCACACCGACGTGGTCCCGGCCAACGCCGCCGACTGGACCTACGACCCCTTCGCGGGCGAGATCGCCGACGGCTGCCTGTGGGGCCGCGGCGCCGTCGACATGAAGGACATGGACGCGATGACGCTGGCCGTCGTGCGCGACCGGATGCGCAGCGGGCGCAAGCCCCCGCGCGACATCGTCCTCGCCTTCCTCGCCGACGAGGAGGCCGGCGGGATCTACGGGGCCCGCCACCTCGTCGACAAGCACCCGGGGCTGTTCGAGGGAGTCACCGAGGCGATCGGCGAGGTCGGCGGCTTCTCCTTCACGGTCAACGAGAACCTGCGCCTCTATCTGGTGGAGACCGCCCAGAAGGGCATGCACTGGATGCGCCTGACGGTGGAGGGCACCGCGGGCCACGGATCCATGACCAACAACGACAACGCCATCACGGAGCTGTGCGAGGCCGTGGGCCGGCTCGGCCGCCACCAGTGGCCGGTGCGGGTGACCAAGACCGTACGGTCGTTCCTCGACGAGCTCTCCGACGCGCTCGGCACCCCGCTGGACCCCGACAACATGGACGCCACGCTCGCCAAGCTGGGCGGCATCGCCAAGATGGTCGGCGCCACCCTGCGCAACTCGGCCGCTCCGACGATGCTCGGCGCCGGTTACAAGGTCAACGTGATCCCCGGCCAGGCCACGGCCCACGTGGACGGCCGCTTCCTGCCCGGCTACGAGGACGAGTTCTTCGCCGACCTCGACCGCATCCTCGGGCCGCGGGTCAAGCGGGAGGACGTGCACGGGGACAAGGCGCTGGAGACGGACTTCGACGGCCGGCTCGTCGACGCCATGCAGGGCGCGCTGCGGGCAGAGGACCCCATCGCGCGGGCGGTCCCGTACATGCTGTCGGGCGGTACGGACGCGAAGTCCTTCGACGACCTCGGCATCCGCTGCTTCGGCTTCGCGCCACTGCAGCTCCCGCCGGAGCTGGACTTCGCCGGGATGTTCCACGGCGTGGACGAACGCGTGCCGGTCGACGGGCTGAAGTTCGGTGTCCGGGTGCTCGACCGCTTCATCGACAACGCCTGAGATTCGCAGAGGTGTGCGCATTCCACTGAGAAGAGTGAATGCGCTCATACGCTCGTAGCCCTGGTGATCCCTCCTCGTTACAGGTGGTGCGGTCCGCGGCTGGGACCGCATTGCCTACTAGGAGGAACAATGATCAAGAAGGTTGTAGCCGCTGCGGCTGCCACTGGTGGCCTCGTTCTCGCGGGTGCGGGTCTGGCCGTCGCCGACGCGGGTGCCCAGGGTGCGGCCATCGGGTCCCCCGGTGTCCTGTCCGGCAACGTCGTCCAGGTTCCGGTTCACGTTCCCGTGAACGTCTGCGGCAACACGATCTCCGTGATCGGCCTGCTGAACCCGGCCTTCGGCAACACCTGCGTCAACGCCTGACGCGTCTGAACCACCGGGCCCCGGAACGCATTCCAGCGTTCCGGGGCCGCCGGGCTTTCCGGCCCGGTTCTACGGTCTTCGGCGGGGCGGCGGGGGAACCTGTACGGCCGGGCCGCCGGAACCACGCCCGAACACGTACACACCAGGGGACGAGTACAGATGCGACGACCGGCACAGGTCACCAGGAAGACTCTGATCACCATGGCGGCCGCGGGGGGTGTCCTCGCCCTGGGCGGGGGCTACGCGCACGCGGACGCCGGGGCCTCGGGGAAGGCGGCGAACTCGCCGGGACTGCTGTCCGGGAACCAGCTGCAGGCGCCCGTGGACGCTCCGGTGAACGCCTGCGGCAACACGGTGACGGTGGTGGGGGGCCTCAATCCGGCCTTCGGCAACCACTGCGCCCACCACTCGGGCAAGCCGAGCCGCCCGGACCACCCGGGACACCCGGGTCACCCCGGCCACCCCGGTCACCCGGGCGGCGGGGACGACGAGCCCTGCGACGACCACCCGGGTACGCCGGGCACTCCCGGTACGCCGGGCAACCCCGGGACTCCCGGTACGCCTGGCACTCCTGGAAACCCGGGCACTCCGGGCACGCCCGGTAACCCTGGCACCCCGGGTACGCCTGGCACCCCGGGTACGCCCGGCACCCCGGGTACGCCCGGCACCCCGGGTACGCCCGGCACCCCGGGCAACCCCGGCACCCCGGGTACGCCCGGCACCCCGGGCAACCCCGGCACCAGCACCCCGGGTACGCCCGGCAGCCCCGGCACCGGTACTCCCGGCAACCCCGGCCCGGGAACGGTCACCCCCGTCACGCACCCCGGTCCGGGGACGAGCACGGGTACGGGCACCGGCACCGGTGGGGCACCCGGGCTCGCCGCGACCGGCGCGGGCAGCGCCCTCACCGCCGGCCTCCCGCTCGCGGGCGGTCTGCTGCTGGCCGGCTCCGTGCTCTACCGGCGCTCCCGCAACGCGGCGTGAAAGCCGCCGGTGACGCGGACCCCACCCCCGGGGCCCGCGTCACCGGCGTCACCAGGTCGCGCGGACCTGGCGGATGATCCGGCGGCGCAGCCGCACGCGGCGGCTGCCGTCCCGGTGCAGGGTCAGGCGGTCGAGTTCCCAGTTCCCGTACTCGGCATGATCGGTCAACAGGCGGGTCGCCTCCTTACGAGGGACGCCGCGGGGTACGTACACGTCGACGAATTCGTATTCCGGCATCGCATCTATTGTGCGGGCAGAGCCCTGCTACGGATAGCGTCTACTCCATGTCTGATGCCGCTCTGCCCACTGTTGCCGAGGTACGCGCCGCCGCCGAGGCGGTCAAGGCCGCACTCGACCGTCACCTCGCCGCGGTCGAGCGCAGGACCGGGGACGAGGACCCGGATGTCTACGCCGCCTTCAATGAACTCGCCGCCGCCTCCGAGGAGTACGACGAACTCCTCTACGACCGCTACGACGAGGTCACCCCCTTCGAGATTCCCGCGCCCGAGGACGGCGTCCCGTACGCCGGCCCCGCCGACCCCGTCGCCTTCAGCGTGCTCATCCGCCGGGACTACGCCGTGGTCGAACCGCTTCGGCTGATCGCCCAGGCCGAGCGTGTCGCGGCGCACGACCGCGACGCCGAGCTCGTGGACGACGGCGGTACCGCGGGCGCGCTGGGCGTGCTCTTCGGGGAGTACGAGCCCGACGAGATCGCCTCCCGCTACAAGGAGTTCGGCCTGGAGGAGGGCGATTCCACCCTGTGGATCGCGGCCTCCGAGGAGGTGGCCGAACCGGGTGAGTGGCTGAACTCGCCCTTCGAGCACACCGGTCCGGAAGACGTCCTGCACCGGTTCGACGTCAGTTCCGTGTTCGACGAGGAGACCGACGAGTTCGACGACGAGGACGGGCCCGAGGACGACCGCGAGGACGAAGCGGCCCATCCGGGGCTGACCCCGGCCTGACCCGGCCGCCGTGGCCCGCGCCCCGCTGGGCGTGGGCCACGGCGTGCCTGCCGCCGCCCGGCTACCGCTACCGCGGCTGCTCCCGCGCCGACACCGCCAGCGCGGTCAGCAGGCCCGTCAGCCGGGTCGTACGCGGCTTCGGCAGGACCTCCGCCACCGCCCGCGGCAGCGCTTGGTCGACGCCGTGGACCACCGACAGGTGCCGCTCCGCGCATCCGAACGCCGTGTACACCCAGTCCCGCGACAGGGACTCCGCCGCGTCGCCGGGCAGGACGACGACCGCCGCCGGCCAGCGCGTCCCGACCGCCTGGTGCGCCGTCACCGCCCAGCCGTGCCGTACCTGCCCCTCCACCAGCTCCTTCGGTACGACCACCCGCGCGCCCGCGCGGTCCAGGTGCAGCCCCTCCGCGTCGGCCGACACCACCCGGGCCGGCAGGGCCCGCCCGGGCGAGGGCACGTGGACGACGCGGTCGCCGGGGTCGAAGCCGCCGAAGCGGCCGGGACCGGGGTTCAGCCGTTCCTTCAGCGCCGCGTTCAGAGCCCGGGTCCCCGCCGCACCGCCGTGGCCCGGGGTGATCACCTGGACACCGTCCGCCGGAATGCCGAACGCCCGCGGCACCGACTCGGCCACCAGCTGCACCGTGCGGTGCACGGCCTCGCCGGCGTCCCGCACCGGGACGATGACGACTTCCTTGCCGGGGGCTTCGACCTGGTAGAGCTCCCCGATCCCGATCCCCGAGACCAGCTCGCCGACCGGGCCCGGGTCGGGGGTGCGGGAGACCAGCACGGGGCAGGTACGGGCCGCCAGTACGTCGGCGAAGACCCGGCCGGCCCCGGCGGACCCGAGGACCCCGGTGTCGCCGGACAGCACCAGCCGTGCCCCGTCCGGGACGGACTCCACGAGCGCGGCCGCCGTCTCGACGTCCAGCTGCGGCGCGTCCAGCACCACCAGCAGGTCCAGCGCGAACCGCCCGTCGGCGTCCCTCCCGGGCCCCTCCGTGCCGGCCAGCAGGCCCGCCGCGGTGACGGAGTCCGGGCCGCCGGGGGCGTGCGCGGCCAGGCAGGCGCGCAGCCCGAGCTCCCGGGCGGCCGCCAGCAGCGCGAGCGGTTCGGCGCGGGCCGCCCAGCCGCCGGTGTGGGCGACCACGCCGTTGGCCGCGACCGCGCGGATCAGCTCGGCGCCCGGTCCGGTGGCGGCGCCCTCCCAGTCCGCCGGGCCGTCGAAGGCGCTCGCGATGCGGGCCAGGCCGTCGGCCAGGCTCTCCTCGGCCATCGCGGCCCCCTCCAGGCCCACGAGGACGCGGACCGGCTGCTCCGCGTCCTCCTCCGCCGGCGGCGGGCCCAGCGGCTCGTGGAACACCAGCACCGAGCCGTCGGCGACCGCCTCGGCGAGGGCCCCGTCGGGCTCCGGTACGCCGTACTGGGCCAGGGCCTTCTCCAGAACCGGGGCCTCCAGCGCGGTGTGCCCCTTGAGGCCCGCCTGCACCAGCAGCCAGCCCAGCAGCGCCGCGGTGCGGCGCTCGTCCCCGGGACCGGCTCCGGGGCCCAGCAGGGCCCGGGCGAAGCCGTCCGCCTGGCTCGGGCGCACCGCGGGGACGGACAGGAGCCGCCAGGGGTCCTCGGCCAGCTCCTGCGCCGCGCCGTCGCCCAGGGCCGCGGCGACCGGAGCCGCGAGGTCCTCCGGGGCGCCGCCGCGGGTCAGGACCGCCCGTACGGCGTCCACGACCCCGGCGGAGGCTTGCGGCGCCGGAGCGGGGGCGGCCGCGGGCGTGCGCGGCGCCGGGGGAGCGGGAGCGGCCTTCCGCGGCGCGGCGGGGCCCTCGTCGAAGTACACGGCGGGCGCCTCGGCCCCGCTCTCCACGGCCCGTACGGCCGCCAGCAGGTCGGCGGCCCGGCCGCTGAGCTTCGCCCCGGCCTCGACCGGCGCTTCCCGTTCGGCCTTGCGCCGGGCGATGCGCTCCCGCTCGACCTTCTGCGCGGCCAGCTCGGCCTGCGCCTCGCTCAGCCCGGGAGCAACTGCCGGGGCGTCCGCCGCGGGTTCCGCCGGGGACGGACCGTCGGCGTCGGCACCGTCCGAAGCGGCACCGTCGGCGTCGGCACCCTCGGCACCGTCGGCGTCCTCAGCACCCGGGACGTCGCCCTCCGCGGCCGCCGGTTCCAGGCCGTCCTGCGCCTCCGCGGCCGCCTCCTCGGGGTGCGGCGGGGCGGGCTCGGATGCCGTGGGACCCTCCGGGCCGACGGCGCCGTCGGCGGGCTCCTCGGGGGTTTCCGTGGCGGGGTCCGTGCTCACAGCGTGCTCCAGTCCTGGTCGGGATAGCGGTGCACGGGCGCCGACACGTCGTCCAGCGCCCGGCAGATCTCCTCCGGAAGACTAAGGGCCTCCACCGACATCGCCGCCGCGAGCTGCTCCGAAGTCCGCGCGCCGACGATCGGCGCGACCACCCCGGGCCGGTCCCGGAGCCATGCCAGCGCGACCTGCAGCGGTGTCACCCCGAGCCCCTGGGCGGCGGTGACCACCGCGTCCACGATCCGGCCCGCCGCATCGTCCAGGTACGGCTCCACCAGCGCGGCCAGGGCCTCCGACGCGCCCCGGGAGTCCGCCGGGGTGCCGCCGCGGTACTTGCCCGTCAGGACGCCGCGCCCCAGCGGGGAGGAGGGCAGCAGCCCGATGCCCAGGTCGAGCGCGGCCGGCAGCACCTCCCGCTCCACGCCGCGCTGGAGCAGGGAATACTCCATCTGGGCCGAGGCGAGCCGGGTCCGGGTGCCCGGGGCGGCGAGCTGCCAGGTCGCCGCCTTCGCGAGCTGCCAGCCGCAGAATCCCGCCACGCCCGCGTACCGGGCACGGCCGCTGCTCACGGCCAGGTCCAGGGCTTGCAGGGTCTCCTCCAGCGGGGTCGCCGGGTCGAAGGCGTGGATCTGCCAGAGGTCCACGTAGTCGGTGCCGAGCCGGTCCAGGGAGGCGTCGAGGGCGGCCAGCAGGTGCCCGCGCGAGCCGTCGAACCGCCGGTCCGGATGCGGCACGCCGCCGGCCTTCGTGGCGATCACCAGGTCCCGGCGGGGGACGAGGCCCCCGACGACCTGCCCGAGGAGGTGCTCCGCCTCCCCGTCCCCGTACACGTCGGCGGTGTCGACGAGGGTGCCGCCCGCGTCCCAGAAGGTCTTCACCTGCTCGGCGGCGGCTTCCCCGCCGGTGTCGCGGCCCCAGGTCAGGGTGCCGAGGCCGATCCGGGAGACGCGCAGTCCGGTGCGGCCGAGATGCCTCTGCTCCATGAGCGCTGAGACTACTGGGGCACTGCCGCGGCGGAGCCGGGCGCGCTACAGTCCCCGCAGACCCACGTTACTCATGGGTACACCGGTACTGCGTAAGGGGACGACATGCGGCTCGGCATCAATCTCGGCTACTGGGGTGCGGGCATGGACGCCGACAACCTCGCCGTCGCCCAGGAGGCCGACCGGCTCGGCTACGACGTCTGCTGGGCCGCGGAGGCCTACGGCTCCGACGCCCCGACCGTGCTCGCCTGGGTCGCCGCCCAGACCGAGCGCATCGACGTCGGCTCGGCGATCCTCCAGATCCCGGCCCGCCAGCCCGCGATGACGGCCATGACGGCCGCCACCCTCGACTCCCTCACCGGCGGCCGCTTCCGCCTCGGCCTCGGCGTGTCCGGGCCGCAGGTCTCCGAGGGGTGGTACGGCGTCAAGTTCGACAAGCCCCTCGCCCGGACCCGGGAGTACGTGGAGATCGTCCGCAAGGCGATGACCCGCGAGCGCCTCTCCTACGAGGGTGAGCACTGGACCCTGCCGCTGCCCGGAGGCCCGGGCAAGCCGCTCAAGCTGACCGTGCACCCCGAGCGCGAGCACATCCCGCTCTACATCGCCGCCATCGGGCCGAAGAACCTGGAGCAGACCGGCGAGATCGCCGACGGCGCGCTGCTGATCTTCCCGGCCGCCGAGCACCTGGAGTCCACCGCGCTCACCCACATCCGGGCGGGCCGCGAGAAGGCCGGGCTCACCATGGACGGCTTCGACGTGTGCCCCACCGTGCCGCTGGCCCTCGGCGACGACGTGCACGCCCTCGCCGACGTGTTCCGCCCGTACACCGCGCTGTACGTCGGCGGCATGGGCAGCCGGAAGCAGAACTTCTACAACCAGCTGGCCCAGCGCATGGGCTACGAGAAGGAAGCCGCGGAGATCCAGGACAAGTACCTGGCCGGCGACAAGGCGGGCGCGGCCGCGGCCGTCCCGCACTCGCTGATCGACTCGACCGCCCTGCTCGGTCCGGTGGAGCGGATCGCGGACGGGATGCGGGCCTACGCGGAGGCCGGGGTCACCACGCTCACGCTCGCACCGGCCGGCTTCACCCGCGAGGAGCGGCTGGCCGCCCTGCGCGCCGGCACCGAGGCCATGGAACTCGCCGGACTGGCGTAGTCCCCGGCGAGCCGCCCCCGCGTACGCGGGGGCGGGGTCCGGGGGAGAGGTCTGCGGCCGTGGTGGGGGCTCGGGGGGTCTTCCCCGCCACGGCCGACACCGCCAACAACGCGCCGGGGGCCCGCGGGGTTACGCATCGGGGTCCGGCGTCCCGGTTCGTTCATTCGGACGAGTCGTGCGACCCCTCGGTTGCCCGCTCGGGGCAGCGGCGTTTGACTCGGTGCATGCTCTCTGCCCGCAGCCTGTTCCAGGAGATCGTCGACCACGACGACGCCTTCCAGCTGTTCTGCTCCATCGCCGCCAGCGGGGAGTCCCAGGGCGGCTGGGAGAACGCCCGCATCGCCGCCCTGGTGCCCGACGGCATGCGCGACCTCGCGCCCAAGATCACCCGGCACGGCGCCGACGAGGACAAGCACGGGCGGATCTTCAACGCCCTGCTCCGCAAGCGCGGACTGCCGCCGGTCCCCGTCCCGCCCGAGACCGACTACACGATGCTGCTGGAGCGGCGCGGCATCGGCCTGGCCCACGACAAGCTGCGCCGCGACGAGCCGCTGACCGAGGGGGACATCCTCGTCTACCTCGCGCACAGCCGCGTCACCGAACAGCGCGCCGCCGACCAGATGGTCATGCTCGTGCGGTACTTCGGCGACGACCCCGAGGTCGGCAAGGCCATCCGCATGATCAGCAACGACGAGGACAACCACCTCGCCTACTGCCACGAGGAACTGCTGCGCCTGGCCCGCGCGGGCCACGGCCGGACGATCCAACGGGTGCTCCGCGAGAGCGCGCTCGCCGAGATCGGCGTCTACCGGGACGTGAGCCTCGCCGTCATGGACCACATGGGACGCCTGCTGGGCTGGTCCGCGCCCAAGGCGGCCGCCCTGGCCGCCGGGATCCGCGGGATGCACGCGTACGAGCGGTTCAGCGGCTGGCACCGCATGGTGCGGCTGCACATGCCCGAGCGCCGCGACGCCCTGAGCGGCGCCCCGACCTCGGCACCCGAGTTCGCGTAGCGGCGCCCGGCACCCCCCACTCCCCACGCCCCGCAACCCCTGCAACCCGCGTACTCCGCTCCCGCCGCGCCCGTGCCGCGGCGGGAGCGGAGGGGCCGGCTACAGCCAGCCCCGGCGCTTGAACGTCCGGTGCAGGCCCAGGCACAGGCCCGCCATCAGCACGAGCACCGCGGGATAGCCCCAGGTGTGCCTCAGCTCCGGCATGTGGTCGAAGTTCATCCCGTAGATCCCCGCCACCATCGTCGGCACCGCCGCCATCGCCGCCCAGGCCGAGATCTTGCGCATGTCGTCGTTCTGCCGGACGCCCATCTGTGCCAGGTGCGCGGCGAGCGCGTCCGACAGCAGCCGGTCCAGGCCCTCGATGTACTCGTTCGCCTTGGTCAGGTGGTCCGCCACGTCCCGGAAGAACGGCTGCGCGTGCTCGTGGACGAACGGCACGCCCCCGAAGGCGAGCCGGTCCATCGGCTGGAGCAGCGGGCTCGTCGCCCGGCGGAACTCCAGCACCTGCCGCTTGAACCCGTAGATGCGGGCGGCGGTGTTCTTGGTGTCCGAGGCGTTCGGGGCGAACACCTCCGCCTCCAGCTCCTCCAGGTCCGCCTGGAGCTCGGCGGCCACCTCGATGTAGTGGTCCACCACGGCGTCGGAGACCGCGTACAGCACCGCCGTCGGGCCGTGCCGCAGGACCTGCGGCTCCAGCTCCAGCCGGTGCCGCACGGCGGCCAGCGGGGCGCCCTCGCCGTGCCGGACCGTGACGACGAAGCAGTCGCCGATGAACACCATCAGCTCGCCCGCGGTGACCGTGTCGGTGGCATCGTCGTACTGCACCGGCTTGAGGACCACGAACAGCGAGTCGTCGTACACCTCCAGCTTCGGCCGCTGGTGCGCGGTCAGCGCGTCCTCCACCGCGAGCGGGTGCAGCCCGAACTCCCTGCGGACGTGGTCGAACTCCTTCTCCGACGGCTCGTGCATCCCGACCCAGAGGAAGGAGCCGCCGGTCGCCCGCGCCTCGCCGAGGGCGTCGGAGAAGTCTCCGGGAGCCTCGGACCGACGGCCGTTCCGGTACATCGCGCAGTCCACAATCACCCGGGCATTGTTCCCTGCCGGGGGCCGGCCCGCACGCCGACGGCACCGCTTACCCTTGCGCCATGGCCACGCTGATCCTCGTACGACACGGGCGGTCCACCGCCAACACCGCTGGACTGCTCGCCGGATGGACCCCGGGAGTGGCCCTCGACGAGCGCGGCGCCGAGCAGGCCGCCGCGCTGCCCGGGCGGCTGGAGGGGGTGCCGCTCGCCGCCGTCGTCACGAGCCCGCTGCAACGCTGCCGGGAGACCCTCGCCCCGCTGCTGGCCGCCCGGCCCGGGCTGGAGCCGCACACCGACGAGCGGATCGGCGAGTGCCACTACGGCGACTGGTCCGGCCGCAAGCTCTCCGAACTGTCCGACGAACCGCTGATGAAGATCGTCCAGCAGCACCCCTCGGCCGTCTCCTTCCCCGGCGGGGAGTCCATGCGCGCCATGCAGGCCCGCGCGGTGGACGCCGTACGGGAGTGGAACGCGCGGATCGAGGAGGAGCACGGGAGCGACGCCGTCTTCCTCATGTGCTCGCACGGCGACATCATCAAGTCCCTCGTGGCCGACGCCCTGGGCATGCACCTGGACCTCTTCCAGCGCATCCACGTCGACCCCTGCTCGGTCACCGCGATCCGGTACACCCCGGTCCGGCCGTACGTCTTCCGGCTCGGGGACACCGGAGACCTCGGCGCACTCGTGCCGCGCCCGGCCTCCGAGGCGGCCGAAGAGCCCGGGGCGGCGGACCGGCGCACCGCGGACGGGGACGACGCCGTCGTGGGGGGCGGCGCGGGCGCCGTGTGATCGAACGGCGCAGTAGGGTGGTCGGGCCCACACTGGGGCGCAGGACTGCCCCCGCCGCCGAGACTTGGAGACTGGACGTGCCCCGTCAGGTGTTCCTCTACGACCCCCCGGACCGCTTCGTGGCCGGCACGGTCGGCCTTCCGGGACGCCGTACGTTCTTCCTGCAGGCCTCCTCCGGCCCCCGCGTCACCAGCGTCTCCCTGGAGAAGACCCAGGTCGCGGCGCTGGCCGAGCGGATGGACGAGCTGCTGGACGAGGTCGTGCGGCGTACCGGGGGCAATGCCCCGGTCCCGGCCGTGGCCCCCACCGAGGCGTCCGACACCGCGCCCCTGGACGTCCCCGTCGACGAGGAGTTCCGCGTCGGCACCATGGCTCTGGCCTGGGACGGCGAGGAGCAGCGGATGATCGTCGAGGCGCAGGCCCTGGTGGAGGTGGAGGCCGACTCCGACGAGGACCTGGCCGACGCCGAGGAGCGGCTGCTCCAGGACGAGGAGAACGGCCCGCCCATGCTGCGGGTCCGCCTCAGCGGCGCCCAGGCCCGGGCCTTCGCCAAGCGGGCCCTGGACGTGGTCAACGCCGGCCGACCGCCCTGCCCGCTGTGCAGCCTGCCGCTGGACCCGGAGGGGCACGTGTGCCCGCGCCAGAACGGCTACCGGCGCCAGGCGTGAGCACCACGGGGGAACACCGGGACCTGCTCGCCCTGGGCGAGCTGACCGTCGTCGGGCGCATCCGGGAGGCGTCCAACGCCGTCCTGCTGTGCACGGTCTCGTACGAGGGCGCCGCCACCGACTGCGTGTACAAACCGGTCAAGGGCGAGCGGCCGCTGTGGGACTTCCCCGACGGGAACCTCGCCCGGCGCGAGGTCGCCGCCTACCTGGTCTCCGAGGCCACCGGATGGGGCCTCGTACCGGAGACCGTCCTGCGCGACGGACCGTACGGCGAGGGCATGGTCCAGCGCTGGATCGAATCGGCCGACGCGGACACGGGCGAGGACGGCGACGGCGGTGAGGGGACCGCGGACGGCGGCCCGGGCAGCGGGCTCCTCGCGCTGGTCGAGGGCGAGGAGGCGGCGGAGGGCTGGAAGCCCGTCGCCCTGGCCGAGGTGGGCGAGGGCCGCACCGCCCTGCTCGTGCACGCGGACGACCCGCGGCTGCGCCGCATGGCCGTCCTCGACGCCGTGATCAACAACGGCGACCGCAAGGGCGGCCACCTGCTGCCCGCGCCCGACGGCCGCCTCTACGGCATCGACCACGGCGTGACCTTCCACACCGAGGACAAGCTGCGCACCCTCCTGTGGGGGTGGGCGGGCGAGCCGCTCACGGACGAGGCCCGCGAGGTCCTCGGTTCACTCGGCGCGCAACTGGCCGACGGGGCGCCGCTCGCCACCCGGCTGGCGGAGCTCGTCACGGCGGCCGAGGTGGCCGCCGTACGGGACCGGGTGGAGCAGCTGCTGCGCACCGGCACCCACCCGAAACCGACGGGGCAGTGGCCGGCGATCCCGTGGCCACCGGTCTGATCCGGCCAGCATCGATACGCATAGAATCGGCCAGACCGCAAGGGAGTCGATCAAGACAACAGTGCTGGTCCGGTTCGTTTCCGGAACATCCGTCCGGTTACGCTCATGCCATGCATGCCTGGCCCGCTTCTGAGGTCCCCGCCCTGCCCGGCAAGGGCCGCGACCTCCAGATCCACGACACCGCGACCCAGGGGACGATCACCCTCGCCCCCGGTCCCGTCGCCCGAATCTACGTCTGCGGCATCACGCCGTACGACGCGACCCACATCGGTCACGCGGCGACCTACAACGCGTTCGACCTCGTGCAGCGCGTGTGGCTCGACACCAAGAGGCAGGTTCACTACGTCCAGAACGTCACGGACGTGGACGACCCGCTCCTGGAGCGGGCCCAGCGCGACGGGCACGACTGGACCGAGCTGGCCGAGCGCGAGACCGCGCTCTTCCGCGAGGACATGACCGCCCTGCGGATGCTGCCGCCGCAGCACTACATCGGAGCCGTCGAGGCCATACCCGGCATCGTGCCGCTGGTCGAGCGGCTGCGCGACGCGGGCGCCGCGTACGACCTGGACGGCGACGTCTACTTCTCCGTCGAGTCCGATCCCCACTTCGGCGGGGTCTCGCACCTCGACGCCGAGGCGATGCGGCTGCTGTCCGCCGAACGCGGCGGCGACCCGGAGCGGCCGGGGAAGAAGAACCCGCTCGACCCGATGCTGTGGATGGCCGCCCGTCCCGGCGAGCCCAGCTGGGACGGCGGTTCGCTGGGCCGCGGCCGTCCGGGCTGGCACATCGAGTGCGTCGCCATCGCCCTGGACCACCTGGGCATGGGCTTCGACATCCAGGGCGGCGGCTCCGACCTGGTGTTCCCGCACCACGAGATGGGCGCCTCGCATGCGCAGGTGCTGACGGGCGAGTTCCCGATGGCCAAGGCGTACGTCCACGCCGGCATGGTGGCCCTGCACGGCGAGAAGATGTCGAAGTCCCGGGGCAACCTGGTCTTCGTCTCCGCCCTTCGGCGGGCCGGCGTCGACCCGGCGGCGATCCGCCTCGCCCTCCTGTCGCACCACTACCGGGCCGACTGGGAGTGGACGGACGCGGTGCTCGCCGAGGCGGTGGCCCGCCTGGAGCGCTGGCGCGCGGCCGTGTCCCGGCCGGACGGGCTTCCCGCGGACGCCCTGGTGGACGAGGTCCGCGCGGCCCTCTCCGCCGACCTGGACGCCCCGGCGGCGCTGGCCGCCGTGGACCGCTGGGTGGAGCTCCAGCTGGCCGGAGGCGGCGACGACGAGTCCGCCCCGGGCCTGGTCTCCCGTACCGTCGACGCCCTGCTGGGCGTGGCCCTGTAACCCTCCGGGCCGGCACCCGGGGGCCCCGCCCCCGGGCCCCGCGCCCCACACGCCGGCGGGGGGGGGGGGGGCCCGCCCCCCGGGCGCGGGGCCCGCCCGGGGGGGGGGGCGGGGGCCGGCCGCCGCGGGGCGAGGGGGTAATAAACA
>NZ_JBHXSY010000031.1:58584-85852 GCF_042715295.1 Streptomyces sp. NPDC058701 | reverse complement strand
CCCTCGCCGACGTCCCGCCGCCCGCGGACCGTGAAGCCGTACGCGAGGAGTACCTACGCGCTGAGCGGGAACTGCTGTCCCAGCTCGCGGAAGACCGCGCCGTTGAAGTCGAAGGCGCGCTTGCACTCGTCGATGATGCGCTGCTTCTCCAGGTCGTCCACGGCGATCGCGTCGAGCAGCTCGCGGTAGGTCCGCTTGAAGGCGGCGGGGTTGGAGATGCCGGCGAACACGTAGAAGCGGACGCCGTCGCCCTTGCGCTCGAAGCCCCAGGTCCGCTCCGCCTTGTCGCGGATGATCTGCCCGCCGGAGAGGTCGCCCAGGTAACGGGTGTAGTGGTGGGCGACGTACCCGCCGGGCCACTGCGCGGCGCATTCGGCGACGCGGGCGGCGTACGCCTCGGTCGCGGGCAGCGCCACCACGTTCTCGCGCCAGTCGGCGCCCAGCAGGTGTTCGAGGTCGCGCTCGATCTCGGCGACGCGCATCAGCTCGGGCTGGATGAAGGGGCCCGCGACCGGGTCGTCCTTCAGGGAATCGGCCGCGTCCTCCAGGGCCCGGTACACGAACCACAGCTGCTCGGTGTAGCGCGTGTACGCGTCGACTCCGAGCCGGCCGCCCAGCAGGTCGCTCATGAAGGTCGACGTCTCGGCCTCGGTGTGCTGCTCGTGCGAAGCGACGCGGATGACCGTAGAGAAGGCGTCCAAGACGGACCTCCAAGAAGGGGAAACAGGCGTGGCGGCTCAGCCGCCACACCGATCTTCCTACTTAGGTTTGCCTAAGTCAATCTGTTCCCGACGTCTTGTCGGTAAAAAATCCCTCTCCTCCGGCGGGCCCCGCCGGACGGGCTACGGCAGGGTCAGGATCTCCGCCCCGGTGTCCGTCACCACCAGCGTGTGCTCGAACTGCGCCGTGCGCTTGCGGTCCTTCGTGACGACCGTCCAGCCGTCCGCCCACATGTCGTACTCGTGGGTGCCCAGGGTCAGCATCGGCTCGATGGTGAAGGTCATCCCGGGCTCGATGACGGTGGTGGCGTGCGGGCTGTCGTAGTGCGGGACGATCAGGCCGGAGTGGAAGGACGAGTTGATGCCGTGCCCGGTGAAGTCCCGGACCACGCCGTAGCCGAACCGCTTCGCGTACGACTCGATGACCCGGCCGATGATGTTGATCTGGCGGCCCGGCTTGACGGCCTTGATGGCGCGGGCGAGGGCCTCGCGGGTGCGCTCCACCAGCAGCCGCGACTCCTCGTCCACCTCCCCGCACAGGTAGGTGGCGTTGTTGTCGCCGTGGACTCCGCCGATGTACGCGGTCACGTCGAGGTTCACGATGTCGCCGTCGCGCAGGACGGTGGAATCGGGGATGCCGTGACAGATGACCTCGTTGACGGAGGAGCACAGCGACTTGGGGAAGCCCCGGTAGCCGAGCGTCGAGGGGTAGGCCCCGTGGTCGCACATGTAGTCGTGGGCGACCCGGTCGAGTTCGTCGGTGGTCACCCCCGGCGCGATCAGCTTGGCGGCTTCCTCCATCGCCTGGGCGGCGATCCGGCCGGCGGTGCGCATGGCCTCGATGGTCTCGGCCGACTGCACCTCCGGTCCGGTGTACGGAGCGGGCGCGGGCTTGCCCACGTACTCGGGCCGGCGGATGTTTCCGGGAACGGAACGGACGGGAGAGAGCTCGCCTGGTACGAGCAGTGACTGACCGGACATGCAAGCGAGTGTATCCAGCGGGTATGGGGGAGCATGGCGGCAAGAGCGGCATCGAGAGGAGCCTGAAGGCGATGGCCTTGTTCAAGAAGCGACAGGTGGGCAAACCGGGCGAGTGGTACTACTGCCTGGTCCACAAAAAGGTCGAAGAGGGCCCCGACTGCCCGGCCAAGGACCGCTTCGGTCCGTACGGGACGCCCGCGGAGGCGACCCACGCCATGGAGACGGCGCAGGAGCGCAACCTCGAATGGCAGAACGACCCGAAGTGGAACGACAGGACGCGCGGGGAAGAGGACGGCGGGGGCGCGGCCACCCCGTAGGCGGTCCGCGGACCGTCCCGGGGGACGGCCGCGGCGGGACGGCCGGTGAGCCGCCTCCCGGGGGCGCCCCCGCTCCCCGTCCGGCCGGTGCCCGCTCCCGGTCCGGCCGGGCCCGGCTCCTACCAGCGGCTGGGCGGCGGGGCGGTCAGCTGGTCGGCCAGCCGCGCCAGCCGGTCCCGGAAGCGGCGCGGGCCGCGCTGCGCCGGCAGGCCGTTCTCCCCGGCGGCGGCGCTGACCAGGTGCTGCACCGTGTCCAGGTCCAGCTCGGCCGCGCCCTCCCTCACCGACAGCGCGTCGTGCGCGAGGGTCCCCAGATCCGGGTCCCCGCCGTCCAGGGACAGTACGGTCGCCCCGGCACGCCGGGCGTCGTGAACGCGTTGCAGCAGCGCCTCGCCGGGCGACTCCGGGGCCACCACCAGCAGCGTGTACCCGCGCCGGGCCGCCTCCAGCCTGCCCAGCCCCACCGACAGGTGCGGCGGCTCCCCGGGCAGCACCCGGTGGCGCACGAGCGTCGGGGCCAGCGCCGGCAGGCCCGACCAGGCGGCCTCGTCCACCAGGTGCGCGGCCAGGTGCCAGGGCTCGTACCGCTCCGTCCCCACCAGCAGCAGGCTCCCGCCCGACGGCGCCACCGAACGCCGCAGCGAACCCGCGAAGCGGCGCGCGGCACCCGGCCACCGCGTACCGGCGAGGACCTCGCGCAGCAGCGCGACTCTCACGGCATCCATAGGCGGCATCCTGCACCATGGGCGGGGGGCGCGGGACCGGTTCCCGCCTGCCCGCCCGGACGGCGGGCGCGCGGCCGTTCGACTCTGTGGATCTCGGGGTTACCCTCGCCCCCATGACCTCCACAGACAGCACGCAGCAGCCCCCGGCCAAGGCGCCCGCCAAGGACCCGTGGGACCTCCCCGACGTCTCCGGCCTCGTCGTCGGCGTCCTCGGCGGCACCGGCGACCAGGGCCGGGGCCTGGCCTACCGGCTCGCCCGGGCCGGCCAGAAGGTGATCATCGGCTCCCGCGCCGCCGACCGCGCGCGGGACGCCGCCGCCGAACTGGGCCTCGGCGTGGAGGGCGCGGACAACGCCGACTGCGCCCGGCGCAGCGACATCGTCATCATCGCCGTCCCCTGGGAGGGCCACGCCAAGACCCTCGAATCGCTCCGCGAGGACCTCGTGGGCAAGCTCGTGGTGGACTGCGTCAACCCACTGGGCTTCGACAAGCAGGGCGCGTACGCCCTCCGGGTCGAGGAGGGCAGCGCGGCCCAGCAGGCGGCCGCCCTGCTCCCGGACTCCCGGGTCACGGCCGCCTTCCACCACCTCTCGGCGGTCCTGCTCCAGGACGAGTCGATCGACGAGATCGACACCGACGTGATGGTGCTGGGCGAGTCCCGCGCCGACACCGACCTCGTCCAGGCTCTGGCCGCCCGCATCCCCGGCATGCGCGGGGTCTTCGCGGGCCGCCTGCGCAACGCCCACCAGGTCGAGTCCCTGGTCGCCAACCTGATCTCCACGAACCGCCGCTACAAGGCCCACGCGGGCCTGCGCGTCACGGACGTCTGAGCCCGCCGGCCGCCGGGGCGCCGGGGGCGTCAGCTCCGGCGGCCCGGGCGGCCCTCGGCGGCGCCCAGGTGCGCGATCACACCGTGGTAGAAGCGGTCGACGGAATCGTCCACGCTCCGGATGAACCCGGACTCCGTGTTGCCGCGGGTGTTGCCCATGCCCTTGATCAGCGACAGCCGGAAGCCGGTGACCGGGGCGCCGTCCCGGGGCAGCAGGTCGCCCGGCTCCGGACGGAGCCGCTCCAGCGTGCCGCGGGGCCCCTGCTCCGCGCCGAGCAGGCTCTGCACGTGGAGGTCGGCCGGAGCCTGCGCCAGCAGCCGCACCAGCCGTTTCGCGGCGGCCAGCGGGTACGCCGCCTCCGGCGCGGGCACGTCGACGGACGTGCGCACCTTCCCCGTCCGCAGGTCGGCGCTGACCGCGATGACCCCGCCGGTCCCGTCGACGCGCAGCTCCGCCGTCAGCCGGCCCTCCGTGCACAGCACCTCGGCCGCCTCCTCCCGGCGCCCCCGCGGATCACTGCCGCGCCGGGCGCGCTGTACGGGCAGGGCCTTCTGGCCCAGCTCCCCGCCCAGGCGCAGGCAGACCTGGCGGATCAGACGCTCCCAGTTCTCCACGACGTCCACGGCGCGGGCGTCGCCCCGGCAGAGGGTCTCGTCCTCGATCCCGTTGCGCACGGGCACCCAGGCGGGGCCCATGTTCTGGAATCCGTGGCATCCCGAGTTCTCGTGCTGGAGGTACGCGAGGAGCTCCTGGAGGAGCCAGGCGTGGGCGGCGTTCCCCACGCCCTCGTGGCGGATCAGCAGCTGCGCCTGGTGGGCCACCTCGGCCCAGGACAGGTGCCACAGGCTGACCTTGTGCTTGCGCCGGCCGTCGATCTTGACGTCGACCACGGCGGCGCCTTCGAGCGCCACGTCGTTCGACAGCGTGATGACCGCCTCGTAGCCGCGGCGCGCGGCGATGTCCGCGTACCCCTGGACCTGGTCGGCCTTCAGCGGGTTGCCGTTGGTCTTGGTCTCCACCAAGGCCGTCCACAGCCGTCCCGCGCGCTCCACCCGGATCACGCCGTCGGGGCGCCGGGGGGCGTCGCCGTGGGGCAGGGCGACCTCGGTGAACGTCTGCATGCGCCCGGCGGGCGCGCCGAACCCCGCCGTGAGGCGGCGCCCCAGCTCCGGCACCTGCGCCATGACGGACAGCAGTACGGAGGTCGCCCGCACCTCGCGCTCCTTGTCGCTCCTGAGGGACGGCACGGGGAACAGCCGGGCGGGCCGCCAGGAGTCGTTCTCGGCGAGCGACTTCCCGGCCGCCTTGGGCAGGGTGACCTTCTTCTTCGTCGTACGGGGACCCCGGCCGCGCGTCTGGCCCGGTACCGGAGCGGGGCCGGGAGCAGCGGCGCCGGTGCCGGCCGGGGGCGCCGCGGTGACGGCTGCGGCCGGCGGCGGCGCCGGCGCCTCCGGGGCGGCCTCGGGGGACGGGGCGCCCCCCGGTTCCCGCCCGGCCGGGTCGTGCGGGTCGGCACCGGTGTCCTGCGCGTCGGCGTCGCGGGCATCGGCGCCGTCCGCGTCGGGCAGCTCGGGCTCCTCCTCGACGGAGATGCCGAAGTCCGTGGCCAGGCCGGCGAGACCGGTCTCGTACCCCTGGCCGACGGCCCGGAACTTCCACTCGGCGCCGCGCCGGTACAGCTCGCCGAAGATGAACGCCGTCTCCACGCTCGCGTCGTCGATGCAGAAGCCGACCAGCGGCTCGCCCGACCGGTCCGCGACCGTCATCCGCAGGTCGTCGAGGTCCCCGAAGCGGGCGCCGCCGTACTGGCTGGCCGCGACCACGATCCGCGCGACGTCCGGCGGGACCGCGGCGAGATCCACGCTGATGCGGTCCTCGTCGCCGCTCTCGCCGGGCGTCTTCCCCAGCAGCTGCACACTGCCGTCGGCGGCGGCCGGGTGGTTGTAGAAGTAGAAGTCGTCGTCGCTGCGGACCCGGCCGCTCCCGTCGAGGAGCAGGACCGACACGTCGGCGTCGCCCGCTCCGGAGGCGCTCGTCCAGCCCAGGCTCAGGACCACCGAGCCGGCGTCCTCGCCGAGGGCGGTCAGGCTGACGTTCGCGCCCTTCGGGATCTCCTGCATGTCTTCCCCCCACTCCCGGCGTCGCCGGGAGTGGCCGGGCGGGGCCGGGCTGTCGCTCCGTGCACGCCCGTGCGAGGCGCGTACCGCCGAACCGTAGTGCCGGACCACCCGGAAGACCGGGAAAAGAGCAAAAGGGACCGGATGTGATCGAAAGTGTCTTTACGGAAGCACTGCGGCGCATGGGGGACACTGGTGGGGCTCTGCCCCGTTCCGTGTTTCCGAGGAGCTCTCCCCATGCCCCGCCTTGCCGTCTTCGCCGTGATCGTCTGCGTCCTCGCCGTGGCCGCGGCCGTCGTCGCCTTCGTGGAGGGCAGTTTCCTCGGGATCATCTGGGTCCTGCTGGCCGGCCTCACGTCGAACCTGGCCTGGTACTACCAGCGCAAGGCCAAGGCCGAAAAGGCCACCGCCGCCCGCACCGCCGGATAGGCCGTCTCCTTCGTCGTGCCGGGTCAGCGCTGCGGCAGGGCGCAGATGCCGTCCGGGTCCCGCCAGAAGGTGTAGAGCTCGCGGCCGCAGTACGTGTCCAGCTCCGGGACGCCCAGCGCGGACAGCAGGCCGCGCACCACGTCGAAGAAGAACGTGTTCACCTCCGGGATCCACAGCAGCGCGAACACCGCGATCAGGCCGAACGGCGCCAGCGGCGCCATCTCGCGGCGCACCCGGTGCGAGAGCCACGGCTCGATGACCCCGTAGCCGTCGAGGCCCGGGACCGGCAGGAAGTTCAGGATCGCCGCCGAGACCTGGAGCAGGGCGAGGAACGCGAGCGCGAAGCGGAACTCCAGCGGGACCCCGTCCAGGGCGTCCAGCCAGAACGGGGCCGTGCAGACGACCGCGAAGGCCACGTTCGTCAGCGGGCCCGCCGCCGAGATCAGGCTGTGCTTCCAGCGGCCCCGGATCCGGTCGCGTTCGATGAACACCGCGCCGCCGGGCAGGCCGATCCCGCCCAGGATCACGAAGAGCACCGGCAGGACGATGCTGAGCAGCGCGTGCGTGTACTTCAGGGGGTTCAGCGTCAAGTAGCCCTTGGCGCCCACCGAGAGGTCGCCGCCGTGCAGGGCCGTGCGGGCGTGCGCGTACTCGTGCAGGCAGAGGGAGACGATCCACGCCGAGGTCACGAAGAGGAACACGGCCAGGCCGGCGCTCGTCGAGTACCCGGTCCACACCGCCCACCCGGTGACCGCCATGACGGCCGCGATGCCGAGGAACACTGCGCTGATCTGCCGCTCGCCACGGCTTCCCTGATGACCCATGCGGCGAAACCTATCCCGGTGCCCGCCGATAAAGGGGTGCGGGTCCGGGTCCCGCTGCGGGGACAATGGCCCGGTGCGTTACGCGATCCTCGGCACCACCCTGGCCCTGCGCGACGACGGGAGCCCCGTCGCCGTCGGCGGAGCGCGCCTGCGGGCGCTCCTGACGGCGCTCGCGCTGCGGCCTGGGCGGGCGGTGCCGGCGCACCTGCTGGTCGCCCAGGTGTGGGACGGCGACCCGCCCGCCGATGCCCCGGCCGCCCTCCAGGCACTGGTCGCCCGGCTGCGGCGGGCCCTCGGGCACGCGGCCGTGCGGTCCGCGGAGGGCGGCTACCTGCTGACCGCCGAGCGCGAGGACGTCGACCTGTACCGCTTCGAGCGGCTCGCCCGAGCCGGCGCCTCGGCGCTGGCCGAGGGGGACGCGGCCAAGGCCGGCGCCCTGTACGAGGAGGCGCTCGCGCTGTGGCGCGGCTCCGCCCTGGCCGACCTCCCGGACCCCTCGGCCGCGGAGTCCGCGCGCTGGGAGACCGTACGGGCGGACGCGCGCCGGGGCCGGCTCGCCGCGGCCCTCGCCCTGGGCGAGGCGGAGCGCGTCCTGCCCGAGCTGACCGCGCTCTGCGCCGGGCAGCCGCTGGACGAGCCGCTGCAGGCGCTGCGCATCCGCGCGCTGCGGGACACCGGACGGCCGGCGCAGGCCCTGGCCGCCTACGAAGCGGTCCGCCGGGACCTGGCCGCCCGCCTGGGCGCCGACCCGGGCCCGGAGCTGCGCGCCCTGCACACCGCGCTCCTGTCACCCCCGGCCGAGCCGCACCCGGCAGCGCACCCGGCCGACCCGCACCCCGCCGACCCGCACCCGGCCGCCACCGACCCGCACCCGGCCGCCGCACGCCCCGCCGCCGACCCCCGTCCGGACGGCTCCGGCCCGAGACCCGGGCCGACCGCCCCGGACGCCGGGCAGCGGCCCGGTGCCCCCGCCCCGCACCCCGCCGGCGCCCGGCCGGGCGGCCTCGATCGGCCGGGGAACCTGCGGGCCCGGCTCACCACCTTCGTCGGCCGCGAGGACGACATCCGCGTCATCGGGGCCGACCTCGCGCGGGCCCGCCTCGTCACCCTGCTCGGGCCCGGTGGAGCCGGGAAGACCCGGCTGTCCCAGGAGTCCGCCGAGGCGCACGCCGGCACCGGCCGCCCCGACGGGGTCTGGCCCGACGGGGTCTGGCTGGTCGAACTCGCCCCCGTCGACGACCCGGAGGACGTCGCCGAGGCCGCCCTCGCCGCGCTCGGCGCCCGCGAGACCAAGCTGCGCGGCGCCTCCGCCGAGGAGATGCGGGCGCTCACCGACCGCGCCGGGGACGACGCCCTCGGCCGCCTCGTCGAGCACTGCGCGCGGCGCCGGCTCCTGCTGCTGCTCGACAACTGCGAGCACGTCATCGGCGCGGCCGCCGAACTCGCCGAGCGGCTCCTCACCCACTGCCCCGGCGTACAGATCCTGGCCACGAGCCGCGAGCCCCTCGGCGTCCCGGGGGAGTCCCTGCGCCCGGTGGAGCCGCTGCCCGACCCCGTCGCGCTGCGGCTGCTGAACGACCGCGGAGCCGCCGTCCGGCCGGGGTTCGGCGTGGACGAGGACCCGGCCGCCGCCGTCGAGATCTGCCGGCGCCTGGACGGTCTGCCGCTGGCGATCGAGCTGGCCGCGGCGCGGCTGCGGCTGCTCACCCTCCGCCAGATCGCCGACCGGCTGGACGACCGGTTCCGGCTGCTGACCGGCGGAGCCCGTACGGTCCTGCCGCGCCAGCAGACGCTGCGGGCCGTCGTGGACTGGTCCTGGGACCTCCTCGACGGGCCCGAACGCGCCGTCCTGCGCCGGCTGTCGGTGTTCGCCGGCGGCTGCGACCTGACCGCCGCCGAGGCCGTCTGCGCCGACCCCTCGTACGACGTCGCCGACGTCCTCGGCTCCCTCGTCGACAAGTCCCTCGTCATCGCCGCCCCCGGCCCGGACGGCTCCGCCATGCGCTACCGGCTGCTGGAGACCGTCGCCGAGTACGCCGCCGAGCGCCTCGCCGGCACCGGCCACGACCGCGCGGCCACCGAACGGCGCCACCTCGTCCACTACCGCGAACTCGTCCGCACCGCCGAGCCGCGGCTGCGCGGCCACGGCCAGCGCGCGGCCGCCGACCTGATCGCCACCGAGTACGAGAACCTGCGCACCGCCCTGCGCCGGGGCGTCGCCGCCCGCGCCGCCGGAGAAGTGCTGTGCCTGGTCCACTCCCTCGTCTGGTACTGGCACATGCACGACCTGCGCGCCGAGTCCCGCCACTGGTCCGAGGCCGCCGCCGGCCTCGGACCCGACCCCTTCGCGGAGCCCGCCGTCCCGGCCGGGCCGGTGTACGGGCGGATCGTGGACGCGCCGCCGCCCTACACCGGGGAACTGCTGACCGAGGGCTGGCGCGGCATCCAGATGATCCGCCTGGCCTCCCGCGACCAGGGAGACGGCTCCTGGGACACGCCCGAGGTCCGCACCCAGGTCGAGCGCATGCTCGCCGTGTACCGGCCGGGACTCCCGCAGACCTGCCGGCCCCCCGCCAACCTCTGGGTGTACGCCGTCATGATCGCCGGCGACGCCGGGCTGCTGCACCGGGTCATCGACGAGACCGTGGACGTCGCCCGCGAGCTCGGCTACGACTGGGAGCTCGCCTCGGCCCTCCAGCTGCGTGCCAACATCCTCGCCAACCGTGCCGACTGGGGCGGCGACGCCGCCCGCGACGCCGACGAGAGCCTTGCCCTCTTCCGGGCGCTCGGCGACGACTGGGGCTGCGCCGAGGCGCTCTCCGCCCGCGCCGAATCCCTGGAGAAGCGCGGCCTGTACCCCGCGGCCACCCAGGACTTCCGGGCCGCGATCGAGCACGCCGAACGGCTCGGGGCCAAGGCCCAGGTCACGGTGCTGCGCGTACGGATGGCCGGGACCCTCACCGAGGCCGGCCGGTCCGAGGAGGCCGAGGAGATCCTCACGGAGATCACCGCCACCGTCCGACGGCACGGCAACGAGGCCATGCCCGCCGCCCGGATGTTCCTCGCGAGCATCCTCGGCCGGAACGGGCGCATCCCCGAGGCCCGCGCCCAGCTCCAGACGCTGCGCGAGGAGTTCTCCTTCGGCGCCTACGCCGTCTTCGACGTGTTACTCCTCGCCACGGTCGCCTGGCTCGACAACCAGGAGGGCAGGTTCGAGGACGCGCTCGGCGTGCTCCGCGGAGGGGCGCTCGCGGCCCGCGACCCGCTCGCGCTGATGGTGGCGCCGCACCTGCCCGCCGTCTACCTGCTGACGGCGTCCGTCTCCCTCGCCTCCCCCGGCGGCCGGGAGCGGGTGCGGGACGCCGCGCGCCTCGTCGGCGCCTACCGGCGCCACCTGCCGCCCGGACACGTCCCGGTCACCACCGAGCGCGCCCAAGCCGCCCTCGCCGAGAAGCTGGCGCGAGCGGCGCTGGGCGACGCGGCGTACGAGGCGGCGCACGCCGAGGGCGGCGGCCTCACCCTGGAGGAGGCCACCGCCCTCATCTGACCCGGCCCCCGCCGGGGTCCGTCCGGGACGCGATCCGAACGGACCGGTCCGCGGGTCAGGTCTTCTGGCGGAACTTGCGGACGGCCAGCGGCATCGTCACCAGCGTGATGCCGAAGGACCAGGCGAGCGTGATCCACACGGAGTTCCCCAGCGGGGTCCCGTTGATCAGGCCACGGGCCGCGTCGGCCAGGTTGGACAGCGGGTTGACGTCGGTGAAGCTCTGCAGCCAGCCGGGCATCGTCGTCGTCGGGGCGAAGATCGAGCTGCCGAACTGCAGCGGCATCAGGACCAGCATCGCCATGCCCTGGACGGCCTGGGGGGTCTTCATGGTGAGACCCAGCAGGATGAAGATCCACATCAGCGAGGACCCGAAGACCGCCGCCAGTCCGATGGAGAGGAACAGGTCCAGCACGGAGGACTTGATCGACAGGCCGAGCAGGAAGCCCATGCCGAGCAGGATCGCGATGGCGACCATCATGCGGCCGAGCTCGACCACGATCTTGGCGATGAGCACCGAGGAGCGGGCGATGGGCATGGACCGGAAGCGGTCCATCACGCCCTTCTTGAAGTCGTCGTTGACCCCGGTGCCGACACCCATGGCGATGTTCATGCCCATCATGGCCATCAGGCCCGGCACCACGTAGTTGACGTAGACGCTCTGGTTGCCCTTGCCGGCGATCGCGCCGCCGAAGACGAACACGAACAGCAGCGTGAAGATGATCGGCATGAACAGGACGTCGAACATCGACTCCGGGTCCTGCTTGATCTGCAGGACGTTGCGCCGGGCCAGGGCGCCGATGTGGCGGAGGTTGCCGCGCAGGCCGATCCGGCCCTCGCGGGCGGGGACGGGCCCGCCGGCCGGGGCGGCCGCGACGGGAGTGGGCTTCGTGGTGACGGTGCTCATGCCGCGACCTCCTGGGTCTTCTCGGTGGGAACGGAGTCCTCGGCGGAGGGCTTCTGTCCGGTGATGGACAGGAACACCTCGTCCAGGCTGGGCAGGTAGGTGCTGATGTCGGTGATCCCGTACCCCCGGGAGGCCAGCAGGCCCACCACGGCGGTCAGCTGCTCGTCGGCGAGGATCGGGACCAGCAGGGCGCCCTCGTCCGGGACGGCCTGGGAACCGGCCGGCCCGTCCAGACCGGCCTCGGCCAGCGAGCGGGCCATGCCCGGCAGGTCGGCCGGGTCGGTGGGGCGGATCCGCAGGGTCCGGCCGCCGACGCGCGCCTTCAGCTCGTCGACCTTGCCGTTGGCGATGACCTTGCCCTTGTCGATGACCGTCAGCTCGTTGGCGAGCTGCTCGGCCTCCTCCATGTACTGGGTGGTCAGCAGGACGGTGGCCCCCTCGGCGACCATCCGCTGCACCTCGTCCCACACCTCGTTGCGGGTGCGGGGGTCCAGCCCGGTCGTCGGCTCGTCCAGGTACAGCACGGCCGGGCTGCCGATCATCGAGGCGGCCAGGTCGAGCCGCCGGCGCATGCCGCCCGAGTAGTTCATCACGGCCTTCTTCGCGGCGTCCGTGAGGGAGAACCGCTCCAGCAGCTCGTCCGCGCGCAGGCGGGCGCCCTTGCGGGAGAGGTCCAGCAGCCGGCCGATCATGTAGAGGTTCTCCCAGCCGGAGAGCTTCTCGTCGACCGAGGCGTACTGGCCGGTCAGCCCGATGGTGCGGCGCAGCTGCCGGGGCTGGCGGACCACGTCGAAGCCGGCGACGAAGGCCGTGCCGGCGTCCGGGGTGATCAGGGTGGACAGGCAGCGCACCAGGGTGGTCTTGCCCGCGCCGTTGGGGCCCAGGACCCCGAGGACGGTGCCCTCGCGGACGTCCAGGTCGACCCCGTCCAGGGCTTTGGTCTCGCCGTAGTGCTTGACCAGTCCCCGCACCACCACGGCGTTGGGATTCTTGTCGTTTCGCGTCATGCCCGCCATGGGATCATCCGCCACTGACAAAGCACCGACAGATGGCCGACAGCGAACCGACGGGGATCCGACAGCCGGGGGCCCGGGCGGCGGACGGCCCGCCGGCATCGCTGCCGGCGGGCCGCCGCGCACCGCCCGTCGCGTCAGTGGAAGGCGTGCTCCGCCTGCGGGAACGTACCGCCGACCACGTCCTCGGCGAAGGCCTTCGCCGCGTCGCCCATCGTCCGGCGGAGGTTCGCGTACTGCTTCACGAACTTCGGCATCTTCCCGCCGGTCAGGCCCATCATGTCGGTCCACACCAGCACCTGGGCGTCGCACTCCGAGCCGGCGCCGATGCCGACCGTCGGGATGTGCAGGGACCGGGTCACCTCGGCGGCCAGCTCGGCCGGGACCAGCTCCAGCACCACCGCGAAGGCGCCCGCGTCCTGCGCCGCCTTCGCGTCGCGCAGCAGCTGGTGCGCGGCCTCGTCCCCGCGCCCCTGCACCCGGTAACCCATGGCGTTGACGGACTGCGGGGTCAGACCCAGGTGGGACATGACCGGGATGCCGGACTGCACCATCAGCTCGGTCTGCGCCAGCGAGCGCTCCCCGCCCTCCAGCTTGACCGCGCCGACCCCGGCCTCCTTGACCAGGCGCGTGGCACTGCGCAGCGCCTGCACGGCGCCTTCCTGGTACGAGCCGAACGGCAGGTCGCCGACGATCAGCGCGCGGCTGGTGCCGCGTACGACGGCGGCCGACAGCAGGGTCATCTCGTCCATCGTGACGGGGACGGTCGTCTCGTAGCCGAGGTGACAGTTCCCCATCGAGTCGCCGACGAGCATGACCGGGATGCCGGCCTCGTCGAAGACGGACGCGGTCATCGCGTCGTAGGCGGTGAGCATGGGCCACTTCTCGCCGCGTTCCTTGGCGAGGGTCAGGTCGCGGACGGTGATGCGCCGGGTGCCCGTGCCTCCGTACAAGGTGGGGGAGGCCGTTGATGCGGGTTCGCGGGCAGGCGAAACGGCATGCGTCATGGCAACTGCTCCTTGTGTCATCTCGAGGCGCCCTCACGGCGTCCCCGGACTCACCCACCATGGTGGCATCCGGGCGGCCCCTGACGGAAGTGGTACGGGGGGCACGCCCGACCCGCGCGGCCCAATGTGCGCGTTTCGTGACAAGCGGAACCCCGTGCGCACGGTCGTTCGTCCTCCCGGACGTACGGTCGCGAAAGGCGGCCGTGACGTACGGCACGGAAGGCCGCGTCCATCGCCTAGGGTCAAGGGGCGGGGACGCAGCGCGAGCACGGCAGTGAGGGCAGTGGCATGGCACAGGCGTACATGACGGAAACGGGACACGGCGGCTCGGAGCCCGAGCCCTCCGCATCCCGCCTCCGGCGGCGTCTGGTCGCCTTGCGCGGCGACCGGGGGATCTGGCGGCGCGGGCTGGTGCTCGCCGCCGTCGCCGCGCTGATCTCACTCGTCATGATCTTCCACGCCGACCTGCCCAACGACGTCGGCAACCTCGGCAGCCTCACCGAGACCTTCCTGCCCTGGCTGGGCCTGGCCGTCCCGGTCCTGCTGGCCTGCGCGGTGTACCGGAAGTCCGCGACCGCGCTGATCGCGATACTGCTGACGGCCGTGGTCTGGGCGAACATCTTCGGCGGCCTGGTCACCGACAAGTCCGGCACCGGCGGCAACCTCACCGTCGCCACCCACAACGTCGACGCGGACAACGCCGACCCCCGCGGCACCGCCGTGTCGGTGGCGGCGGCCGGGGCCGACGTGCTGGCCCTGACCGAGCTGAAGTCGGGCGCCGTCCCCGTCTACGAGAAGGCCCTCGCGGCGACGTACAAGTACCACTCGGTCGAGGGCACCGTCGGCGTGTGGAGCAAGTACCCGCTGTCCTCCAGCAGCCCCGTGGACATCAAGATGGGCTGGGTCCGCGCCATGCGGGCCACCGTGACCACGCCGGTCGGCGACGTCGGCGTCTATGTCGCGCACCTGCCTTCCGTACGGGTCAAGCTGAACGCCGGGTTCACCGCCAACCAGCGCGACGACAGCGCCGACGCGCTGGGCGCCGCGCTGGCCTCCGAGCCGCTGAAGAAGGTCGTCCTGCTCGGCGACCTCAACGGCACCATGAACGACCGGGCCCTGTCCGAGGTCACCTCGCAGATGCGTTCCACCCAGGGCGCGGCGGGCGACGGCTTCGGCTTCAGCTGGCCGGCGCAGTTCCCGATGGCCCGGATCGACCAGATCATGGTCCGCGGGATGAAGCCCGAGGCCTCCTGGACCCTCCCGCGCACCGGCAGCGACCACCTCCCGGTCGCGGCCCGGGTCATCGCCAAGCCGTAGCCGCGGTCGTACCGAGGCCTTTCCGCACGTGAAGGGGCCCGGCCGCTCCCGCCGGGAGCGGCCGGGCCCCTTCACGTGGTCCTATGCCTGCTCGCGCCAGCCGTTCGTGATGGGCAGCCGGCGGTCCTTGCCGAAGCCCTTCGCGGAGATCTTGGTGCCCGGCGGGTACTGGCGCCGCTTGTACTCGGCGGCGTCCACCATCCGCAGGGTCCGGGCCGTCATCTCCGGGTCGAACCCGGCCGCGACGATGGCGTCCAGCCCCTGGTCACGGTCCACGTACAGGGCCAGGACCGCGTCGAGCACCGGGTAGTCCGGCAGCGAGTCCGTGTCCACCTGGCCCGGGCGCAGCTCGGCGCTCGGCGGCTTCACGATCGAGTTCTCCGGGATCGGCGGGATCTCGCCGCGTTCGGCCGCGGCCCGGTTGCGGTACGCGGCGAGCCGGAAGACATCCGTCTTGTAGAGGTCCTTGATGGGGCCGTAGGCGCCCACCGAGTCGCCGTAGAGGGTGGAGTAGCCCACGGCCAGCTCGGACTTGTTGCCCGGCGCCAGCACGATGTGGCCCTCCTGGTTCGAGAGCGCCATCAGCAGCGTGCCGCGCAGCCGGGCCTGGAGGTTCTCCTCGGCGAGGCCGGTGAGGCCCAGCGAGCCCATGTACGCGTCGAACATCGGCTCGATCGGTACGGTCCGGAAGTTCAGGCCGGTGCGGTCGGCGAGGTCGGCCGCGTCGCCCTTGGAGTGCTCCGAGGAGTACTTCGAGGGCATGGAGACGCCGTACACGTTCTGCGCGCCGACGGCGTCGCAGGCGAGGGCGGCCACGAGCGCGGAGTCGATGCCGCCGGAGAGACCGATCAGGACGGAACGGAATCCGTTCTTCCGGACGTACGCGCGCAGCCCCACGACCAGCGCGTCGTAGACCTCCTCGTCGTCGTCGAGACGGTCCGCGTAGCCGCCGGCCACCACCGGCTCGTACGGCTCCACGGGCTCCTCGGAGAGGATCACGCGGTGGATGCGCAGACAGTCGTCCACGATGCCCTCGGGGGCGTCGGCGCGGGCCGCCGGCAGGTCGAGGTCGACCAGCACGCACCCCTCGGAGAACTGCGGGGCACGGGCCAGGACCTCGCCGGAGCCGTCCACGACGATCGAGTCGCCGTCGAAGACCAGTTCGTCCTGCCCGCCGATCATGGCGAGGTAGGCGAGGGTGCAGCCGGCCTCCCGGGCCCGCTTGCGGACCAGGTCGAGGCGCACGTCGTCCTTGTCGCGCTCGTAGGGGGAGGCGTTGATCGAGAGCAGCAGCCCGGCCCCGGCGGACCGGGTGGCCGGGACGCGGCCGCCGTCCTGCCACAGGTCCTCGCAGATGGCCAGGGCGACGTCCACGCCGCGGACCCTCACGACCGGCTGGGTGTCGCCCGGCACGAAGTACCGGAACTCGTCGAACACGCCGTAGTTGGGGAGGTGGTGCTTGGCGAACCGGAGCGCCACCCGCCCGCGGTGCAGGACGGCCGCCGCGTTCTCCGGCGAACCGGCCGGTTTGCCCAGCCGGGGTACGGCCTGCTCGGTGCGGTCGAGGTAGCCGACGACGACCGGCAGTTCTCCGAAGCCCTCGGCCGCGAGGCGTTCGGCGAGCTCGCGCAGCGCGGTGCGGGACGCCTCGACGAAGGACCCGCGCAGGGCGAGGTCCTCGACGGGGTACCCGGTCAGCATCATTTCCGGGAACGCCACCAGGTGGGCGCCCTGCTCGGCGGAGTGCCGGGTCCAGTGGACGACCGAGTCGGCATTCGCGGCGATGTTGCCAACGTGCGAGTCGATCTGATTCAGAGCGAGGCGTAGTTGAGGCACGGGGCCCAGTCTAATCGTCTTTCTGACGCGATGTCCTGGGCCCCGCCCGTTTGGGGGCTCGGCTCAGCCGATCGGCCCGGTGTACTGCACGTCGTCGAGCAGGGTGCCCGCGGAGATGTCCGCGCTGACGGTCCTGGTGCCCTCGGGCACCTCGAAGGCCACGACGCCGCTGGCGGAGGCGCCCGGCAGGATCGTGCCGCTGATCATCTTCGGCACGGTGCCGTCGAAGAGGAGCTTGGCCGTCATGCCCTTGTCGTCACGGACGTTGGGCACGGCGTAGATCACCTCGTGCGGCTTCGTGGAGTCGTTGGTGATGGTGATGGTCATCTGGACCGCGTTCTTCACCTTCTCCTGGCCGTACAAGGTCTCCGGCTTGTACTTCTTCAGCCCCGAGAGGCTCACCTTGACGCCGTCCGGGTACGCGAAGGTCTCGCCGAAGGGCAGCGCGGTGTCCAGGCCGGGGACCCGGGAGGGCGACGGCGCGGCCGACTCCGACGGCCAGGCCTCGTCGTCGGGGTAGAGCTCGTCCAGCTCGCGCTGCTGGCGGTCGACGCTGCGCTCGATGTGGTCGGTCGCCTCGTCCATGACGTACGCGGTCAGGAAGAAGCCGCCGACGGACGCCCCGATGCCGAGGACGCCCAGGACGGTGCCGACGATCGACATGGTCTTGCGCGGGGCGCCGTTGGAGGCGCGGACGAGGGCGGCGATGCCGAGGCCCAGGCCGGTCGCGGCCAGGAGGCCGCCGACCCAGAAGAACAGCGGGACGAGGCCGAGCAGGACGCCGCCGATGCCGAGGACCAGGGAGGCGACCGCCATGCCGTTGGCGGTCGGCGGGCCCTGCGCGTACCCGGCGTAGGCGGTGCCGCCGCCGTAGCCGTAGCCGGGGCCGGGCTGCGCCCAGGGGTTGCCCGCGCCGGGGCCCGTGGGTCCGCCGGGGCCCGCGGGGGCGGCCGGTCCGCCGGGGCCCGCGCCGAACGGCGGCGGGGACGGGGCAGCGGGCGGGGTGGGCGGCGCGAACGCCGAGGGCGCCGGCCCGAAGGCGGGGGCGCCGGCGGGAGCGGCCGGGGAGTCGGCGCCGGTCCCGACCGCGGCGGGGGCGGGGTCCTGGACGGGCGGCGCGGGCGGCGCGAACGGCGCGGCGGGGTCATCGGCCGGGGTGGCGTCGGCCGGGGCCCCGGGCGCGGCCGGGACCTGCTCCGGAGCCGGGGTCTTGTCGAAGGACAGGGTCCGCGCGGGCGGCGCCGGTATGGAGGCCGCTTCGGGTATCGGCGTACCGTCCGGCTCCGTCGGCGGGCCGGTCGGGTTGCTGGGCGGATTCGGCGGAGTGCTCATACCGGCGGAGGCGTCCTTCTGTCGCGGCTGTCGTGATCTCCGTAAGAGTCCCACGCCGCCGCCCCGCGTCCAGCTGATTTCCGTACGGTCCGGCCCGGCCGGGCCCGACCCGTACCGTGTGGCGCTGCGTCAGGGCCGGTGGCCGGGCACCGTCGTCATCGGGGCAGCCGGACAGGGCGTGCCTGGCCCTCGTCCACGGTGTGGGGCACCGTCATCTCGCGGCCGGGCGAGGAGCGCGCGGCCACGAGGGTGGATCCGGCTCCCGGGCAGACCGGCGCGCCCCGCGCCCCGGGTCCGGCGGGGGTGCCGGGAAGGCCCGCGGCCGGTTCGGCCCCGGCCCGCGGGGGCGCGGAGTGGTGAGGCTCACGGTGGGCGGCCGGGGTCGAGGCGGCCGTCAGGGCAACGGAGTGGGCCGCGGCGCCGTCTTCCATGGCGTAGGGCTCAGTCGGACGACCCAGGGTGTGCATGGTGACGATGCCGGGCAGCAGCACGGCGAGCAGCAGCAGGCGGCGCCAGGGGGCGGCTCGCCGGGCTCCGCGCTCCATGATCGAAACCCTGCCCGGGGCGGTTGTCCGACCCGTAGGACCGACCCCGCGCCTCCCTAGGATGAGTCACACGATGTCCCCACACGGCCCCTCTCAGCGGACCGCCTGGCCGGTCGCCCTGCTCATCGGACTCGGCGCCGCCACCTACACCGCGTGGGTCCTCGAAGTCGTCCTCTCCACGGGCCTCAACCCCGTCCAGACGTACGTCAGCGAGCTCGCCGCCCAGAACCAGCCGCTCGGCGGCCTCTTCCGGGCCACCGACTTCGTCGCCGGGCTCCTCGCGTTCGGCGGCGGGCTGCTCGCCCTGCTCCGGCTGGCGCGGTACGCGCAGTCCCGCCGCCCGTGGGCCGTCCTCGGCTGGACCGGGATCACCCTGTTCGGCGCGGCCACCGCCGCCGACGCGTGGTTGCCGCTGAGCTGCACGCCCACCGTCGACCCCGAGTGCGCCGCCCGCGAGACCGCCGGGCTGGTCCCCGCCACCCACCAGGCCCATGCCATCAGCAGCAGCCTCGCCATGTGCGGCGCCCTCGCCGGGATCGTCGCCCTCACCGTCGCCGCGCGCCGCTACGGCTGGTTCGCCCCGCTCGCCCGCTACGGGCCGGCGCTCGTCGCCCTCGAACTCCTCGCCACCGCATGGACCCTGACCTCCATCGCGATGTTCACCGCCGGGCACGGGAACTGGGCCCTCGGCGCCGGGCAGCGCCTCCAGGTGCTGCTGGTGGCCCTCTGGCTGGGGCTGCTCGCGTACTCCGTCCACCAGGAGCGCCGCACGTGACCGGCCCCGCGCGGGGCAGCCGCTTCGTCCGGGTGGACGGGGTCCCGCTGCACGTGGTCGTCGAGGGCCGGGGCCCCGTCTGCCTGCTCAGCGCCGGACTCGCCATGGCCTGGTTCGACTGGGACCCGGTCGCCGCCCTGCTGGCCGCCGCCGGGCGCACCGTCGTCCGCTTCGACCGCCCCGGGCACGGTCTGAGCGGCCCGGCGCGCGCGGTCCCGACCACCGCCGGGGAGGCGCACCGGATCGCCGCCCTGCTGGACGCGCTGGACCTGCCGGAGTCCGGTACGGGCCGGCGGACCGCTTCCGCTCAGGGGTTCGGTAGCGCTCAGGGGCCCGCTGCCGGGAGATGGGGCGGCCCCGTCACCGTCGTCGGGCACTCCCTCGCCGGGTTCCACGCCGAGGCCTTCGCCCGCTTGTACCCCGCCCGCACCGCCGCGCTGGTCCTCCTCGACTCCAGCGTCGAGGAGGACCCCCGTACGCTGCTCCCCGCCGCCCTGCGCACCGCGGCCGCCCGTGCGCTCGGCCGGGCGGTGTCCGCGGCCGGGCTGCCGGCCGCAGTGGGGCCCGCCGCCCGGCGGGCCACCGTACGGCTCTCGCGGACCGGCGGCGGCGACCCGGCCCCGCGGGACCTCGTACGCCGCTGCTACCGCTCCGGCCGGGTCTGGCGCGGGGCCCTGCTGGAGAACTCCCGCTACCCGGACATGGCCGCCGAACTCGCGGCCCTGCGCGCCGCGCACCCGCTGACCGCGCCCGCCACCGTGCTCGCGGGCCACGACGGCTCGCCGGGCCGGAGCGGGCTCGGCTGGCTGTCCCGGCAGGCCGCGCTCGCCGACCGGATCGGCGCCCGCTTCGAGGTCGCCGAGCCGTCGGGGCACCTGGTCATGCTGGACCGCCCGGAGCACGTGGCCCGGTCGGTCCGGCACGCCGCGGATCAGCCGCGGGCGTAGACCTTCTCCGCCCAGCCCGCGATCTGCGCGTCGGTCAGGTGCTTGGCCAGATCGGCCTCGCTGATCATGCCGACGAGCTTCTTGTCCTCGATCACCGGAAGCCGCTTGATCTGGTGGCTCTGCATCTCCTCCAGCACCTCGGAGACGTCCGCGCCCGCGTCGATCCAGCGCGGGGTGCCCTTGGCCATGTCGCCCGCGGTCGTCTTCGCCGGGTCGTGTCCCACGGCCACGCAGCCGACCACGATGTCCCGGTCGGTCAGGATGCCGCAGAGCCTCTGCTCGGCGTCGCTGATGGGCAGCGCGCCCACGCCGAGACGGCTCATCAGCTGAGCGGCCCGGTCCAGGGTCTCGGTGGCGGGGATCCACTGGGCCCCGGGGTGCATGATCTCTCCGGCGGTGGTCATCGCGTACCTCCTGAGTGCGCCGCTGGGGCGCGCCGTGACCGGCGGGGCGCGGAGGCGCCCGCCCGGGCGCCCTCCGGGGGCGGCGTGCACGCGTACGCCCGTACGGAGGAGAGGGCGCCCTCCCCTCACCGTACGGGCGTGTCCCGTCAGCCGCGCGGCGCGGCCCCGCGCCGCTTCAGCATGTCCGCCATCAGGGTGAGCTCGGACTGCTGCGCCTCGACCATGCCCCGGGCGAGGTCCCGCTCGGCCGGGGTCACGCACTGCTCGGCGCAGCCCCGGGCCATCGCGACGCCGCCCACGTGGTGGTCGGTCATCAGCTGGAGGTAGAGCACCTCGGCGTCCCGCCCCGAGGCGGCGCCCAGCCGCACGATCTCCTCCTTGGTGGCCATGCCGGACATCAGGGCGCCGGGCTTGGCCGCCGCGTGCCCGCCGTGACCGCCGCTGCCGCCCGCTGCGGCTGCGTCACCACCACTGCTACCGCCGCCGTCGCCGCTGTCGCCGTGCTGGTCGTGCCCGCCGGAGCCCTCGGACGCGGTCATCCACGCCATGGGCGGCTCGCCCGCCACCACCTTCGGCAGCCCCCACAGGTCCAGCCAGCCGAGGAGCATGCCCCGCTGGTTGGCCTGCGTGTTGGCGATGTCGTACGCGAGACTGCGCACCGCCTCGTCCTGGGTGCGGTCGCGGACGACGAAGGACATCTCCACCGCCTGCTGGTGGTGCACCGCCATGTCCCGCGCGAAGCCGGCGTCGGCCGAGTGCAGCGCCGGGGTGCGGTCCGCCGGGTCCGGGTCACCGCTCGCGGCGGCCACCGTGGCGGCCGCCGCGAACAGCAGCGCGAGCAGGACGGCGGTGCCGGCCGCCCAGTACGTGCGGGGCGTACGGCTCACTTGTCCGCCAGTCCGCTCGTGCAGGCGGCGCCGGGCTCGGGGGTCTGCGGGCCCTGCACGTACTTGGTGAAGAACTGCGCCACCCGGGGGTCGTCCGACGTCTCCACCGTGAGCTGCTTGCCCCAGGCGCTGAGCATGATCGCGCCGGCCTGCTCCTTGACCGGGCTCATCAGCGTGTACGGGGTCTTGGCCACCGTCTCGGCGAGCTTGTCCACCTCGCCCTTGGCCGCCTTCTCGTTGTACGTCACCCAGACCGCGCCGTGCTCCAGCGAGTGCACCGCGTTCACCTCGGGCACCGGGTTCTTGTAGACGTCGCCGTTGCAGTTCATCCAGCGGGGGTGGTGGTCCCCGCCGACCGGGGGGTTCATCTCGTACTTCACCGGGGTCTCGACGTGGTTGCGGCCCAGGTTCTTGGCCTCCCAGGTCTGCTCGCCGTCGACGGGAGCCTTGCGGGCGGCCGCGGCCTGTTCCTGCTTGCGCTCCTGGGCCTCCTGCCGGTCGATCAGCACCCACGCGCCGAAACCGACGAGGCCGACGACGACGGCCGCGGAGGTGGTGATCGCGATGGCCTTGTTGCGGCGGTCGCGCGATCGGTCGGCCCGGCGCATCTGGGCTATGCGCGCCTGGCGGGACTGGTGCTCTGAAGTCCGGTCGGACTTGTTGGGCTGGCTGGCCATGTGCCCTGGTTCCTTCTGCTGAGGGGGGTGGGTGGACGCGGAAGCCGGACCCGTCAGGTCCGCAGCACTTGGAGGGCATGCAGGTCGGGTGCGCGCGCCAGCGGCCGCGGCGGCCCGGCGAGCCCCCGCGCGGACGCCGCGGGCGCGGCGGGCGGTCCGCCGCCCGCCAGGACCACGGCGGGCGGGGGCACGGGCAGCACGGCCGGGACGACGTGCGCGAGGGGCGAGCAGCCGGGCAGCTCGTACGGGGAGGTGCAGACGGCGTGCGTCCCGTGGTCCGGCGCCGCCGCGGGGGCGGACACCTCACCGGGCCGCGCGCACAGGAACAGCGCACCCACGAGCAGGCCCAGGGCCGTCAGGAGGAGGGCGCGCCGAGGCGCGGGGCGTACGTGACGCCCTGCCCGCGTGTGCTCCCGGCCCCCCATGGGCGCAGATGGTAATGCTCATGTCGGGCCCACGGTCAGTGCGGGGGTGCCGCGGGTTTGGACGGGTGCGTAATGTGGCGGAAACCACCGCTGGCGATACTGGGCCGGCCCCTCTGTGCCCCCGGCCCTCGGGGCGGTGGTGCACAGGCCGTCTGAACTGCGAGGATGAAGGCATGGACAAGCAGCAGGAATTCGTCCTCCGGACGCTCGAGGAGCGCGACATCCGCTTCGTGCGCCTGTGGTTCACCGATGTACTGGGCTTCCTGAAGTCCGTCGCGGTCGCCCCGGCCGAACTGGAGCAGGCCTTCGACGAGGGCATCGGTTTCGACGGCTCCGCGATCGAGGGCTTCGCCCGGGTCTACGAGTCCGACATGATCGCCAAGCCGGATCCGAGCACGTTCCAGATACTGCCGTGGCGCGCGGAGGCTCCCGGGACCGCCCGGATGTTCTGCGACATCCTGATGCCGGACGGCTCGCCGTCCTTCGCGGACCCGCGCTACGTCCTCAAGCGCATCCTGGCCAAGACCTCCGACCTGGGCTTCACCTTCTACACCCACCCGGAGATCGAGTTCTTCCTGCTGAAGGACAAGCCGCTGGACGGGTCCCGCCCGGTCCCGGCGGACAACTCCGGCTACTTCGACCACACCCCGCAGAACGTGGGCATGGACTTCCGCCGCCAGGCGATCACGATGCTCGAATCGATGGGCATCTCGGTGGAGTTCAGCCACCACGAGGGCGCGCCGGGCCAGCAGGAGATCGACCTCCGTTACGCGGACGCCCTTTCCACGGCCGACAACATCATGACGTTCCGCCTGGTCATGAAGCAGGTCGCGCTGGAGCAGGGCGTGCAGGCCACGTTCATGCCGAAGCCGTTCTCGGAGTACCCGGGGTCCGGCATGCACACCCACCTCTCCCTCTTCGAGGGCGACCGCAACGCGTTCTACGAGTCGGGCGCCGAGTACCAGCTCTCCAAGGTCGGCCGTTCCTTCATCGCGGGCCTGCTGCGGCACGCCGCCGAGACGGCCGCGGTGACCAACCAGTGGGTCAACTCCTACAAGCGCATCTGGGGCGGCTCCTCCCGCACGGCCGGCTCCGGCGGCGAGGCCCCCTCGTACATCTGCTGGGGCCACAACAACCGCTCGGCGCTGATCCGCGTCCCGATGTACAAGCCGGGCAAGACGGGCTCCTCCCGCGTGGAGGTCCGCTCGATCGACTCGGGAGCCAACCCGTACCTGACGTACGCGGTCCTCCTGGCGGCCGGCCTGAAGGGCATCGAGGAGGGCTACGAACTCCCGGCGGGCGCCGACGACGACGTCTGGGCCCTCTCGGACGCCGAACGCCGCGCGATGGGCATCGAACCCCTCCCGCAGAACCTCGGGGAGGCCATCTCCCTGATGGAGCGCAGCGAGCTGGTGGCGGAGACCCTGGGCGAGCACGTCTTCGACTTCTTCCTGCGCAACAAGAAGCAGGAGTGGGAGGAGTACCGCTCGGAGGTCACGGCCTTCGAACTCCGCAAGATGATGCCGGTGCTGTAGGCGCAGGCCGGCGCCCCATCGGGGCATGTTCCACCCCTCCGGGCCGACGGTCACCGACCGCCGGCCCGGAGTCTTCCCGGGAGAGCGGCGGGTGACAGCCCCGAGGGCCCGTCGGTGACCTTCGCGGACGGACCCGGTGCGCCCCCCCGACGACCTCGGCACCGCCTCAGCGCAGGGCCGGGTGCCAGGTGGGTGGGGGTGGGGGTGTGCGGGCCGGCGGGGTCGTCGTGACGTGGAGGCGGGCGTCCAGGCCGAGGACCGCCGTCGTGGTCGTGCCGGTGGGTTCCCGGACCGCCGCCGGGGCGCCCGCGTAGAGCAGCCGGGACTCCGCCCAGGCCGGCGGGCCGCCCAGGTCCGTGCCGCCGATCGTGCCCGTACCGGCGCGGCCCGCCAGGTGGCGGCCCGCCGCGCCCACCGCCCCGTACCCGGCCCGGCCGCCCGCCTCCGCGAGGCCGGAGACCCGCGGCGCCGCCGGTCCCGCCGTGACCAGGGCCGTACGGACGACCCCCGAGTCCGGGCGGCGGAAGAACAGCCGGACGCCCGCGCCGTCCGCCGCCGCCGACAGCGGGACCGTCGTCGCGGGCAGGCCCGTCGGGAACGGGCCGGACAGGGGGGAGTCCGGCGTGCGCTGCGTCCAGGCGGTGACCGACCCGGCGGTCGTGGCGTACACGTGGCTGCGTCCGGCGGAGTCGACCGCCGCCACCGGGTCGCCCTGGAGGTCGCGGCCGCCCAGGCGCTGCCACGGCGAGAAGTCGCCGTCCGACTGCTGGACGGTGGCGCGCAGGGTGCGGCCCGCGTCGCGGACGTAGACCGTGAGGCGGCCGTCGGCGTCCACGGCCGCCGCGGGCGCGCTGATCGCCGAGGTGCCGTCCTCGTCGGCCGTCTCGGGGGTGCCGAGCGAGCGCCACGGCCCGAACGGTCCGTCGGGGGCCGGCTGGTCGGCGTACACCACCTCGCGCCGGTAGTCCGCCGGGCCCGCGCCCAGGTGCGTACGGGTGGCCAGGACCGCGATCCGGCCGCCGGGGAGCCGGACCGCGGTGGCGCCGGGATCGATGCCCGTGCCCGGGAGGAGGTCGGGCCCGGCCCACGCGCCACCGGGGGACCGGGTCCAGTACGCGGTCCGGCCGTCCAGGGTGGCGAACGCCCAGAGGCGGCCCGGCGTGCCCTCCGTCAGCCAGGAGGTGTGGTCGGCGCGGGTGTAGCGCAGCGACTGGGCCCAGTTGCGGCCGGTGGGGTTGCCCGCGACCTTGCGGTCGCCGCACCCCGAGGGGCTGCCGCAGTGGTTCTCGTGGTCCTGCCAGGCGTACGTCTTCAGGAAGCCCGTCTTCGTCGCCGCCGTCTGCGGGTCCAGCGCGTGCGGGAGGGCGCCGTTGTGGTAGCCGAGGTAGTTCTGGACCGTGAACCGCGGGCGGTCCCGCACCCGTTCCGCGTAGGCGGCGGCCGCGGCCTGCGCGAAGCGCGCCCCGTACATGTGGTCCTGGTGGTCGGTGTAGCGGCCGGTCTCCGGGTACCGGCCCGGGGTCGGGTCCTGCATCCGTATCGTCGTCGGCCGGTACCGCTCCAGGATTCCGGCTATCGCCCGCACCGCCTGCTCCTTCGTGTACGCGGACGGCTCCCGGACGGGCGTGCCGGCGGCGAGCTGGGATCCCAGCGCCGGTATCCGGCCGTTCCACAGGCCGCGCAGGCTGTCGGGGTTGTCCCCGGTGGTGCTGCGGGCCTCGCGCAGTTGCAGCCACACCAGGTTCACCTGCGGCTTCGCCATGAGGACGTCGACCTCGGCCCGTCCGCCGCCGTCGGTGGGCACGACGGTACGGCGCCACGTGGCGGTGCGGTCGCCCGTGGCCATCTGGGCGTACGCGGCACGGATGCCGTTCTGCCGGGCCTCCGCGTAGTGGGCGCGGTCGGCGGGCTGTTCGGGGTCCTTGAGGTGCTTGCCGTTCGCCGCGTTGCGGCCGTCGGACTCGCCGGAGGTGAGGTACGCGGTGGTCACGCCGGTGCCGGACAGCAGGGAGCGGCTCAGATCGGGGTTCATGAAGAACAGGTCGTCGTCGGGGTGGGCGACGATCTGGACGACCGAGCCGGCCGTGGTGCTGGCGGGCAGCGCGGCCGGACCCTGCTCCTGGGCGGCTCCGGCCGGTGTCTGCCGGCCCGACGCCACGGAGAGGACCCCGGTGACTGCGGCCGTGAGCACGGCGAGCAGCACGCCGACCCGGACGCGGCGGACGCCCCGCCGACCGGCGCCCCGGGGCCGGGCCCCGGGCGCGGGAGCGGGCCCCGACCGTCGTACGGGCTCCGGCGCGGGCCCGGGCGGTGCCTTCGGCCCGGGTGCGGGCGTGGGTGCCGGCGCCGGCGCCGGTGCCCGGGCCGGTCGGGGTACGGGCGCGGCCCCGGGGGCGGGCGTCGGCCGGGGTACGGGCGCCGGTCCGGGCGTGGGCCCGAGCCCCGGGCCGGGGGTGGATGCCTGCCGTAGCGCGGGCGCGGGCGCGGGTGCGGGTGCGGGTGCGGGTCGGGGCGCGGGCGTCGGCCCGGCCCTGAGCGTGGATTCCGGCTTCGGCCCGGGCGCCGGTGCCGGTGCCGGTGCCGGTGCCGACCGGGGTACGGGCGCCGGTCCGGGCATCCGCCGGGGCTCGGGCATCCGCCGCGGCCCGGGTATCAGGCTCGGGGCGGGTATCGGGCCGGGATCCGGATTCGGGTTCACGCTCGGCATCGGCAACCGCCTCGGGATCGGCCTCGGGTTCGGCATCGGTCACGCCTCGGGTTCGGTCCGGGCGGGGAATCCGCCGGCAGTCAGAGAGAGGCCGATACCGGGAACTTGGTTCTCCGGCAGCCCTGTTGACTGCCGCTGTGAGAGAACCCTGCGAGACGACCCGCCGTCCGGAGTGCGCTTTCGGCGGCCGTACGCGGAATTCCGGGACAACTCCCGGCGACGCCGCCGTCCGGCCCGCGCCTGAGGGTCCTCGACGGCCGCGTCCGACGGCCTCCACCGGCCCCCGCCGGTAACACCGGCCGTTGGCCGTTCCCTGCTCCACCAGCACCCGCAGCGTCCTGGCCCGGCAGGACGGGCGCGCCCCGTGCCGGCCTCCGGGGTCATCAGGGGCGGTCCGTCCTTCTGACCAACTCGCCGGCAGCACGGGCCGTTCCCTGCTCCATGAGCACCGGGAGCGTTCTGGCCCGG